>NZ_CP108006.1:5806359-6128573 GCF_036127095.1 Streptomyces sp. NBC_00335
TCCTCGCCGGACTCGCCGTGGTTGTGGCCGTCACCTTCGGTGTGGCCCTCTTCGGCGGCCGCGTCATGACCGTCGTGGCCGGAGGTGCCGTGCACCTCCAGCTTGGTGAGGGTGGCGGCGTCGACGATGTTCTTCACGCCGGACTGGGCGATGGCCTTGTCGACGGCGGGCTGCAGCGTCTTGAGGTAGAGGACGACATCGGCCTCGCCGAGCTGCGCGGTCTGCTTCGGGGTGATCTCCAGGTCGTGCGGCTCGACCCCGGGCTTGGTGAGGGTGTCGACCTGCACGTGGTCCTTGCCGATCTGCTCGGCGAGGAACTGCATCGGATAGAACGACGCCGTCACGCCGAGCTTGCCGTCCTTGGCCCCGGCGGCCCCGGCCGTCCCCGAGCAGGCGGTGAGGGCGGTCGCGGCGAGGGCGGCGGTTGCGGCGAGGGCGGCGGTGGGTATGAGGCGTCGTCGTACGTTCATGACATCCATTTTCATCAAAGATGGAAACGATTGTCAAAAACCCTGGTGGGAGGGGTGTGGAGGGCCCGTTTAAGGCGGTCTCGATTTGAAAGGGGGGGTGCGCGCGCCGGTAACCTTGAGGCTTCGCCGTTCGTCCTCGTAAATGAAGAGAGCACCGTGGCCGCCGACAAGATCGAAACCATCGTCAGCCTGAGCAAGCGCCGTGGCTTCGTTTTCCCGTGCAGTGAGATCTACGGCGGCTCCCGGGCTGCCTGGGACTACGGCCCGCTCGGCGTCGAGCTCAAGGAGAACATCAAGCGCCAGTGGTGGAAGGCCATGGTCACCGGACGTGAGGACATCGTCGGCATCGACTCCTCCGTGATCCTGGCCCCCGAGGTCTGGGTGGCCTCCGGTCACGTCGGCACCTTCTCCGACCCGCTGACCGAGTGCACCTCCTGTCACAAGCGCCACCGCGCCGACCACCTGGAAGAGGCGTACGAGGCCAAGCACGGCCGCACGCCCGCGGGCGGTCTCGCCGACATCAACTGCCCCAACTGCGGTGTGAAGGGCCAGTTCACCGAGCCCAAGCAGTTCTCCGGCATGCTGGAGACCCACCTCGGCCCGACCCAGGACACCGGCTCCAAGGCGTACCTGCGCCCCGAGACGGCCCAGGGCATCTTCACCAACTTCGCCCAGGTGCTCACCTCCTCGCGCAAGAAGCCCCCCTTCGGCATCGCGCAGGTCGGCAAGTCCTTCCGCAACGAGATCACCCCCGGCAACTTCATCTTCCGCACCCGCGAATTCGAGCAGATGGAGATGGAATTCTTCGTCAAGCCGGGCGAGGACGAGCAGTGGCAGGAGTACTGGATGCAGGAGCGGTGGAACTGGTACCGCGACCTCGGCATCCGCGAGGAGAACATCCGCTGGTACGACCACCCGAAGGAGAAGCTGTCCCACTACTCGAAGCGCACCGCCGACATCGAGTACCGCTTCAACTTCGGTGGCAATGAGTTCTCCGAGCTCGAAGGCGTGGCCAACCGCACCGACTTCGACCTCAAGGCCCACTCCGCCGCCTCCGGCCAGGACCTCGTGTACTTCGACCAGGAGTCGAAGGAGCGCTACACCCCGTACGTCATCGAGCCGGCGGCCGGTGTCAACCGCGCCATGCTCGCCTTCATGCTCGACGCGTACAACGAGGACGAGGCCCCGAACGCCAAGGGCGTCATGGAGAAGCGCACCGTGATGCGCCTCGACCCGCGCCTGGCCCCGGTCAAGGTCGCCGTCCTTCCGCTGTCCCGCAACCCGCAGCTGTCGCCGAAGGCCAAGGGCCTCGCCGCCGACCTGCGCAAGTTCTGGAACATCGAGTTCGACGACGCGGGCGCCATCGGCCGCCGCTACCGTCGCCAGGACGAGATCGGTACGCCGTTCTGCGTCACCGTCGACTTCGACACCCTCGACGACAACGCCGTGACCGTGCGCGAGCGCGACACCATGAAGCAGGAGCGCGTCTCCCTGGACCAGATCCAGAGCTACCTCGGCAGCCGCCTGCTCGGCTGCTAGGTTCCGCCGCTCGAACGGCAGTGGCCCGGTGCGCGATGCGCACCGGGCCACTGCCGTCTTCCGGGCCGGTTACGCGGGCGCCGGACTGCCGGCCGCGGCGGCCGCGGCGGCCGCCAGAGCTGCGGCCCTCGCCTCGCCCTCGGCCTGGGTGCGCTTGGAGAACCGGACGGTCCAGACGATCAGCGAGACCAGGAAGCCGTAGATCAGGACGGGGCTGACCCACACCATCGTGTCGACGCTCAGCGTGTACGCCAGCGCCACCCGCAGCGCGGCCTCCACCAGGTAGGCGACGCCCCAGACCGTGGTCATCCGCCGCATCGCCGCGCGGAAGTCGGGGTACTGCCAGAGCCCGTTGAAGTACGCCACGCCCTCCTTGGTCCCGTCGGTCCCGAACTTGCGGCCGAAGTAGAACATCAGCGGCCGGGGCGTGAACAGGGTGGCGACGCACAGCGCGCCGAACAGGCCCGTCACTCCCGAGTCCTTGATGAGCAGGGCGCGCGCCGAGTGCGCGCCGATCAGCGTGACGAGAGCGGTGATCACCAGGAAGACCAGGGTGACCACGGCGAACTCGTCGACCTTGCGGCGCCAGGCGAGGTGGACGAGGGAGTCGACCACCGGCCAGCCGCCGCTGACCAGGAGCGCGGCGAACTCGCTCCAGCCCCGGTCGGTGAGCATGTTGTACGTGAGGATGGGCGCGACCACGTTGAACCCGATGGTCAGGATCCAGCCGATCGCGGCGGCCGATCCGGACCTGGCCGGCGGCCCGGACTGCGCTGCCGGTTCTTGCTGAGCGGACAAGGTTCCCCCTGGAACAGACCTGATGGTGTGCGGTAAGGGGGAACCTAGGAACCTGGCAGGTGCACGGCAAGGGCCCGCCGTCCCAAATGATGATCAAGATGTCCGGAGCGGACAGTTCCAGGCGTCAGGCGTCAGGCGTCAGGCGTCAGGCGCGCAGGCCGCGCATGACCAGGGCGGTGACCGCCTCGAACTCGGCGGTGATGGTCGGGTCCAGCCAGTCCGCCGCGTACTGCGGATCGTGGAAGCGCCCGGTGGCGTCGAACACCGCGCGCGCCGCGGCTGGTACGTCGGGCGCGCTGATCGAGCCCGCCGCGACCCCCTCGCCGATGATCCGGGAGAGCTGCCCGATCAGCTCGGTGATGTGGTTCTCCACCACGCCACTGCTCTCGCCGAGCAGCACGATGTACGTCGCGAACAGCTCCGGGTCGTCACCCGCCTTGTGGCGCTTGGCCTCGAACAGAGCCTCCAGCCACGATTCCACCTTGGAGAGGGCGGGCTCGGCCGGAGCCGAGGCGATCTCCTCCAGCATGATCTCGCTCTTGGCGAGCCAGCGTTCCGTGACGGCCTCGCGCAGTGCGGCCTTCGAGGGGAAGTGCCGGTACACGCTGCCGTGGCTGACGCCCAGGGCGCGCGCCACGTCCACCACGGTCGCCTTGGTCGGGCCGAACCGGCGCAGTACCTCCTCGGTGGTTGCGAGGATGCGCTCGGGGGTGAGGGGCTCGGCGGCTGCGGGTGGCATGAGTACGACCGTACAGCCGGATCAGTGCTCGCTGTCCAGGTGGGCCATCTGCGCTGCCGGGTACCGGTCGCCGGCGGCCGCACCGGCCGGGACGGCGTCCTCGATGGCCGCGAGGTCGGTCGGGGTCAGGACGACCTGAAGGGCGCCCAGTGCCTCGCCGAGCCGGTCGCGCCTGCGGGCGCCGACCAGCGGCACGATGTCCTCGCCCCGGGAGAGCACCCAGGCGATGGCCGTCTGGGCGACGGTGACGCCCTTCTCGTCGGCGACCTTGCGCAGGGCGTCGACCAGATCGAGGTTCCGGTCGAGGTTGCCGCCCTGGAAGCGCGGGCTCATCCCGCGGAAGTCGCCCGGAGCCAGGGCACGGTCGCGGGTGAAGTGCCCGCTGATCAGGCCGCGGGACAGCACCCCGTACGCCGTGATGCCTATGCCGAGCTCGCGGGCGGTCGGCAGGATCTCCTCCTCGATGCCGCGCGAGATCAGGGAGTACTCGATCTGGAGGTCGGCGATGGGAGCCACGGCGGCGGCCCGGCGCAGGGTGTCCGCGCCGACCTCGGAGAGCCCGATGTGCCGGACGTGCCCGGCGGTGACCGCATCGGCGATGGCGCCGACGGTCTCCTCGATCGGTACGTCGGGGTCCACGCGGGCGATGCGGTAGATGTCGATGTGGTCCCGGCCGAGCCGCTGGAGCGAATAGGCCAGGAAGTTCTTGACGGCCTCCGGCCGCCCGTCGTACCCGGTGAAGCCGCCCTCGACCGTGCGCAGGGCGCCGAACTTCACGCTGGTCAGCGCCGACTCGCGGGCCGCGGCGGGGGCGGTGCGCAGGGCTTCGTTGATGAGGAGCTCGTTGTGCCCCATGCCGTAGAAGTCGCCGGTGTCCAGAAGGGTGACCCCGGCGTCCAGGGCGGCATGGATGGTGGCGAGGGACTCCGCCCGGTCGGCCTCGCCGTAGAGGGCGGACATCCCCATGCAGCCCAGCCCCAGGGGGAAGATGCCGGGTCCGGTGCTGCCGAGAGTGCGGGTGCCGGCCTTTGAGGTGCTCTGGTTCGTCGTCATGGAACGAGAATGACATGACGGCTGACAGGTTTCAATATCTGTCAGTCCTTCGTGTGAGGAAGCCCCGCCCGCAAGGCGGACGGGGCTGGGTGGGGCGGGGCGGGAGGGTGGGGGAGGGCGTGAGGTCAGGACTCGGGGCGGGCCAGGCGGCTCAGCAGGGTGATGGCGTCCTCGCGCGGGACCGGCCGGAAGAACTCCTCGTCGACCCCCTCGACGGCGGCGATCGCCCGCGGAGCCAACTCGGCCCCGGCCGCGGTGACGCGCAGCCGCTTGGCGCGGGTGTCCGCCGGATCGACCTCGCGGGCGAGGAGCCCCTTCTGTTCCAGGGTGCGCACCACCTGTGAGGTCATCTTCACGTCGGTGCCCGCCTGGCGCGCCAGTGCCTGCTGGTTGGGCTGCTCGCCCTGTTCGTTGAGCCACCAGGCGCAGGCGAGGAGGACGAACTGCACGTGGGTCAGGCCCAGGGGCCCCAGCGCCGCGGCGATGCCCCGCTGCCAGCGCAGGGTGGCGTGCCAGAGGAGGAAGCCGGGGCTCTCGCCGGGGGTCAGGGGCATCAGCCCTGGGCCGTCCGGACCAGCGCGGCCATGGTGTCGGGCCAGTCGGCCGTGATGGCCGGCCCGATCTCCGGGCCCGCCTCGGCGGCGCCCTCGCCGCTGATCTCCATCCGGTACACCACCCGGCTGCGCGCCGGGTCGAGTGCCGGGTCGAGTCGGTAGACGCGATGGGTGGTCCGCAGGACCAGGCCGGCGAAGCGCGCCTCGTCGATGAACATCTCGCCCTCGGCGACCTCGGCGACGAGCAGTTCCACCGGGTCCTGGCCGGCCGGGGTCATGGTGATCTCCGCACCCGCCGCGAAGGGGCCCCGGAGCTCGATCTTCTCGATGTCGGCGTTCCAGGCGCCCCAGTTCTCGACGTCGGCCCACAGGGCCCAGATCGCCTCGGGTGCGGCGGTGGTCTCGATGCCGTGCTCGTACTCCCACATGGGGGCCTCCTGGTAGATATTCTTCGCGCAGACTATCTGCGCGAAGAATAACTGTCCAGGAGGTCGGGCGGGGGGTGCGGCTCGGGCGCGTCAGGCCGCCACGCGCAGGACCAGGGCCGCTGCCGCGACCAGGGTGAGGACGGCCGCGGGGGCGAAGGCGTAGTCCTTCGCGCGCAGGTGGAAGACGACGGCGCCGATGAAGTAGAGGGTCACGCCGATGGCGGCGGCGATGCCCAGCGGGGTCAGCCACAGGCCCGCGACCAGGCCTATCGCCCCGGCCGCCTTGAGGGTGGCCAGCCGGGGGAGCCAGGAGTCGGGCACGCCGACCTTCCCCATGCTCTCCGTGATCGCGGGGTTGCGCTGGAGGGTGAAGGTCGCGGACGCGGCGAGCGTGAGGGCGAGCAGTCCGGCGACGACGGCATAGGCGATGAACATGGTGGGCTCCAACGATCGGCGATGTAGAACCATTGAATACCATCAACGATTGTCCAGGCGCAATCATTTCCCGGTTGTTACGATGTGGACATGACGGCGCTTCAGGACCCCACGCACCCGCCGCAGCGACTGGGCATGCTGCTGGCCTGGCACGGATCGATCACCCAGACCCGCATGAAGCAGGCGCTCAGCGCCGCCGGACTCACCCCGCGCCACGCGATGGCCCTCACGCACCTGGACGGCGGGCCCATCGGCCAGCGCGCGCTGGCCGAGCGGTTGGAGGTGGACCCCAGCGTGCTCGTCGGGATCCTCAACGACCTGGAGGGCGACGGGCTCGTCGAGCGCCGCCGGGACCCGGCCGACCGCCGCCGCCACAACGTCGCCATCACCGACGCCGGCACCGCGGCCCTCGCGAAGACGAACGCGGCCCTCGACGCGGTGGAACTCGGACTCTTCGCCCGCCTCTCGGACCGGGACCAGGAGGCGCTGCGCGGTCTGCTGGACCGGATCGACTCGAACAGCGAGGACTTCGCCTGCGGGGAGTAGGCGGCCAGGCGCTCAGGCGCTCAAACGCTCAAACGCTCAGACGGGCACGCGAGCAGCCGCCCAGCCCCGGCTCAGTGCCGCGGCGAGGCGCCCGTGCGTGCAGGGCCGGCCTTCGGCTCCAGGGCGCGGGCCGTGCGCAGGGCCGTCTCGCGGGCCCAGCTGCCGCTGGTGGCGAAGCCGACGCACAGGACGAGCAGTCCGCACACCGTGATGATCCACCAGGCGGGCCGGGCCGAGGCCACGAACTCGGCGGCGGAACCGGACCCGCCCGCCATCCCGGCGGCCAGGACCGCGCCCACGATCGCCACGCCCAGCGCCCCGCCGGTCTGCCGGCTGGTGGAGGCCACCGCGGCGGCCACCCCGGCCTGGGCGCGCGGCATACCGGAGACCGCGGTGTTGGTGATCGGGGCGTTCACCAGGCCGAACCCGATGCCGAAGAGCACGTACCCGCAGAACAGCATCGGCGTCGAGCTCTCGGCCGAGAAGGCGGCGAACAGCAGCCCGCTCGCGCTCATCGTCACGCCCGCGACCAGCAGCGGCAGCCGCGGCCCCCGGGTGGCGACGAGCCGTCCCGACACGGGCGCGCAAAGGAAGGCGAAGACCGCCATCGGCAGCATGTACAGGCCGGCGTCCAGCGCGCCGAGGCCCCGTACGTCCTGGAGGTACAGGGTGTTCAGGAACAGGAACCCGGACAGCGCGGCGAAGGCGCTGACCGCGATCACCGTGGCCCCGCTGAAGGGGGCGCTGCGGAAGAACCGCGGGTCGATCAGGGGCTCCGACCGCCGCGACTCGTAGACCAGCAGCCCGGCCAGGGACGAGGCGGCGACGAAGGCGCAGCCCAGGATCAGCGGGGAGCCCGGTCCGGCCGCGGGGGCCTCGATGATCCCGAACGTGACCGAGCCGAGCAGCCCCATGACCAGCAGCTGCCCGACCGGGTCCGGGCGGCGCGGGTGGTCGGCCCGGGACTCCGGGATGTAGCGCAGGGTCAGGGCCAGGGCGAGGAGGCCGACGGGGAGGTTGATCCAGAAGATCGACCGCCAGCCGACCGAGTCCACGAGCAGGCCGCCGATCAGCGGGCCCGCGGCCATGGAGATGCCGACGACCGCCCCCCAGACGCCGATGGCGCGTGCCCGCTCGCGCGGTTCGGTGAAGGTGTTGGTGATGATCGACATGGCGACCGGGTTGAGCATCGAGCCGCCCACGGCCTGGATCATCCGGAAGGCGATCAGCCAGCCCAGGCTCGGCGCGAGCGAGCAGAGCACCGAGCCCGCGGTGAACAGCACGACGCCGACGATGAAGACCTTGCGGCGGCCGATCCGGTCCGCGGTGGAGCCGGCCAGCATCAGCAGCGAGGCCAGGACCAGCGTGTACGCGTCGATCGTCCACTGCATACCGGCCACGGAGGCGCCCAGGTCGCGGCGCATGGAGGGCAGGGCGACGTTCAGGACGGTGTTGTCCAGACTGACGATGAGCAGGCTCATGCAGCAGATCGTCAGGATCAGCAGGCGCCGCCGCTGGGTCAGCTCGTCCATGCGGCCGATAGTACGCCTAACTAACGACATGCGATCAACGGCACGGCTGAGCCACAATGGGGGAATGACCACGCTCCCCCCGCCTCTCGCGATCGGCCCGCACACCGTGCAGCCCCCGGTGGTGCTCGCGCCGATGGCCGGCATCACCAACGCCCCGTTCCGTACCCTGTGCCGCGAGTTCTCGGGCGGCAAGGGGCTGTTCGTGAGCGAGATGATCACGACCCGGGCCCTGGTCGAGCGCAACGAGAAGACCATGCAGCTGATCCACTTCGACGAGACCGAGAAGCCCCGCTCGATCCAGCTGTACGGAGTCGACCCCGCGACGGTCGGCAAGGCGGTCCGCATGATCGTCGAAGAGGACCGCGCCGACCACATCGACCTCAACTTCGGCTGCCCGGTGCCCAAGGTCACCCGCAAGGGTGGTGGCTCGGCCCTCCCGTACAAGCGCAACCTGCTGCGCGCGATCCTGCGCGAGGCCGTCGCGGGCGCCGGCGACCTGCCGGTCACGATGAAGATGCGCAAGGGCATCAACGACGACCACCTCACCTACCTCGACGCCGGCCGGATCGCCGTCGAGGAGGGCATCACCGCCATAGCCCTGCACGGCCGCACCACCGCCCAGCACTACGGCGGCACCGCCGACTGGGAGGCCATCGCACGGCTCAAGGAGCACGTGCCGGAGATCCCGGTGCTCGGCAACGGCGACATCTGGTGCGCCGAGGACGCGCTGCGGATGGTCCGCGAGACCGGCTGCGACGGGGTCGTCGTCGGGCGCGGCTGCCTGGGGCGGCCGTGGCTGTTCAACGACCTGGTCGCGGCCTTCGAGGGGCGCCCGGAGGACTTCCACAAGCCGACGCTGCGGGAGGTCGGGCAGACCATGCTCCGCCACGCACAGCTGCTGGGGGAGTGGATCGGCGACGAGGCGCGCGGGGTGATCGACTTCCGTAAGCACGTGGCCTGGTACACCAAGGGCTTCTCGGTGGGTTCGGAGATGCGGCAGAAGCTCGCCGTCACCTCCTCCCTGGCCGAACTGGATGCTCATCTGAGCGAGCTGGATTTGGATCAGCCCTGGCCGGACAGCGCGGACGGTCCGCGAGGCCGTACGTCCGGAAACAACCGGGTTGTCCTGCCCGAGGGCTGGCTGAAGGATCCGTATGACTGCGCGGGCGTGAGCGAGGAAGCCGAACTGGACACGTCCGGAGGCTGAGAAATCGCTGGCAAAGCGTGCCATGCGTGGCGTGACATACGCCACGCATGGGTGAGGTTTCGCTCAGATGAGCGCAATAGTCACGGGTAAGACTTTCAAAGGGTGGCACTGGGTGCCACCCTTTCTGCGTTCAAGTATTGAACGCAAATGTATCGATGATCGCTCATCGGAGCGGAAACAAGCCCCAGTGGGCACCTTGGTCTTCGGGACCTGAAAGGTCTTCGTGTGTTCTGGCTACTCACCAGTTACATTCGATTGGCTGGCACCCAGGTGGTTACGGCCGTATGACCGCCAAGTGGACGTACCCATAAGCCTTCGATCTGGGTATGTTCCTGGCCGTCAGGGCAGCCACCGAGCCTCGAGGAGTCGAGACCCGTGTCGGAAAACAAAGATCAGAAGCTCGTCTACGACTTCACGGAGGGCAACCGCGACCTCAAGGACCTTCTCGGCGGCAAGGGTGCCAACCTCGCCGAGATGACCAACCTGGGTCTGCCGGTCCCTCCCGGCTTCACCATCACCACCGAGGCCTGCAAGGTCTACCTCGACAGCGGCGAGGCCCCGGCCGAGCTGCGCGAAGAGGTCAGCGCGCACCTCGCCGCCCTCGAGGCGAAGATGGGCAAGAAGCTCGGCCAGTCGGACGACCCGCTGCTGGTCTCCGTGCGTTCCGGCGCCAAGTTCTCGATGCCGGGCATGATGGACACGGTCCTCAACATCGGCCTCTCCGACGAGTCCGTCACCGGCCTCGCCACCCAGGCCGGTAACGAGCGCTTCGCGTGGGACTCGTACCGCCGCCTGATCCAGATGTTCGGCAAGACCGTCCTCGACGTGGACGGCGAGCTGTTCGAGGAGGCCCTCGACGAGGCCAAGGCCGCCAAGAAGGTCACCGTCGACACCGACCTCGACGCCGCCGACCTGAAGAAGCTGGTCACCCGCTTCAAGAAGATCGTCGCCAAGCAGGCCGGCCGCGACTTCCCGCAGGACGCCCGCGAGCAGCTCGACCTCGCCGTCGAAGCGGTCTTCAACTCCTGGAACACCGACCGCGCCAAGCTTTACCGCCGCCAGGAGCGCATCCCGAGCGACCTGGGCACCGCGGTCAACATCTGCTCCATGGTCTTCGGCAACCTCGGCCCCGACTCGGGCACCGGCGTCGCCTTCACCCGCGACCCGGCCACCGGCCACGCGGGCGTCTACGGCGACTACCTCCAGAACGCCCAGGGCGAGGACGTGGTCGCGGGCATCCGCAACACCGTGCCGCTCGCGGACCTGGAGACCATCGACAAGGTCTCGTACGACCAGCTCATGACGATCATGACGACGCTGGAGACCCACTACAAGGATCTCTGCGACATCGAGTTCACCATCGAGCGCGGCCAGCTGTGGATGCTGCAGACCCGTGTCGGCAAGCGCACCGCCGGCGCCGCCTTCCGCATCGCCACCCAGCTCGTCGACCAGGGCCTGATCGACGAGGCCGAGGCCCTCCAGCGCGTCAACGGCGCCCAGCTCGCGCAGCTGATGTTCCCCCGCTTCGACGAGGACGCGAAGACCACCCTGCTGGGCCGCGGCATCGCCGCCTCCCCGGGCGCGGCCGTCGGCAAGGCCGTCTTCGACTCCTACACGGCCGTCAAGTGGTCGCGGTCCGGCGAGAAGGTCATCCTGATCCGCCGCGAGACCAACCCGGACGACCTCGACGGCATGATCGCCTCCGAGGGCATCCTGACCTCGCGCGGCGGCAAGACCTCGCACGCCGCCGTCGTGGCCCGCGGCATGGGCAAGACCTGCGTCTGCGGCGCCGAGGACCTCGAAGTCGACACCAAGCGCCGCCGCATGACGGTCGGCGGGACGGTCGTCGAAGAGGGCGACGTCGTCTCCATCGACGGCTCCACCGGCAAGGTCTACCTCGGTGAGGTACCCGTCGTACCGTCCCCGGTCGTCGAGTACTTCGAGGGCCGCATGCACGCCGGCGCCGACGACGCCGACGAGCTCGTCGCCGCCGTGCACCGGATCATGGCCTACGCCGACCGCGTACGCCGCCTGCGCGTGCGCGCCAACGCCGACAACGCCGAGGACGCGCTGCGCGCCCGCCGCTTCGGCGCCCAGGGCATCGGCCTGTGCCGCACCGAGCACATGTTCCTCGGCGAGCGCCGCGAACTGGTGGAGCGTCTGATCCTCGCGGACACCGACGACGAGCGCGAGGAGGCACTCAGTGCCCTCCTGCCGCTGCAGAAGAAGGACTTCGTCGAGCTGTTCGAGGCGATGGACGGGCTGCCCGTCACCGTCCGCCTGCTCGACCCGCCGCTGCACGAGTTCCTGCCCGACATCACCGAGCTGTCGGTGCGCGTCGCCCTCGCCGAGTCCCGCAAGGACGCCAACGAGAACGACCTGCGCCTGCTCCAGGCCGTGCACAAGCTGCACGAGCAGAACCCGATGCTGGGTCTGCGCGGCGTCCGCCTCGGCCTGGTCATCCCCGGCCTGTTCAAGATGCAGGTCCGGGCGATCGCCGAGGCCGCGGCCGAGCGCAAGAACGCCAAGGGCGACCCGCGCGCCGAGATCATGGTCCCGCTCGTGGGCACCGTCCAGGAGCTGGAGATCGTCCGCGAGGAGGCCGACGCGGTCATCGCCGAGGTCGAGGCCGCCACCGGCACCGACCTCAAGCTGACCATCGGCACCATGATCGAGCTGCCCCGCGCCGCCCTCACCGCCGGCCAGATCGCCGAGGCCGCGCAGTTCTTCTCCTTCGGCACGAACGACCTGACCCAGACCGTGTGGGGCTTCTCCCGCGACGACGTCGAGGCCAGCTTCTTCACCGCCTACCTGGAGAAGGGCATCTTCGGGGTCTCCCCCTTCGAGACCATCGACCGCGACGGCGTCGGCACCCTGGTCCGCAGCGCCGTCGAGGCCGGCCGGGCCACCCGCCCCGACCTCAAGCTCGGCGTCTGCGGAGAGCACGGCGGCGACCCCGAGTCCGTCCACTTCTTCCACGAGGTGGGCCTGGACTACGTCTCCTGCTCGCCGTTCCGGATCCCGGTCGCGCGCCTGGAGGCCGGCCGCGCCGCCGCCGAAGCGAAGGGCAGCGACAGCCGCTGACCCTCCGCGGCCCCGATGCCGGGGCCCCATCGACCGCGCCTGCCCCCGGGTTCCCTGACGTCCGGTGGCAGGCGCGTCTATTTCCCCGGCCTTGCCCGCTGTTCCCCGGCGCTCTGCGGCGTTTCACGGCGCCGCCCGGCGTTCCCCCGTGTTCGCGGGCGTTCCCCCGGGCCAGTCTTCGTTCAATGTTGTTCCAGATGCCTTAACGGCAACAGGCGGTGGACGGATCCCCACCCGTCCACCGCCTGTCGCCAATCCGCCGGACACGTCGGCGCTTCCCGGTGCGACCGACCGCCAGGCCCCGCAAAGCCCCCCACGGCCTTCGCGGAGCGTTTCGGTCGCGCCGGAGTGTGCCCGGCGGAGTACAGGATTTCGGTTGTCACACCTCCGCCGAAAGGGGTTTCAACTGTGGCTGAAAGGCCATGGTGACCACGTGTGACGGCGTGCATACTCAAGGGGCGGGGGGATTGCGGTTGCACAGGTGGGGGTTCGGGTGCTGCGTATCCATTTCACTGGAGTGGACCTCGCGCGCGTAAGGATGGCAGGGCGTCCGGATGCGTTGTGGGAAACGATTCTGAGTTTTCACCGCTTACGGGACCGGCGGGATACCCGGCTCTTCGGCGATTGGCGTGCGGAAACACGCACCAGGTTGAATGGTGAAACACGACTTCTCGGTGCGCTGATACCGAGCCGCGGGTATTTCCCCGATTTCCTGACCCCCGTGGAGGGGCAGTACGGGTGGGACGTGGGCCTCGACGCACTGCGCGGGATCCGCCCCGAGCGGCTGCGGCGCGAGCTCACGCTGCTCGGCAGGGGCGTGGAGAGCGGCTCCGGCATGGCCGCGGCCTTCGGGATGCCGGCGGCGGCCGACGGGGGCGCGTACCGGGGCTCCGAGGTCCTGGTCCCCAGGCGGCTGCGGGACTTCATGGAAGGGGACACCGCGCACCTGCCCCGGCTGATGGAGGAGCTGCGCCGGTACCACCGGGCGGCCGTGGAGCCGTACTGGAGCCACATCCAGGCACAGATCGAGGCCGAGCGGGCCGCGCGGGGGCGGGCGCTGCTCGACGGGGGAGCGGACGAGCTGCTGGCCTCGCTGCCGCCGATGCTGCGGTGGCGGGCGCCGGTGCTGGAGTGCGACTACCCCGTGGACCGGGACGTACGGCTGCGGGGGCGCGGGCTGCTGCTCCAGCCCTCCTTCTTCTGCCGGCGCACGGCGGTGACCCTGCACGATCCGGAGCTGCCGCCCGTGCTGGTGTATCCGGCGGCGGCCGAGCTGGCCTCGGCGCAGGCCGCCGGCGGCGATGCGGCGCGGCCGGCGGAGGAGCGGCGCCGGCACCGCCAGCACACCCTGGGCAAGCTCGTCGGGCACACCCGGTCGGTGGTGCTCCAGGCCATCGGCGACGGGGCCACCACGAGCGAGCTGGCGCGGCGGGCCGGGGTCTCGCTGGCCTCCGCGAGCCAGCACGCGGGGGTGATGCGGGAGGCCGGGCTGGTCACCACGCTGCGGCGGGGCAACGCGGTGCTGCACACGGTGACGCCGCTTGGCGCTGCGCTGCTGAAGGGTGGGGCCGTGGTGTCGTGACGCGCCGCACCCCGGCGGGTTCGTGACCCGTCGGGGTGCGGCCGGTGGTGCCGTGCGGCGCCGTTGCCGGGGGCTCCGCCCCCCGACCCCCGAGCCTCAAACGCCGGGGGGCTGGAGTTGGGCTCGGCCGGTGGGTCGGTCAGGTGCGGAAGGGGCCCGTGACCTCGTACGTGATGCCGCCCGTCGAGCTGCCGCTCGTGCCGCGCTGGCTGCTGAAGTAGAGGCGGTTGCCGGCGGGGGAGAAGGCGGGGCCGGTGATCTCCGAGGAGGACTGGCCGGTGACCCGGAGGAAGGGGGCGACGATGTCGTCCGGGGTGATGACGCAGATCTCCAGGTTGCCGCCGTCCTCGGCGATGTACAGGTCGCCGTACGAGGAACCCGTGACGTTGTCGACGCCCGTCAGGGGGGCGTTGCCGCCGGGGACCAGGGAGTCGTCGTAGGCGAGCTCGTAGGTGCTGTTCGCGAGGTTGAGCTGCCAGACCCGGTTGTCGCCCTTGGTGGTGAACCAGACCGTGTCGTTGGCGTAGTGGCAGCCCTCGCCGCCGTTGAACTTCTTCGAGCCCGAGACCTGGGTGCGCGTGGTGGTCGGCGAGCCGTCCGGGTCCGGGACGTTGGCCCAGGTGAAGGAGCCGGAGGTGGCGGTGCCGGCCTTGAGGACCTGGAGGGTGCCGGAGGAGAGGTTGCCCCAGGTGGTGGGGATGAAGCGGTAGAAGCAGCCGCTGGTCTCGTCCTCGGTGAGGTAGATGACCTGGCGCACCGGGTCGGCGGCGGCCGCCTCGTGCTTGAAGCGGCCCATCGCGGGGCGCTGCACGGAGGCGTTGACCCCGTACGGGTCGGTCTCGTAGACGTAGCCGAGGCTGACCTCCTCGCAGGACAGCCAGGTGTTCCACGGGGTCTTGCCGCCCGCGCAGTTCTGGCGGGTGTTGGAGAGGATCCGGTAGGCGCCGGTGACGGTGCCCGAGGAGTTGAACTTCACCGCGCTCGCACCGCCGGAGGGGTTGATCTCCGAGTTCGACACGTAGATCCAGCCCGTGCCGTCGGCGAAACAGGCACCGCCGTCGGGGGCGCTGTGCCAGGTGTACGAGGTGCCGGCGACGGTCTGGCCGGAGCGGGCGATGACCCGGCTGCTGAAGCCGGCGGGCAGCATGATGCCGTTGGCGTCGGCTGCACCGAGCGCCCCGTAGGGTCCGGCGCCGGGCTGGGCGGGAGCCGCGTAGGCCGCGCCGTGCATCAGCGTGCCGCCGAAGGCGGCGGCGGAGGAGCCGATGACGGCCCCGCGAAGGAAGGTACGACGTTCCACGGTCACTCCTGTGGGAGGAGAGCTCCGCGCCCGGTCGGGCGAGGAGTCACGCACGCGTCGAGGAACTTAGAACCGTCGAGTTGACGTGACGTCAATTCCATATGACACGGGAGCGACCGGCACGAGGTCAATCCTCCCGGAGGGCCGGGCGAATCGGGCGGGCCTGGAATCGGAGCGGCAGCAGACAGGGGGCGGGACGGCGTAATGCGGGACTTTCTGCCCTGGGGAGGAGGCCGGTGCGGGAGGATGGTGGAGTGATGACCCCCCATGCCGCCGACGCCGACATCACCGGCCGCGCCGACCTCGACGTCGTGCTGCGCCGCTTCTACACGGCGGCCTTCGCCGACCCGCGGATCGGGCCCTTCTTCACCGAGATCGCCGGTACCGACCTCGACGTGCACCTGCCCAGGATCACCGACTTCTGGGAGCGGTCCCTCTTCCGCAGCGCCGACTACCGGCGCAACGCCTTCGCCCCGCACGCGGCGCTCCAGTCGGCCCGCGAGATGACCGCCGAGGACTTCGGCCGCTGGGTGCAGCTGTGGCGGGCCACGATCGACGGACTGCACCGGGGGCCGAACGCGGAGCGGGCCAAGGCCCAGGGCGAGCGGATCGCGCTGACCCTGCACAAGCGGCTGGCCGGCGCCGATGCCTCCCTGGAGAGCGCCGACGGGCTGGGCTTCGTACCGCTGGCGGCCCTGAGGCTGCGCTCGATGACGGCCTGACCTGCACGTTCGTAGCGCGCCGAAGAAACGTCGAAAAAACTTCGCCGGGAGCGATGAGTTCCCCGGGGGCCCGCGGTCTACCTCTCGAAAGCAACGGAACACGCCGAGAGAAGAGAGACCCCCATGTCCTCCACCATGATCTTCGTCAACCTGCCGGTCAAGGACCTGGAGGCCACCAAGACCTTCTGGGGCAAGCTCGGTTACGGCTTCAACGCCCAGTTCACCGACGAGAACTGCGCCTCGATGCCCATCACCGACTCGATCGTGGCCATGTTCCTGACCGAGGCCCGGTACAAGGACTTCACCCACAAGGACATCGCGGACGCGACCAAGACCTCCGAGGTGCTGCTGTGTCTGAGCGCCGAGAGCCGCGACGCCGTCGACGAGCTCGTCGACGGGGCCCTGGCGGCGGGCGCCACCGAGCCCCGTCCCGCACAGGACCACGGGGTCATGTACGGCCGCGCCTTCGACGACCTCTCCGGCCACACCTGGGAGATCATGTGGATGGACCCGTCGATCGTCGAGGGCTGAGCCTCAGACGGAGGTCGCGGCGGTCCGCACCGGGTACGTCCGGACCGCCACCTCCGCGTCGTCCAGGCAGTGCCCCGACTCCAGGTCGAAGCGCTGCTTGAGCAGCGGCGAGGCCACGAAGGCCCGCCCGGCGGCCGAGCCGACCAGCCCGCGCGAGAGCACCTGCGCCCCGGTGAAGGGGTCCCGGTTGCCGATCGCGTACGGGCGTCCCGCGCGGTCGACGAACACGGCGGCCTGGCTCCCGTCGGGCAGCAGCGCCGCCACCCCGCGCCCGGGGGTCAGCGCCGACAGCTCGCACACGGTGAGCCATCCCTCCGCCACCTGCAGTTCCACGGTCATCGGGTGCCTCCCAGGGGCTCCAGGGTCAGCACGGTCAGGTCGGGCTTGACCTGACCGCGTTCGGGGACGAACTTCACGCTCGGGTCGGGTGCGCCGGGGGCGTTGACGAAGGACACGAACCGGCGCAGCCGCTCCGGGTCGTCCAGGGTCTCGGCCCATTCGTCGCGGTAGTGCGCCACGTGGTCGGCCATCAGCGATTCCAGCTCCGCGCACAGCCCGAGCGAATCGCGCACGATCACGTCCCGCAGGTGCTCCAGGCCGCCCTCCAGCCGGTCCAGCCAGGTGGAGGTCCGCTCCAGCCGGTCGGCGGTGCGGATGTAGAACATCAGGAACCGGTCGATGAGCCGCACCAGTTCGGCGTCGGACAGGTCCTGGGCGAGGAGGTCTGCGTGGCGCGGGGTGGCCCCGCCGTTGCCGCCGACGTAGAGGTTCCAGCCGCTCGCCGTCGCGATGATCCCGAAGTCCTTGCTCTGCGCCTCCGCGCACTCGCGGGCGCAGCCGGACACCGCCGACTTGAGCTTGTGCGGGGCGCGCAGGCCGCGGTAGCGCAGCTCCAGGTCGATGGCCATCCGTACGGAGTCCTGGACCCCGTAGCGGCACCAGGTCTGGCCCACGCAGGACTTCACCGTCCGCAGGGCCTTGCCGTACGCGTGCCCGGACTCGAATCCGGCCTCGACGAGCCGGGCCCAGATGCGGGGGAGGTCGTCGAGGGCGGCGCCGAAGAGGTCGATGCGCTGCCCGCCGGTGATCTTCGTGTAGAGGCCGAAGTCGCGGGCGACCTCACCGATCACGATGAGCTTGTCGGGGGTGATCTCGCCGCCGGGAATGCGCGGCACGACCGAGTACGAGCCGTTGCGCTGCATGTTGGCCAGGAAGTGGTCGTTGGTGTCCTGGAGGGCGGCCTGCTCCCCGTCCAGGACGTAGCCGCTCGCTCCGAGGGTGGGGGCGAGCGAGGCGATGATCGAACCGACGGTGGGCTTGCAGACCTCGCAGCCCTCGCCGCCGCGCGCCTCCTCGCGGCCGTGGCTGTCGAGGAGCTTCTCGTACGAGGTCACGCGCAGGGTGCGGACGATCTCGTAGAGCTCGGCGCGGGTGAAGGGGAAGCAGTCGCAGAGCCCCTTGTCGGCGGCCGGCGGCATCAGCTGGCCGATCACCTTGAGGCAGCTTCCGCAGCCGGTGCCCGCCTTGGTGCACTTCTTGACCTCGGGCACCGTGGTGTGGGCGGTGATCGCCTTCTTGGTGACGTTGTGGCAGGAGCAGATCACCGCGCCGTCCGGGAGCGAGGCCGGGCCGAGCGCGACGGGTGCGCCGGCGCCGGCGGGCAGCACCAGCTGCTCGGGGGTGACGGGCGGTACGGAGCCGGTGAGCGGGCGCAGCAGGCCGTAGGAGTCGGCGTCGCCGACCAGGACGCCGCCGAGCAGGACTCCTTCGGCGGAGACGACCACCTTCTTGTAGACGCCCGAGCGGGAGTCGGAGTAGACGACGTCGAGACTGCCGGCGGTGGCTCCGTGGGCGTCGCCGAAGGAGGCCACGTCCACGCCGAGGAGCTTGAGCTTGGTGGAGAGGTCGGCGCCGGTGAACTCCTTCTCGCGGCCCAGCAGGTCGGCCGCGGCCGTCTCCGCCATCTCGTAGCCGGGGGCGACCAGCCCGTAGACGCGGCCGTCGGAGGCGAGCGCGCACTCGCCGATGGCGTAGACGTGCGGGTCGGAGGTGCGGCAGCGGGCGTCGACGGAGATGCCGCCGCGTTCGCCGACGGTCAGGCCGCTCTCGCGGGCGAGCTGGTCGCGGGGCCGGACGCCGGCGGAGAAGACGACCAGGTCCGTGTCGACGCTGGAACCGTCGGACAGCTTCATGCCGCTGACCGAGCCGTCCTCGCTGGTGAGCACCTCCTGGGTGCCGACGCCCGTGTGGACGGTCAGCCCCATGTTCTCGATGGTGCGCAGCAGGGCCGCGCCGCCGCCCTCGTCGACCTGGACGGGCATCAGCCGGGGCGCGAACTCCACGACGCGGGTGGCGAGTCCGAGGCCCTTGAGCGCGCCGGCGGCCTCCAGCCCGAGCAGGCCGCCGCCGACCACGGCGCCGGTGGTGCGGGTCTTGGCGTACTCCTCGATCGCGAGGAGGTCCTCGATGGTGCGGTACACGAAACAGCCCGGGGCGTCCTTGCCGGGGACGGGCGGCACGAAGGGGTAGCTGCCGGTCGCGAGCACGAGCACGTCGTACGGGAACACCTGCCCCGTGCGGGACGTGACGGTGCGGGCTTCGCGGTCGATGCTCTCGGCCGGGTCGTCGAGGTGCAGGGCGATCCCGTGCTCCTCCATGAAGGAGGCCGGGGTGAGGGAGAGGTCCTCGGGGGTGCTGCCGGAGAAGTACGAGGTCAGGTGCACGCGGTCGTAGGCGGGCCGAGGCTCCTCGCAGAGCACGGTGATCCGGTGCGTGGCGGTGGCGCCGAGTTCGGCGAGCGCCTCCAGGTACCGCTGGCCGACCATGCCGTGGCCGATGAGCACGAGGGCGGGGCGGGTTCCGGGGGCCTGGGTGGTGGCCTGGGCGGTGCCCGGGGCGGGCGTGGGCGTGGCTGCGGCCATGATCAGGAGCCTCCGTCGTCGGTGAGCAGGTGGTGCAGGTCGATCAGACCGTGCTGGTCGGTGAGGGGGGCGCCGTCCTCCCAGCTGCGGGCGAGGGCGCCCACGCTGGAGAGTTCGCCGAGCAGGACCCCGCCGACGAGGCGGTCGCCGCGGACGACGACCTTGCGGTAGGTGCGGCGGGTGGCGTCGGTGAGCCGGACCACGTCGTCGCCGGGGAGCGGGGTGGTCTCGCCGAAGGCGGCGAGGTCGAGGGGCCGGTCGCCGCCGGCGGTCAGGGTGAGGCGGGTCAGGGCGCGGGTCCCGTTGTAGGCGGGGTCCTGGTCAAGTCCCTTGCCGGTTCCGAGCAGGACTCCGGCGAGGGCGTCGGCCTGTTCGAGGGCGGGGCCGGCCAGGCCGTACACCCGGCCCTCGTGCTCGGCGCAGTCGCCGACGGCGTGGATGCGGGGGTCGCTGGTGCGGAGCTCGTCGTCGACGAGGATGCCCTTGCGGACGTCGAGGCCGGCGGCCTGGGCGAGGCCCGTGCGGGGGCGGACCCCGCAGGCGAGGACGACGATGTCGGCGTCCAGGCGGTAGCCGACGGCGAGGTCGACACCGGTGACCTTGCGGTGGCCCGGGGCGGGGTCGGCGACCCTGCGGGGCGTTGCGGGCTCTGCCCGGACCCGCTCCTCGAACGCCCGAGGGGCTGGATCTCGGCTGACGCCGTCAGCAGGGTGCGGCTGGTCCGTGGTCGTTGCCAGGCCGCGGACGCGGCATTCCGTGTGGATCTCCACGCCCAGGTCTGTCAGGTGGGTGCGCAGGAGTTCCGAGGCTTCCGCGTCGAGTTGGCGTTCCATCAGGCGCTCGCCCTGCTGCGCCAGGACCACCTGCGCGCCCCGCTCGGCCAGCGCGCGGGCCGCCGAGACGCCGAGGAGGCCGCCGCCGATCACCACCGCGCGCACCCCGGGACGTACGGCCGCCGACAGGGCCAGGCAGTCGTCCATGGTGCGGAACGCGTGGACCCCGGCGGGGAGTTCCCGCCCTTCGGGTTCGAAGAGGCCGCGCAGGGGAGGGAGCACCGGGTTCGACCCCGTGGCCAGGACGAGGGTGCCGTACGGCTCGACCGTGCCGTCGTCGCAGTGCACCACCTGCTCCGCGCGGTCGATCCGTACCGCCCGCACGCCGCGGCGCAGCGCCGGGCCGGGGGCCGGGAGGGCCGTCACCTCCGGCGCGTACCGGCCGGCCAGGACCTCCGCGAGGAGGACCCGGTTGTAGGGGGCGTGCGCCTCCTCACCGAGGACGCGGACGTCCCCGCCCAGCCGGGCGGCGAGCCGCAGGCCGGCGAGGCCGCCGCCGATCACCACCACGCGTTGCTGTTCCGAGGTCATGACACGAGAGTGCGCGGCCGCTGTTTCCCCACGGCATCGCCGTTGTTTCCCCGACGGAACGCCGACCTCAGCGTGCGGGTTAAGCGTCCGTGAGGCGTTCCTCAAGGCCGCCTTAAGGATCACGGGAGGGCCGGGGAGCCCGCCGGAGCGCCCGTAGCGTGGCCGTATGCGAGAGCGAGACATGGCGGTTCGGGTCAAGGGCGGGATGCTCGGCGGGGCGGGGACCGTGGCCCTGCTGTGGGCCGCCCAGGTGCGGCCCTCGGCCCGGCTCGACGCGCTGTTCGCCACCGCCGCGCACCTGTCCGGCCTGCTCGCCGGGTACGGGGTGCTCGTCCTGCTGTTCCTCATGGCCCGGGTCCCCGCCGTCGAGCACGGGGTGGGCGCGGCCCGGCTCGCCCGCTGGCACGCGCTGGGCGGCCGCCACGTCCTGCTCCTCTGTTTCGGGCACGCGGCCTTCGCGCTCTGCGGCTACGCCGTGCACGAGGGGGTCGACGTGCTCTCGGCGGTCCGGGAGCTGCTCGGCTACCCGGCTCTGGCCGCCGCGGCGGCCGGGACCGTCCTCCTGGTCGCCGTCGGCATCACCTCCGCCCGCTCCGTACGCCGCCGGGTCAGCCACGAAACCTGGCGGGGCGTCCACCTGCTGGTGTACCTCGCCGCCGCCCTCGCCTTCGGACACCAGCTCGCCGGGCCCGACCTGGCCCCCGTCGCCTGGTTCTGGGCCCTCGCGCACGCGGTGGTCGCCGTCCTGCTGGTCTGGTACCGCGCCGTGGTCCCCGTACGGCAGGCCCTGCGGCACGCGCTGCGCGTCGCCGAGGTCCGAACGGAGGGGCCCGGAGTGGTCTCCGTCCTCGTCTACGGGGAGCACCTCGCGGAGCTGCGCGCGGAGCCGGGGCAGTTCCTGCGCTGGCGGTTCCTCCAGCGGCGGCTGTGGCACACCGCGCTGCCGTTCTCGCTGTCGGCGCCGGTCCGCGGGAACACCCTGCGCATCACCGTGAAGGCCCTCGGCGGCCACTCCCGCCGGATCCGCAGGCTGCGCCCCGGCACCCGGGTGCTGGCCACCGGCCCCTTCGGGGCGCTCACCGCCGCCCGGCGGACCCGGGCCAAGGTGCTGCTGATCGCCGGCGGGGTCGGGATCACCCCGATGCGGGCCCTGTTCGAGACCCTGCCCGGCGGGCCGGGGGACATCACCCTGCTCTACCGGGCGGGCGCAGAGGAGCACCTTGTGCTGCGCTCCGAACTGGAGGCCATCGCCGCCGAACGGCAGGCCGGGCTGCACTACCTGCTCGGGCCGTCGGGCGCCGCCTTCGACCCGCTGGCTCCGCAGGCGCTGGCCGAGCTGGTCCCGGAGCTGGCCGAGCACGACGTGTACCTGTGCGGGCCGCCGGGGATGGCGGACGCCACGCAGTCGGCGCTGTTGCGGGCGGGGGTGCCGGCGGGGCGGATCCACGCCGAGTGCTTTGGCTTCTGAGCCCGCGCCTGATTCCGGCCCCGCCCCCGTTTCCGCCCCTGCGCCCGCGCCCGCACCCGAGAGGTCGCCGCTCCGTGCGTCACCCGTTGCACGTCACCCTGCCCGTGTCCCTGGCCGCTGCGCGGGGCTCGTCCCCTACCCGCCCTTCGCCCATCCCCCAGACTCCGTCCGGGGGGACCCCCAGCCGGGGCTCCGCCCCGGACCCCGGTCCTCAAACGCCGGACGGGCTGGATTTGGCTGCGGCCGGCCTCGGCCCCTGGCCCGGCCCCGGCCCCGGTTCTCAAGCGCCGGACGGGCTGGGTTTGGTTGCGCCTGGCCTCGGCCCCTGGCCCGGTTCCCAAGCGCCGGACGGGCTGGGTTTGGCTGCGCCCGGGCCTAGACCCGGGCTTTGGGTGCCGGAGCGGCCGAAGGGGCCGCCGTTCGTGGCCGTGGCTGCGGCCCGGCATCGTCGGCCGCGGGTCTCACCGGTGCGGGTGGTGCTGGACGTGCTCGGGGCCGTACCGCCCGCCCGGCGGTTGGCGGCGGGGCTCGGGTTGGCCAGTGTGCTGGCGGCGAGCGTGCTGACGGCGGTGGTGGATCCCTCGGCTCCCGCGGCCCCGGACCGGGCTCCGGCCGGGCGAAGCTCAACCTTTGCGCAAGTTTCCGGGGATTGATGGCCACTGCACCCAACCGCTCCATAAGGTCGGGCCGTGCCTGACATATCGACAACCATGATCATCATGCTGTGCGTGGCCGCCGCCGCGGCCGGCTGGATCGACGCCGTCGTGGGCGGCGGCGGCCTGCTGCTCCTGCCCGCCCTGCTGCTGGGCCTGCCCCACGCCCATCCCGCCACCGTCCTCGGCACCAACAAGGCCGTCGCCATCGTGGGGACCTCCGGCGCGGCAGTGTCGTACCTGCGCAAGACCTCGGTGGACGTGAAGCTCGCCGTCCGCATCGGCCTGGCCGCGCTCGTCGGCTCGATGGGCGGGGCCGCCCTGGCCGGCGGCATCAGCAAGGACGCGCTGCGCCCGCTGATCATGGTGGTCCTGGTGGTCGTCGCGGCTTTCGTCCTCTTCCGCCCCGGCTTCGGCGTCGCTCCCGGAGCCGCCGCCGTCAGCCGCCGGCGCGTCCTGCTCACCATCGCCCTGGCCGGTCTCGGCATCGGCTTCTACGACGGGCTGATCGGCCCCGGCACCGGCACCTTCCTCGTGCTGGCCCTGACGGCCCTGCTCCACCTCGACCTGGTCACCGCCTCCGCCACGGCGAAGATCGTCAACGTCTGCACCAACGGCGGAGCGCTCGCGATGTTCGCGTACCAGGGCATGGTGCTGTGGCAACTGGCCGCCCTGATGGCCGTGTTCAACCTGGCCGGCGGCATGATCGGCGCCCGGATGGCACTGAAGAAGGGCAGCGGATTCGTCCGCGGAGTGCTCCTGACGGTCGTCGGCGGCCTGGTGCTGAAGCTGGGTTTCGAACAGTGGGGCTGACCCGGCACGCGCACGGGCCGGACCGCGGCCGGGGGATAAAGTTGCGGGTGTGCCCCACCTTGAGATATCCGACCTGATCACCGTCACCGATCCGCTCAGCGGAGCGCGGATGCCGGTGCGCCGGGGTGATGTGGTCCGCCGGCTCGACGAGGCGGGGGATCCGCGTGCGGCCCGGATCGTCGCCGGGCTGCCGGCCGGCCCGGACGACGTGCTCGACCCGCTCGCCGTGGACCGGCTGATGATCGGGGTCCACACCGAGCTGCAGCGGCTCAGCGAGGAACTGCGCATCGGGGAACGGCTGGTGCACGTACTGGACCCGCTGTTCGAGGCCATCCGCGAGATCGCGGGCCGCCGCGGCCGGTTCCGCCTGGTCGACATCGGATCCGGTCTCGGCTACCTCGTCCGCTGGCTGGCGTCCACCGGCGCCCTCGGCCCGAACGTCGAGCTGATCGGCGTCGACCTCGACGCCGCCCTCGTCGCCGAGGCGGACCGGCTGGCCCGCGCCGAGGGACTCGACTGCCGGTTCGTCCACGGCAACGCCTTCGACCTCCCGGAGATCGCCACCGTCTACGTCTCCACCGGGGTGCTCCACCACTTCCGCGGGCCGGCGCTCGCCGAGTTCTTCGAGGCGCAGGCCGACTCCCAGGCGCTCGCCTTCTGCCACTTCGACATCGCCGCCACCCGGCTGGCGCCCGTGGGCGCCTGGATGTTCCACCGCGCCCGGATGCGTCATCCGCTCGGCCGCCACGACGGGGTCGTCTCCGCCCGGCGCGCCCACTCGGACGAAACCCTGCTGCGCGCCGCGACCGTACCGGGCATCCGGCCGCTGCTCTACGAGCCCAAGGGCCTGTCCAACCCCTTCTGCACCACCCTGCGCCCGGTCCTCGGCATCCGCCCCTACCTGGAGGACCCGCTGCGCCAGGCCCTCGGGCGTTCCTCCCGGCGGCTCGTGGGCGCGGAGCACCTGACCCGCGGCGGACCGCCGAGGCACGACGCCGCGTCCTGGTCCGCCTCCGGGGCCGCCTCAGGGGCCGGGCGATGAACCCGGTCCTGCCGCTCGCCGCCCTCGGCCTCGTCGACGCGGCGTTCAGCGGCTTCCGCGCCTACGCCGGCCGCGACGCCCGGATCCGCAAGCACCGTGCCGTCCTGCGCGCCTCCCTGCGCGGGCTGGCGGTCGGCGCCGTCCTGCTGCTCGCCCCCGCCCTCACGGCCGGCGCCGTCCTGTTGCTCGCCGAGGACACCGACCGGGCGTACGGGGTCCTCGCCGACGGCGGGACCGGCTTCCTCGTCCCGATCGGGGCCTACGCCCTCGCCGTCGGGCTCTCGCTCGCCGCCTACTTCGCCCTGCCGTACCGGGCCAGCACGCTCTCCATGGTCGTCGGGCTCGGCCCGCTGACCCTGGCCCGTCCGCTGGTCGTGGCCGGGGCCTGCGCCGGTGCGCTCGTCGCCGGGGGCGGCTGGACCTCGCTCCTGGTGGGAGTCGTGGCGGGGGCCGCGGTCCTGTGCGTGGAGCCGTACGTCCACCGCCGCTGGTACGCGTTTCCGGTCTAGGCCCGTCGTAGGACGCCTAGGCCCTCTCTTTCGGGTCCTGCCGGGCCCCGGAGGCCCGGGCCACCACGATGAGGAACAGTCCGCAGCACGTCACGAGCAGCCAGCCCGGCCGGGACGCCCGGGCGAGGCCGTCCGGGCCGGCGCCCGCGGCCAGGGCCCCCGCGACGGCTATGCCGACCGCCGATCCGACCTGGCGGGCGGTGGAGGTGACGGCTCCGGCCACACCGGCGCGGGACGGCGACAGGCCGCCGACCGCGGTGTGGGTGAGCGGGGCGTTGGCGAAGCCGAACCCGATGCCGATGAGCAGGTGGGCCAGCAGGAGCAGCGGCACGCCCGTGTCCGGGCCCAGGTCCACGAGGCAGAGCCCGCCCGCCGCGGTGAAGCCGCCCGCGAGCAGGAGCGGACGCCGCGGCCCGAGTCGCCCCGTCAGGCTGCCGGACCACGGAGCGCACACGGTGGCCCCGAGCGCCATGGGCAGGGTCGCCGCACCGGCCGCGAGCGGGGTCCAGCCGCGGGCGTTCTGCAGATACAGGGTGGTGAGCAGCAGGCTCACGCTCAGCGCGGTGAACACCGCCACCGCGCCCAGTACCGCCGAGGCGAAGGGCGGCCGCCGGAACAGCCGGGGGTCGATCAGGGGCTCGGGCCGGCGGAGCTCGACCCGGACGAAGGCCGTCGCGGCCGCCGTGACGACGGCGTAGCAGGTCAGAGCCGTGGGGGAGGCCCAGCCGATGCGGGGGCCCTCGATCAGGACGCCGACCGAGACGCACAGGGCGGTCGTGAGGAGCAGCTGGCCGGGCAGATCGAGCCGCCGGGCGCGCTGACCGCGGGACTCCGGCACGAACAACGCGACCAGGACGAGCGCGCCGACGACCACCGGGGCGTTGATCCAGAACACCGACCGCCAGCCGAAGGCGGCGATGAGGGCCCCGCCGACGACCGGGCCCGCGGCCATGCTGAGCCCGAAGACGGAAGCCCACAGGCCGATGGCCCGGGCCCGCTCCCGCGGATCGGGCATCGCGTTGACCACGATCGCCAGGGCCACCGGGCTCAGCATCGAGGCCCCGATCCCCTGGACGGCCCGCGCCGCGACGAGGAAGCCGAGCGAGGGCGCCAGGGCGCAGGCGACGGAGGCGAGACCGAAGACGACCAGCCCGCACCGGAACACGCGACGGCGTCCGAACCGGTCCGCGAGGGCGCCGGAGGCGATGAGGAGGCTGGCCAGGACCACGGTGTAGGCGTCCACGACCCATTCCAGACCGCGGGTGCCCACCTCCAGGCCCCGTCCGATCGCGGGCAGACCCACGTTGACGATGGTGGTGTCCACTCCGATGAGGAACATGCTCAGCGCGCAGACGGCCAGTACCGTCCACCGGCGGCGCGCGCCGAGGGCGGGCCCGGGCCCCGCTGCCGTCCCGGCCGGGATCGTCGTGGTCATGGGTCCGCCTTCTGTCCAGGCGGTCTGTCGGCCGCCGGCTTCGGATGTCGGCCCATGCTCCGACCGCGTGGCGGCCGCGGCCCAGGAAATTTGCCGGTACCGCAAAATGGCCCCATGGCCACGGACATGAGCAGGGACGCCGAACACGCCGAACTCGAGCGGACCCTCGACGCCATCGGACCGCGGCTACGGGCGCTGCGGCGCGAGCGCGGCCTCACCCTGGAGGCCCTCTCCGAGGCCACCGGGATCTCCGTGAGCACGCTCTCCCGCCTGGAGTCGGGCAAACGGCGGCCGACCCTCGAACTGCTCATCCCCCTCGCGCGGACCCACCGCGTGGCCCTGGACCAGCTCGTGGCCGCCCCGGTCACCGGTGACGAGCGCGTCCACCTGCGGCCCCGCCGCCGGGACCACGGGAGCGTCCTGGTCCCCCTGACGCAGTACCCGGGCCGCGTCCAGGTCTTCAAGCAGGTGCTCGCGTACCGGGAACCGAAACTGGTGACCCACACCGGCTACGAGTGGCTCTACGTGCTCGCCGGCGAGCTCCACCTCGTCATCGGCGAGCGGAGCCTCACCCTGCGCCCCGGGGAGGTCGCGGAGTTCGACACCGGTGAACCCCACTGGTTCGGCCCCGCCGAAGGCGAGGTGGTGGAGATCCTGCACCTGTTCGGACCCCATGGCGACCAAGCCGTCGTCCGCACCGGCTAGGGCACTGGACCCTGCCCGCCCGTGCGTTCAATACGTACCGGTCAGGTGGGCGAAGACGACCACGTTGCCCTGGTAGCCGGTGCGCTGGGAGAAGCCCCCGCCGCAGGTGATGACGCGGAGCTCGGCACGCGGTGACGACCCGTACACGCGGGAATCGGGGAAGGCCTTGGCGTCGTAGACCTCCACCGCGTGGACGGTGAACACGGCCGTACGTCCGTCGGCGCGGGCGATCTCGATCTGGGCCCCCCGGCGCAGGGCGCCGAGGTGGTAGAAGACCGCGGGCCCGGACGCGTCGTCCACGTGCCCGGCGACGACGGCCGTGCCGGTGGCGCCCGGGGTGGTGCCCTCGCGGTACCACCCCGCCAGGTCCCGGCGGGCGGGCGGCGGCACTTCGAGACTGCCGTCCGCCTGCAGCCCCAGCCCGGTGAGCGGGGCGTCCACCCGGATGGACGGGATCCGGATCCGGGTGGGCGGCGATCCGGGGAGCGCGGCGATGGCCGCGGGGAACCGGGCCTGGGCGCTCAGCGCCTCACCGGGGGAGGGCAGCGGGGGCCGGACGGGCTCGCCGGAGCCGCTGCCGATGAGCCAGACGCCGATGCAGGCGGCGAGTGCGACGAGCCCGCCGCCGCGGGCGCGGGCGCGGCGTGCCTCTGCCTCCATGCGGCCCCCTCGGCTTGGTGACGTGGTGACGTTTTGACTGGCCGTCGCCCGGCCCCGCGAACGGGGGGGACCTCGCGGGGCGGGCGACGGGGGACGGTACCGGTCGGACCGCGGCCGGAGCCGCGGTGGGCGTCCGTCAGTTCCGCGTGCCGCTCGCCCGGCGACGCAGGAACCAGGTACCGCCGACGGCGGTTGCGGCCAGCACTGCCGCTCCCGCCGCGATCTTGGCGGGGTCGGTGGTGGTGGTCGTGCCACCGCCCACCCCGGTGCGCACGTGGCCCTGGGGGGCCCGGTCGTGCTCGGTGACGATCAGGTCGCCGGTGGCGAACTTGCCGTTCGCGCAGGTGGCGCCGATCGAGTGGGTGCCGGGGCGGGTTCCGTGGGCGACCTGGAATTGTCCCACGACCACCTCCTTGTGGGTGCCCGGAGTCAGCTTGAAGCGGCCGCCCCCGACGGTGGAGGCGTCGCCCTCGGCGTGACTGCCCGGGCCGCAGGCCTTCGTGTTCACCGTGACGGTGGTGCCGGGTGCGGCGGACTTCGGCCACACCTCCAGCGGGGCGAAGTCGCCGGGCGCGAAGCCCGCCGTGCCGAAGCCCGACATGCCCAGGTCCGCGGCGGCGACCGCGCCGGCGACCGGGCCGGTGAACGCGGCGGCGGTCAGCGCGGTGGCGGTGAGCACGTGGGCGGTGCGTCGGCGCATGGGGGGTCTCCTGTGGACACGGGGTCGTGTTTCCGAGGTAACCCGGGAGTCGGGGCGGGCGCCTGCTGATGTGGTGTCAGATTGGGGGTGGGGGGTGGGGGCGGTGGGCTGTTGTCGCAGGTGGGAGAGGTGTGGGGGCATTTGTGGGGCCCCACCCCGTCCGGGTGACGGTGGCCTCGCGGGTGCGGGTCGCCGCCGCGGTCGGAAAGGGGCGGTGGGGCCCGAGGGGTTAGGCCGGGGGGAGGGTGAGGGTGGCCGCGGCGCCGGTGGGGGTGGGGTTCGTGAGGGTGACCCGGGCGCCGATGACCTGGGCCTGGCCCAGGGTGATGGTCAGGCCCAGGCCCGTGCCCTGGCCGCGTTCGGTCGCGCCCGTCAGGAACCGCTGCGGGCCGTCCCGCAGCAGGGTCTGCGGGAAGCCCGGACCGTGGTCCCGGACGGTGACCGTGTTCCCGGCGACCGTCACGGTGATCGGGTCCCCGCCGTGCCTGCGGGCGTTGACCAGCAGGTTCGTCAGGATCCGCTCCAGCCGCCGGACGTCCGTGCGGACGCGGGCCGTCCCGTCGGCGGCGCCCAGGACCTGCGCCTCCACCCCCGAACGCCGGGTGACCGCTTCCACCAGCGGCCCCAGGGGGTGGATGTCCAGCTGGGCCACCTCCCGGTCCCCGTCCAGCCGGGCCACCTCCAGGAGGTCCTCCGTCAGACTGCACAGGGCCGCGACCCGGTCGCGCACCAGCTCGGTGGGCCGCCCCGGAGGGAGCAGCTCGGCGGCGGTGAGCAGCCCGGTCAGCGGGGTCCGCAGCTCGTGCGCCACGTCCGCCGTGAACCGCTGCTCCGCCACCAGCCGCCGCTGCAGGCTCGCCGCCATCGTGTCGACCGCCGCGGACAGTTCGGCCACCTCGTTCCGCGTCCCCGGTACGCCCGACGGGCCTATCCGTGCGTCCAGTTCGCCCGTGCTGATCCGCCGGGCCGTCTCGGCCGCCGACCGCAGGTCCTTGCTCAGCCGGCTGGCCAGTGCCGCTCCGCCGATCGCCGCGAGGGTGACGACGACCGCACCGAAGGCCAGCAACTGCTGGTCGAGGTCCCGCAGTTCCGCCTGTTCGGCGGCCAGCGGCTGGCGTACGGAGAGCACTTGGCTGCCGCCGACCGACCGGGCGGCCCACACCGCCGGGTGGCGGCCGTGCAGATCGAGGTAGGTGGTGCGCTGTCCGGCGAGGGCGGCCTGCCGCAGGGGTTCGGGCAGGCTCGGGCAGTCGAGGCGCGCGTCGGCCTCCCCGACCTTGTCGAAGTCCAGCTGGCCCGTGAGCTCGTACACCTGCCGCACCCGGACGAGCTGCGCGAGGGCGCTCTTGCGCGCCGAGTCGGCCACCTGGTTCGCGCGTGCCTCGTGGATCAGGATGCCGATGGTGAGCGCGACGAGCGAGCAGCCGACGGCGAGCAGGACGGAGATCTTCCAGCGCAGGCCGAGGGAGTGCAGGAGCCTGCGGCAGCGGAGCAGGAAGCGCCTCACCCGCCGGCCTGCTTCGTGGGGGCGGGTGAGTCGGGGCCGCTCGGCGGCGGGGCCGGGCACGTGCCGGAGCCCCGGCCGGAGATGGCGTTGCCGAACCTGTGCTCGTCGCTGAGCAGGCTCATCCGCCGGCCGTCCCAGTGGTAGCGGATGTCGTGCGCGGAGCCGTCGTCGTCGGTGGTGCGGACCAGCAGGTCGGTGCCGAGGACCTCGGCGGTCATCCGCCGGCCGCTGGTGAAGAGGATCGGAACGACCTTCCCGCCGGCCGCGGTGTAGACGCTCAGCACCGAACGCCCGCTCTGGGTGTCGGCGGCGAGGATCAGCTCGGGTTTGCCGTCGCCCGTCAGGTCCGCGAACCGGGCCGGCCGCACTCCGGCCCTGCCGGGACCCTCGATCCTCTTCCCGTCGCCGAAGCGCTTCATCGCCTTGTCCGCGCGGAGCACGGCCATCACGTCGACCTTCTCGATCCCCTCCGGTCCCACGGCCGGGCCGCCCTCGAGCGGCTGCGGCGGCGGCACCCGGCCGGCCACCGCCGTACCGCCGGAGCTCGGGGACCCGGTCCACGAGGGCCACAGCGGCTTCGGCCGGGGCTGGGAGATCACGGGCTGCACGACCTCGCCGTGCCCGAGGCCCCCGGGCGCGGCGCAGCCGCCGAGGCCGATGCAGAGCAGAGCGGCTGCGGCGAGGCTGTGGCGGGTCGGTCGATTCATGGGGAGCGGAACCGTCGGGTGGTGGGGGAGGGCGGGGCGCGGGGAGGCAGACTGGCGGTAGACGGAGCCGGTCACGGGGACCGGGCGGTTGTGCAAGGGCGGTGCGTAGGCGGGCTCCCGCGTCCGAAGCCGGGACTTCCGGCCCGGCCGGCGGCCGGTGGGAGCCCGGTCAGCAGCTCAGCCTGAATCGTGGGAGGTCCGCATGACATCGGCCGATCGGCCGGAAGGCCACGCCGAAGGAACGATTCCGCGGGTGGAGGAGCCGGTGGAGTCGGAGAAGCCGGACGAGGCGGATGAGCGGGACGAGCCGGTGGAGTCGGACGAGTCGCAGGAGCTCCCCTTCTTCGTCTACGGCACCCTGCGCCCCGGCGAGGTCAACCACGACCTGTTCCTGCGCGGCCGCACGGCCGCCGAGGAGCCCGCCCGCCTCCCGGACGCGGCCCTGTACGAGGGCCCCGGCTACCCGTACGCCGTGGACCGCCCCGGCTCCGCCGTAGCCGGAGAGCTGATCACCCCGGCCCCCGGGGCGTACGGGGAACTCCTCGCGGCGCTCGACCTGCTGGAGGAGTACGCGGGCCCCGGCCACCCCGCCAACATCTACGACCGCACCACCCGCCGGGCCCTGCGCCCCGACGGCACCCCCGTCCGCGCCTGGGTCTACCTGGCCGCCCCGCGCCTGGCCCACCACCTGGCCCGCTCCGGCACCCGCATCCCGGGCGGCGACTGGCTGCGCCGCTAGTGGGTGTCCTGGCCGCCCCCCCCCCGGCCGTGCAGCGGTACCCGTCCGTGCGGCCACCCGCCCCCCGTGGGCGGGCGTACGCACGGCAGTGAAGGTCCTAGTACCAGCCGGTACACCGCACGGTGCCGGTGCTGTCGTTCTTGGCGCAGGCCCGCATCTTGTAGCCCGCGTCGTTGTAGGCCGGGGTGTGGGTGTCGGTGCCGCTCTGCACGGTGGTCACGCCCCACGGACCGGCCCAGGTGGTGCCGCCGTTGCTGGAACGGTCCACCCAGACCTGGTCGCCCGGGTCGGCGTTGGTGATCCGGCCCCACGCGCAGCGCGAGGACGTGCTGTAGCGCAGCTCGATGACGATGGTGTTGTCGACCTTGACCGTCGGAATCGGCGTGACGGCGTTGCTCGTGGAGCAGGCCAGTACCCCGGTGCCCGCCGCCTGCGCGGCGGTGCCCGTGAGGCCGAGGCCGGCGAACAGTGCGACGCCCGCCGCCATGACGGCGGCCTTCTTGGTGAACTGCATGGAATCCCCCTGTGTGGCGTAGAGGCGATCGGCGCACCGGGCCGGCGTGCCGTCGGTTGAACACCCGTACGGTCCCCCGGACGACCCCCGCCCGGCGTCAACCGCAGAGTGGACCTCACCGGTAAACCTCTGCGGCAGAAGGGTGCCGCCGCCGACTACACCCCTGGTATGACGACCACTGCCAACGCCCCGCGTAGGGTTCGCCGATGCGCACCAGGGCCTGGCCGGCGGCTGACCGGTTCCGCTCCCTCGATCCCCGGCTGGTGGACGCCCTGCTGGCCGTGGGCCTGACCGGCGTCGCGGCGGTCACCGGAGAGCAGTACCACCCGGCGGGCTGGCCCCGGTTCGACGCCACCGCCCACCTGTACACCGCGCTGGTCGGACTGCCGCTCGCCGCCCGCAGGACCGCCCCCGTGTCCGTCCTCGTCGCGTGCTGCCTGGCCTACGCCGGGTACCTGGCCGCCGGGTACGCGCCTTCCCTCAACTTCTGGGGCCCCCTGGTCGCGCTGTACGGGGTCGCGTCCCGCCGCCCGCCCCGTGCCGTCGCCGTGTGCGCCGCGGCTCTGGTCGTGGCCGTGATCTTCCTCAGCGGGCTGAGCGAACCCGCGATGGAGCTGTGGGTGGCGGTCCTGCAGGCCCTGTGCGTCCCGGGGGTGGTGTGGGCGTTCGGCAACGGCGCCCGCCTGCTCGAGGAGCGCAACCGTCAGCTGGCCGCCGTCACCGCCGAGTTGTACCGCGAGCAGGAGTGGCGGGCCCGCCGCGCGGTCGCCGAGGAGCAGCGGCGCATCGCCCGCGAGCTCCACGACATCGTCGCCCACCACATGTCCGTCATCAGCGTGCAGGCGGGGATGGCCGGTTACGTGTTCCCGGCCGCGCCGGAGAAGGCCCGGGCGGCGCTCGGCACGATCGCCGAGACCAGCCGCGAGGGGCTGCGCGAACTGAGCCGCATCCTGACGCTGCTGCGCTCGGGCGGGGACGAGGAACCGGACGGCCGGCGCGACCCCACCGCGGACGGCGACCGGGGCGACGAGCGGACCCCGTACGCGCCGATACCGGGCCTGGCGGGCCTGGCGGAGGCGGCGCAGCGGGTGCGGGACACGGGCATTGCGGTGGAACTGCGGACGGACGGCACCCCGCGGCCGTTGCCGCCGGGTGTGGAGCTGTGCGCGTACCGGGTCGCCCAGGAGGCCCTCACCAACGTCATCAAGCACGCCCCGGCGGCGTGCGTCGACGTCCTCGTCGCGTACCTCCCGCACACCCTGGTGGTCACGGTCACCGACGACGGCGGTGGCGGCGGAGCGGCCGCCGATGCGCGCCGATCAGATCAGGCCAACGTTGCCCCGGGGCCGGGGCACGGGTTGATCGGCATGCGTGAACGCGCGAGGCTCTACGGCGGAACAGTGGTCGTCGGCCCGCGGACCGAGGGGGGATTCAGCGTGCGCCTCACCCTGCCGGTCACCGCCGCGCCGGACACCACCGCGCGTCCCCCCGGCCCGGAGAACCGGCCGGCGTCGTGATCAGGGTCCTCGTCGTCGACGACCAGATCCTGATTCGGGCCGGACTGGCGGCGCTGCTCCAGGCGGCGCCCGGCATCGAGGTGGTCGGCGAGGCCGAGGACGGCGAGGACGCCGTGGTCCGCGCGGCCGCCACCCGCCCGGACGTGATCCTGATGGACATCCGGATGCCCGGCCTCGACGGCCCGGCCGCCACCGAGCGGATCCTCGCGGCGTCGGTGGACCCGCTGCCCCGGGTCCTCGTCCTGACCACCTTCGATCTCGACGAGTACGTGTACGCGGCCCTGCGCGCCGGAGCCTCCGGGTTTCTGCTGAAGGACACCGGCCCGGAGCGGCTGATCGAGGCGGTCGTGGCGGTGGCCCGCGGCGACATGCTCTTCGCCCCGAGCGTGACGCGGCGCCTCATCGAGTCCTACGTGAACCGCGCGGACCCGGTGCCGGACACCCCGGCCGCCCTCGACGCCCTCACCGCCCGCGAGCGCGAGGTGCTGCGGCTGACGGCGCGCGGGCTGTCCAACACGGAGATCGCCGAGCTGCTCTTCATCAGCGAGGCGACCGTCAAGACCCACCTCAACCGGACGATGAGCAAGCTGGCCCTGGACAGCCGGGCCCAGGCCGTCGTCGTGGCGTATGAGACGGGCCTGGTCGTTCCGGGGGCCTAGAGGCCTTCCGCGCCGCGGTTGCGCAGGCGCCGGCCGTACTGCTGGAGCACCCACAGCTCCTCCTGGACCGCTGCCAGTTGCTCCGGCGCGTCCTGGTGGCCGAGGCGGGACAAGGTGCCCTGGATCTCGTGGACCCGGCGGTCGACCGCGCGGAGGCGGACCTGCACCAGCTGGACCCCGGCGTAGACCTCGTCCACGGTCTTCGCGTGGATGGCCTCGACGACGAGCTCGGTGACCAGCGCGCGGACGGTGTCGTTCGGCGCGGCGTCCCGGACCCGGGTCACGTAGTCCTCGGTGCCGAGCGAAGCGCCGCCGGCGTCCAGGATGGCCTGGCGGACGGCCGCGTAGGGCGGGGCGGTGAACTCGTCCATCCCGTACGCGTCGAAGGCGGGCGAGACCAGGGCGGGGCGCTGGAGCGCCAGCTTGAGCAGCTCGCGCTCGGTGATGTGCGCGGGGCTGCGCAGGTTCAGCGCCGGACCCGTGGGGCCGCCGGACGGCGCCGGGATGTCCTCGTACGAGTGGCTGGAGTGGCTGGAGTGACCGGAGCCGCCGGACTGGCCCCGGCGCTGCTGCTGGGGCTGGTTGCCGCGCTCCCGGGCCCAGCGGTCGAGCTGGGCGATCCGCTTGACCACGAACTGCTCGTCGCGCATGCCGAGCATGCCCGCGAGCTGGACCGCCGACTCGTGCTGGATCGCGACGTTCTTGATCTTCTTGATGATCGGGGCGGCTTCCTCCAGCGCGGCGGCCCGCCCCGCCGGGTTCTCCAGGTTGTGCCGGGCCACGATGTGCTTCAGCGCGAACTCGAACAGCGGGGTGCGGGCCTCGACCAGCCCCGCCACGGCCGCGTCGCCCTTGGCCAGGCGCAGGTCGCAGGGGTCCATGCCGCCCGGGGCGATGGTGATGGAGGTCTCCGCGGCGAACTTCTGGTCGTCCTCGAAGGCCCGCAGCGCGGCCTTCTGCCCGGCCGCGTCCCCGTCGAAGGTGAAGATCACCTCGGCGGTCGCGTTGTCCATGAGGAGCCGGCGCAGGATCTTGATGTGGTCGCCGCCGAAGGCCGTGCCGCAGGTGGCGATCGCGGTGGTGACCCCGGCCATGTGGCAGGCCATGACGTCGGTGTAGCCCTCGACCACGACGGCCCGGGAGGTCTTGGCGATCTCCTTCTTGGCCAGGTCGATGCCGTACAGCACCTGGGACTTCTTGTAGATGGCCGTCTCGGGGGTGTTCAGGTACTTGGGCCCGTTGTCGTCGTCGCGCAGCTTGCGCGCGCCGAAGCCGACGACCTCGCCGCTGATGTCGCGGATGGGCCACATCAGCCGGCCGCGGAAGCGGTCGATGGGCTTGCCGCTGCGGCTGTCCTGGGACAGGCCCGAGGTGATCAGTTCCTTGTCGGTGAAGCCCTTGCCGCGCAGGAAACGGGTCAGGTGGTCCCAGCCGGCCGGGCTGTAGCCGACGCTGAAGTGCTGGGCCGCGGCCTGGTCGAAGCCGCGCTCGGCCAGGAACTTGCGGCCGATCTCGGCTTCGGCGCTGCCCAGCTGGTCCATGTAGAACTCGGCCGCGGCCTTGTGCGCCTCGACCAGCCGGATGCGCTCGCCGCGTCCGCTGCTGCCGGCGGTGTAGCCGCCCTCTTCGTACCGCAGGGTGATGCCGGCCAGGCCGGCGAGGCGTTCCACCGCCTCCGAGAAGGAGAGGTGGTCGATCTTCATGACGAAGTCGAGGGTGTCCCCGCCCGCCTGGCAGCCGAAGCAGTGGTAGAAGCCCTTGCTGGGGCTGACCTGGAAGGACGGGGACTTCTCGTCGTGGAAGGGGCAGAGGCCCTTGAGGTTGCCGCCGCCCGCGTTGCGCAGCTGGAGGTACTCGGAGACCACGGCGTCGATCGGGACCGCGTCCCGTACCGCCTTCACGTCGTCGTCGTTGATCCGTCCTGCCACCGCGCCAGTCTACGGCCGGGCGGAGGCAATCCCGTCAGGCCCCTTCCGCCGGAACCAGGGCCGAAAGCGGAATCGACGGATCCGCCAGCCTCTCCCGGTCCACGGGCGCCTTCGACCTGATCAGGGCCTGGATGTCCTCCGTGACGTCCCACACGTTCACGTTCATCCCGGCCAGGACCCTGCCGTCCGAGAGCCAGAAGGCGATGAACTCCCGCTTGCCCGCGTCCCCGCGGATCAGCACCTGGTCGTAGCCGCCCGCCGGGGCGTACCCCGAGTACTCCAGGCCCACGTCGTACTGGTCGGAGAAGAAGTACGGAACCCGGTCGTACGAGACCTCCTGCCCCAGCATCGCCCGCGCGGCGGCCGGACCGCCGTTGAGCGCGTTCGCCCAATGCTCCACCCGCAGCCGGGTCCCCAGCACCGGGTGGTGCGCGGCCGCCACGTCCCCGACCGCGAAGACGTCCGGGTCGGAGGTGCGCAGCGAGGCGTCCACGGCGATCCCGCCCCCGTGCTCCCGGTCCACCAGGGCCAGGCCCGAGGTCTCCGCCAGCGCGGTCCGCGGGGCGGCCCCGATCGCCGCGAGGACCGCGTGCGCCGGGTGCTCCTCCCCGTCGTCCGTACGGGCCGCCAGCACCATGCCGTCGTGCCCGACGATCTCCGTCAGATGGGAGCCGAAGTGGAAGCGGACCCCGTGCTCGGTGTGCAGGTCGGCGAAGAGCCGGCCGACCTCCGGACCGAGCACCGCGTGCAGCGGGGTCGGGGCCGGCTCGATCACGGTGACCTCGGCCCCGTACCCGCGGGCCGCCGCGGCGACCTCCAGCCCGATCCAGCCGGCGCCCGCGATCAGCAGGTGCCCGTTGTCCCGGCCCAGGCCCGCCAGGGCCTTGCGGAGCCGCTCCGCGTGCGAGAGCCGGCGCAGGTGGTGCACCCCGACCAGCTCGGTGCCGGGGATGTCGAGCCGGCGCGGTTCGGCGCCGGTGGCGAGCAGCAGCTTGTCGTAGGGCAGCGCCGTGCCGTCGCCGAGGACGATCTTCTTGGCGTCCCGGTCGAGGTGGACCGCGGGCTGGCCGAGGTGCAGCTCGATGTCGGAGGCCGCGTACCAGGACGGCTCGTGCACGAAGACGCTCTCGCGCTCCTCCTTGCCCGCCAGGTACCCCTTGGAGAGCGGCGGCCGCTCGTAGGGATGCTCACGCTCGTCTCCGATCAGGATCACCCGCCCCGTGAACCCCTCGGACCTCAGCGTTTCGGCCGCTTTGGCTCCGGCGAGCCCTGCGCCGACGATGACGAACGTCCGGTGTGCGTCGACCACCTGATGCCTCCTCATAACCTCTGCGCCACATGCGGGCACATGCGAGCGTCCCGCACCGAGCCTGCCGCGTGAAGGGGGAGTGGCCCGATCGGCTCACCCTTCGGCGCGTCGCGCGCGCTGGGTGAGGCGGGCGTGCAGGGAGCGTGCGGCTGCGTCCGTGAGGGCCGCGATCTGGTCCACGACCGCCCGCTTCCTGGCCCGGTCGTCCGGGGCCTCGTCGAAGATCGCGCGGAACTGGGGGTCCAGACCCTCGGGTGCGCGGGCGCTGACGGCCTCCGCGAGCTCGGCCAGGACGATGCGCTGATCGGCGCGGATCCGCTCCTGCTCGTCGCGCTGTATGACGTACAGGTCGGCCACCGCCTTCAGTACGGCGCACTCGTTGCGGGCCTCGCGGGGCACCACCAGCTCCGCCGCGTACCGGGTCAGCCGGCCGGTCCCGTACGCCTGCCGGGTGGCGCCCTCGGCGGCCAGGCAGAAGCGGCCGATCAGCTGGCTGGTCGCGTCCTTCAGCCGGGCCTGGGCCACGGCCGAGCCGTCGTACCCGTGCGGCCACCACTCCTGCTCCATCAAGCGGTCCAGGGCCTCGCGGAGCTCTTCCGGCTCGGTGTCGGAGGGCACGTACCGGCCGATGGCCACGCGCCAGATCTCGGTGCGCTCGGGCTCGGCGAACAGCAGGTTCGGGTCGAGGTGGCCGGCGTGCAGGCCGTCCTCGAAGTCGTGGACGGAGTACGCCACGTCGTCCGACCAGTCCATGACCTGCGCCTCGAAGCACTTGCGGTCCGCGGGCGCGCCGCGGCGCAGCCACTCGAAGACGGGCAGGTCGTCCTCGTAGGCGCCGAACTTCACCGAGCCCGGGTCGGTGGGGTGGTCCCCGCGCGCCCAGGGGTACTTGGTGGCGGCGTCCAGGCAGGCCCGGGTGAGGTTGAGCCCGACGCTGACCAGGGTGCCGGTCTGCGGATCGGGGACGAACCGCTTGGGCTCCAGCCGGGTCAGCAGGCGCAGCGACTGAGCGTTGCCCTCGAAGCCGCCGCAGTCCTTGGCGAACTCGTTGAGCGCCTCCTCGCCGTTGTGGCCGAAGGGCGGGTGCCCCATGTCGTGCGACAGGCAGGCGGCTTCGACCAGATCGGGATCGCAGCCGAGCGCGGCGCCGAGCTCGCGGCCGACCTGGGCGCATTCGAGGGAGTGCGTCAGCCGCGTACGGGGACTCGCGTCCCAGTCGTACGAACGCGTCCCCGGGGTCACCACCTGCGTCTTCCCGGCGAGCCGGCGCAGGGCGGCGGAGTGCAGCACGCGGGCGCGGTCGCGCTGGAAGGCGGTCCGCCCGGGCCGTTTGTCGGGCTCGGTGGCCCAGCGCTCGGTATCGGCGGGATCGTACGGCTCGCCGGGCAGGTCGAGGGCGGGTCGGACAGGTGCGGTGGTGCCTTCCATGCCTTCCATGGTCCAAACGGTAACCGCACGGGCCGACAAGACGAGTCAAGAGGAGCAATCCGAGCGATTGCGAACCAACCCGACCGTTACGCGGTGGCCAGTTCGAGCGGCTGCTCCCGCTCTACGGGCGCTGCGAGCGCGGCGGCGGCTTCGTCGTAGCGCTGGAGCACCAGCCGGGCCAGCGCCGGATGGGCCCCCAGCGGGGCGGCGGCCGGACCCGGTGCGGCGGCGGCGCTCTCCGCGGCGAAACGGCCCGGGGCGGTGAAGTAGGAGGCGACCGCGACCCGGTGGAGCCCCCGCGCGGCCAGCGCCCGCACGGCGGCGGCCACTCCGGGCGCGGTGCCCGAGGCATAGGCGGCCACCACGGGCACCCCGCCGAGGCGTTCCGAGAGCAGGTCGGCGGTGGCCCGCACATCGGCGGCGGAGTCGGGGTCGCGGGACCCGGCGGCGGCCAGCACCACCGCCGACCCGGCGCTCCAGCCGGCCTCCACGAGCCGCTCGTACAGTGCCTCGACGAGCAGCGGATGCGGCCCGAGCGGGGCGGCGACGCGGGTCCGCAGATGCCCGGCGCGGGCGGCGGCGGCCGGCAGGTCCCGCTTGACGTGGGTGCCGCGGCCGAGCAGCAGCGGCACCAGGACGGCGGCCCCGGCGGTCCGGTCGAGGGTGTGGTCCAGCAGCGGGTGGTTCAGCTCGATGTGACCGAGCCGGACGTCGAGGCGGGGACGGAGCTCGCGGACCCGTTCGAGCAGGGCTTCGACGGTGTGGAGGGCACGCGGATCGCGGCTGCCGTGGGCCACGGCGACGAGGGCGGGCTGCTGCATGGCGGGACTCCTGCGTGGTGTCGGGGGCGCAGACCTCTGAGCTGCGTACCGAGCTGGGCGGTGATCCGGGTCAGCAGCTCCGCCGTGGTCGCGGGCGGCAGTGGTGGGAGGGGCCGTGGTGGGAGGGGCTGGGGCGGGGACTCGGGAGGATGCGCCGGCTCCGTCATGAACCGATCCTGCGCGCGGCAGGTTGCCGATGCGTTGCGCGGGCGTGACGGGTGTTTGCCACCTGCTCACAGGGGGGTGGACGGCGGGGTGGGGTCGGGGCGCGCTTGCCGGTGCGCGGGCTCCCGGGGCCTTCGGCGTGCGCGCGCGTGAGGTGACGGTCTGGCTGCTGGTCGCCCTGGCGTCCGCGGCGCTCCTCACCGCCGCTTCCGGCAGCACCACCGGGAGGCGGAGCCCGAACTGCGGTTGGCGTGGGTCTCCTTCCCGCTGCCGGCGCTGGGCCGGGGAGCGGCGCAGGCCGTGGTGCGGTCCCTGTCGTGAGGCCCGGGGCAGGGGGCACCGGGCAACCGCCGGGACCGTACACGCGTCCGTAGACGACAGGACCGGCGGCAGTAGGACCGGCAACAGCTGGACCACCGGCACCACCAGCAAGGGGATCGCATTGAGGCGCGCAGCACTACGAGGTCTGCCGGGGGCGGCATGGGAGCGGCTGAGGGCCGTACGGATCACCGTGCCCCGGACCGTGCGCGCCCGGCGGAGGGCCGTCCAGGTGGTGATGGCGCTCTGCGTGCTGGCCCTGCTGCCCTCGGCGTGGACGCACGCGTCCGCCGGGCCCCGGCTGCGGACCACCGCCGACGCGCCCGCCGCCGAGGTGGCCGTGGTCTTCGGCGCCGGGCTGTGGAACGGCCGGCCCACCCCGTACCTCGCGCGCCGGCTCGACGCCGCGGTCGAGCTCTACCGCGCGGGGAAGGTCAAGGTCGTCCTGGTCACGGGCGACAACAGCCGCACCGACTACGACGAGCCCGACGCGATGCGCGCGTACCTGACGGGCCACGGGGTGCCCGACGCCCGTGTCGTCAGCGACTACGCCGGATTCGACTCGTGGGACTCCTGCGTCCGGGCCCGGGAGGTCTTCGGCGTGCACCGGGCGGTGCTGATCAGCCAGGGCTTCCACATCCGCCGGGCCGTCGCGCTGTGCCGGGCCGCGGGCGTGGACGTGTACGGGGTCGGGGTGTCCGACGTGCACGACGCGACCTGGTACTACGGCGGGGCCCGCGAGGTCTTCGCCGCCGGCAAGGCGGCCATGGACGCGGTCTTCGAGCCGGAGCCGCGGTTCCTGGGGCCGAAGGAAGAGGGGGTGTCGCGGGCCCTGGCCTCTCTGGCAGACTGACGCCGCGATCGGCATATGCCGATTAGTCATATACCGATCTGTCTCGTGCGTCAGGGGTGTGGAACCGTGGCTGTTGTGGATCTGAGCGGCAAGGTCGTCGTCATCACCGGTGGGGCCCGCGGCCTCGGCGCGGCGGCCGCGCAGACCGTCGTGGAGGGCGGCGGCAAGGTGCTGATCACCGACGTCCTGGAGGCCGAGGGAGCCGAGACGGCGGCCAAGCTCGGCGACGCGGCGCGCTTCCTGCGCCACGACGTGACCAGCGAATCCGACTGGGACGCGGCCCTCGCCTTCGCCCTCGCCGAGTTCGGCCGCATCGACGGACTGGTCAACAACGCCGGCATCGCCACCGGCCAGTTCCTGGAGCACGAGAGCGTCGAGCACTTCCGCAAGGTCGTCGAGATCAACCTCGTCGGCGTCTTCATCGGCATCAAGGCCGCGATCCCGCTGATGCGGGAGAACGGCGGCGGCTCCATCGTCAACATCTCCTCCGCCGCCGGCCTCACCGGCCTCGCCCTGACCGCCGGCTACGGGGCCTCCAAGTGGGGCGTGCGCGGACTGTCGAAGATCGGCGCGGTCGAGCTCGCCGAGTCGAAGATCCGCGTCAACTCCGTGCACCCCGGCATGACGCTCACCCCGATGACGGCCCCGGTCGGCATCCAGGCGGGCGAGGGCAACTACCCCGGCGCCCCCCTCGGCCGCGTCGGCCTCCCCGAGGAGATCGCCGCCGCCGTCGCCTTCCTCCTCTCGGACGCCGCGGGCTACATGACCGGCGCCGAGCTCGCGGTCGACGGCGGCTGGACGGCCGGCCTCACGGTGAAGTACCTGACGGGCCAGTGACCCCGGGCCCGGCGCCGGGCACGGGCCAGTGACCCCGGGCCCGGCGCCGGCATCGTGTGCGCCGGGACCCCCGGCCCCGGCGACCGGATCGTGTACGCCGGGATCCCCGGCCCCCTCCGGAGCGCCGGGCCTCCTCACCGGAGCCGCCGGGCCGCGCTGAGGTGGAGCACGCCGACTTGTAACGCGGGGCGGCCGTCGGCGTAACACCGCCGACGCACGCTGGGCTCCATGCACAAGCCGGACGCCGTCACCGCCGCCACCGCCACGCACTGTCCGTACTGCGCGCTGCAGTGCGGCATGAACCTCCGCCCCGAGCCCGGCGGCGCGGGCGTGCTGGTGGAGGAGCGTGCCGACTTCCCCGTGAACCGGGGCGCGCTGTGCGGCAAGGGCCGTACCGCCCCCGCCGTGCTCTCCTCCCGGGTGCGCCTCACCGAGCCGCTCATCCGCACCCACGCAGGGCGGCTGGAGCCGGCCACCTGGGAGGAGGCCCTGGACGCCGTCGCCGAGGGCCTCGCCCGCACGCGGCGGTCGTACGGGGCCGACGCGGTCGGGGTGTTCGGCGGCGGCGGGCTGACCAACGAGAAGGCGTACGCCCTCGGAAAGTTCGCCCGCATCGCGCTGGGGACCTCGCAGATCGACTACAACGGCCGGTTCTGCATGTCCTCCGCCGCCGCCGCGCACCAGCGGGCCTTCGGGCTCGACCGGGGGCTGCCCTTCCCGCTGGAGGACATCCCCCGGACCGGCTGCGTCATCCTCGTCGGCTCCAACCCCGCCGACACCATGCCGCCCGCGCTCCGCTTCTTCCGGGAACTCCGCGAGAACGGCGGCACGCTGATCGTGGTGGACCCGCGCCGCACGCGCACCGCCGAACAAGCCGACCTGCACCTGGCCCCGCGCCCCGGCACGGACCTCGCGCTGGCGCTCGGCCTGCTGCACCTCGTCGTCGCGGGCGGCCACACCGACGAGGCGTTCATCGCCGAGCGCACCAGCGGCTGGGAGGAGGCCCGGGCCGGCGCGATGGCGCACTGGCCGGAGCTGGTGGAGCGCATCACCGGAGTGCCGGTGCCCAAGCTCCGCGAGGCGGTGGCGATGTTCTGTGCCCCCGAATCCGCGATGGTGCTCACCGCACGCGGCCCCGAGCAGCAGTCCAAGGGCGTCGACACCGTCGGAGCCTGGATCAACCTCTGCCTCGCCACCGGCCGGGCCGGCCGCCCGCTCTCCGGCTACGGCTGCCTCACCGGCCAGGGCAACGGCCAGGGCGGTCGCGAACACGGCCAGAAGGCCGACCAGCTCCCCGGCTACCGCAAACTGACCGACCCGGCGGCCCGGGCCCACGTCGCCGGGATCTGGGGGATCGACCCCGACACGCTCCCCGGCCCGGGCCGCAGCGCCTACGAACTCCTCGACGCACTGGGCGGGGACGTCAAGGCCCTCCTCCTCATGGGCTCCAACCCGGTGGTCTCGGCCCCGCGCGCCGGCCACATCGAGGACCGCATCCGCTCCCTGGACTTCCTGGCCGTCGCCGACGTGGTCCTGTCCGAGACGGCGGCCCTGGCCGACGTGGTCCTCCCGGTCACCCAGTGGGCGGAGGAGACCGGCACCACCACCAACCTGGAGGGCCGCGTCCTGCTGCGCCGCCGGGCCCTGACCCCGCCGCCGGGGGTCCGCTCCGACCTGGAGGTCCTGCACGGCCTGGCCACCCGCCTCGGCATGCCGAAGGCCTTCCCGACCGACGCCGAGGAGGTCTTCGAGGAGCTGCGCCGCGCCTCGGCGGGCGGCCCGGCGGACTACTCGGGCATCACGTACGCCCGCATCGAAGCGGAACAGGGCGTCTTCTGGCCCTGTCCGGCGGAGCCCGGCCCCGCCGCCGAGCCCCACCCCGGCACCCCGCGCCTCTTCCTGGACCGCTTCGCCACCGAGGACGGCCGGGCCCGCTTCGTGCCCGTCACCCACCGCGACGCCGCCGAGGTCCCGGACGCGGAGTACCCGCTCCTCCTCACCACCGGCCGGGTCGTCGCCCAGTACCAGTCGGGCGCGCAGACCCGCCGGGTGGACGAGCTCAACGAAGCCGCCCCCGGCCCCTTCGTGGAACTCCACCCGCGCCTCGCGGCCCGCATCGGCGCGGTCGACGGAGCCCCCCTCGCGGTCACCTCCCGGCGCGGCCGCGCGGTGGCCCCGGCCCGGATCACGGACACCATCCGCGCGGACACCGTCTTCATGCCCTTCCACTGGCCGGGCGAGGGCCGCGCGAACACCCTGACGAACCCGGCGCTGGACCCGGTGTCCCGGATGCCGGAGTTCAAGGTCTGCGCGGTCCGGGTGGAACCGGCCTAACGCTCCGCGAAGGTGGGCGCCAGCGCCGCAAGCAGGCGCTCCGCGTAGGACTCGGCGGAGCCGGGGATCGTCGGGTACTCCGTGTGGAACGCGGCCCAGTCCGTCCGCGCGAGTTCCTCGAAGTGCGCGGGGGCAGGGACCGGTTGCCCGCCCCCGCCGACCTCGAATTCGCCGGAGAGCCGGAACACCTCCGCCAGCAGCGGGTACGGCAGCGCGCAGCCCTCCGCCAGCAGAACCGCGTCGTATAGGTCCTTGCCCTGCGGGTACAGGTCCCCGGCCAGCCACAACAGCTTCCAGGCGAGGGACAGTTCCCGGGTGGCCCCCAGCAGCGGGACCCCCGCCACCACCACGGGCTCGGGCAGGGCGGGCAGGGGCTCGTTGAAGACGAAGTCCAGCTGGACCTGGCCGCCCCGCATCCCCGGTGCCGACCAGGGCAGGACCAGCCTGCGCCCCGGAACGCGCTCGTACGTCCAGATGTACTCGGAGACCGCCTCCGAAGCCGGCATCACCAGGCCGCTGTACGGGGCCAGCCGCTCGGCCCCGGCCGCGATCGCGTCCAGCAGGCGCCCGGTGCGGTCCTCCTCGATCATCCAGTCCGCGGGAACCACGACGAAGTCCAGGTCGTGCGGCTCCCGCGCGATCTTCCCGAACCACTGCGCCATCAGCATGCTGCCGCGCAGCACCACCGAATCGGCGTCGCCGGAGGCCCCGACCGCACGCAACGCCACGTCCATCGCCGTCCGCCGGGCCGACCGCCAGGCCTCTCGCGCCGCCGGCTCCGGGATCACCGGATCCAGCGGCCGGTACGCCTCGGAGAAGTGCTTGAGGGCGGGATCGAAGGCCACCGCGGTCGGATCGCCCCGGTCGCCCGTCCGCAGGGTCCGGGGCCGCTCGTCCCTCCGTCGCCGCTGCTCCGCCGCCGCCTCCGCGGGATCGTCCGGACCGCCCGGAATCGACGGTTTCCACTCCTGGCCGCTCATCGCGGGTCCCCCTCCTCGATCCACCCGTCGTCCACCGACAGGTCGCTGTCGTACAGCACGAACTCCCGCTCCTCCGAGCGGATTTCATACCCGGCCCCGGCCAGCGCCGCGACCAGCGCATCGCACGCCGCCCCCGCTTCCGCCGCCGTACCCCACCACCGCTGGGTCACGAAACGTTCCTGCCGCGCCCCCGGCAGGACCCGGCGGGCGTTCCAGGAGACGTGGGCCGCGTGCCGGACCGCCAGGGACTCCAGGGCCGGGCGGTCCCAGTCGACCGGGAGCCGCAGTTTGAGATGGTGTTCGAAGTAGCCGCCGCCCGGCCCCGGGGGCTCCGTGGTCCACGGGACCGTCTCCACCTTGACCCGGACCGGGTCGAAGCCGGCCGCGCGCAGCCGGGGCACCAGGACCTCGTGCCCGCCCCGGTCGGGCAGCGTCAGCATCGGCTGCGAGGTCATCCGGCCCCGGGCCAGCACGATGTGCGTGACTTTCAACTCCCGCTCCACGGCCCACGATTCGAGCCGCGCCAACTCCACCGGGTCCGGGCAGCGCACGGTGACATGGGTTTCGTACACAGACATGACCACGATCCTCTCGGACATGCGTCCGATCCGCATCGGGGTTCCGGTCCGGGGGTAACGATGGGTCACGCACCGGACCCAGAAAGTGGTCGCACGCCCCTCGTGGCAGCGATGTGTCGTACCCCACACTGAGGTGCGGTGCACCCGTCCTCGGAGCCCTGTGGAGGTCGCCCCCGTGCAGACCCAGAGCCTGACCGTCACCGTCAGCCCGCCCGCCGAAGTGCCCGCGGCCGAAGAGCCCGAGCCCGGGGCGGAGGCAGACGCCGTGCACGAGGAGGAGGCGGAGGAGCCCGAGGAGCCAGAAGTCCTGGAGCTGATGGAGAAGGTGCCCACGCCGCGCAAGCGCCCGGCGGAAGGCTCCGGCGGAGCGGGACCGTCCGCCGACCTCTTCCGGCAGTACCTGCGCGAGATAGGCAGGATCCCGCTGCTCACCGCCGTCGAGGAGGTCGAGCTCGCGCGCCGCGTGGAAGCGGGCCTGTTCGCGGAGGAGAAGCTCGGCAGCGGAGCCCCGCTCGACCTGCAGCTCACCCTCGACCTCGACAAGCTCGTGGTCATGGGCCGCATGGCCAAGCGCCGCCTCATCGAGTCGAACCTGCGGCTCGTCGTCTCCGTGGCCAAGCGCTACGTCGGCCGCGGACTGACCATGCTCGACCTGGTCCAGGAGGGGAACCTCGGACTGATCCGCGCCGTCGAGAAGTTCGACTACGCCCGCGGCTACAAGTTCTCCACCTACGCCACCTGGTGGATCCGCCAGGCCATGTCCCGGGCACTGGCCGACCAGGCCCGCACCATCCGGGTCCCCGTCCACGTCGTGGAGCTGATCAACCGCGTCGTGCGCGTCCAGCGCCGCATGCTCCAGGAGCGGGGGTACGAACCCACCGCCGAAGAGGTCGCCGTCCACCTGGAGCTGACCCCCGAGCGGGTCCTGGAAGTGCTGCGCCTCGCGCAGGAACCGGTCTCCCTGCACGCCCCCGTGGGCGAGGAGGACGATGTCGCGCTCGGCGACCTCATCGAGGACGGGGACGCCGCCTCCCCGGTCGAATCGGCCGCGTTCTTCCTGCTCCGCGAGCACCTCGAAGCGGTGCTCTCCACCCTCGGGGAGCGGGAGCGCAAGGTCGTCCAGCTCCGCTACGGGCTCGCCGACGGGCGGCCGCGCACCCTGGAGGAGATCGGGCGGATCTTCGGGGTGACCCGGGAGCGGATCCGCCAGATCGAGTCCAAGACCCTCAACAAGCTCCGCGACCACGCCTTCGCGGACCAGCTGCGCGGCTATCTGGACTGAGCCCGTACGCGGGCAGGTACGGAAAAGGGGCGCCCCGTAGGGCGCCCCTCCCGGTACCGGCCGCGCTAGTCGACCTCGGCCACCGCCTGCGCGAACTGCGCCGCGTACAGCCGCGCGTAGGCGCCGCCCGAGAGCAGCAGCTCCTCGTGCGTGCCCTGTTCCACGATCGAGCCGCTCTCCATGACCAGGATCAGGTCCGCGTCGCGGATCGTGGACAGCCGGTGCGCGATCACGAAGGACGTACGGCCGTGCGCGAGGCGCGCCATCGCCTTCTGGATCAGCACCTCGGTACGGGTGTCCACCGAGCTCGTCGCCTCGTCGAGCACCAGGATCACCGGGTCGGACAGGAACGCCCGCGCGATGGTGATCAGCTGCTTCTCGCCCGCGCTGACGCCGGCGCCCTCGTCGTCCAGCACCGTGTCGTAGCCCTCGGGCAGGGTGCGGACGAACCGGTCGGCGTGGGCCGCCCGCGCGGCCTCCTCGACCTCGGCGCGCGTGACCTCGCGCGTGGCTCCGTACGCGATGTTCTCCGCGATGGTGCCGCCGAACAGCCAGGTGTCCTGGAGCACCATGCCGATGCCGCTGCGCAGTTCCTCGCGGGTCATCTTCGCGATGTCCACCCCGTCGAGGGCGATCTCCCCGCCCGTGACCTCGTAGAACCGCATCAGCAGGTTGACCAGCGTGGTCTTGCCGGCGCCGGTCGGGCCGACGATCGCGACCGTCTGTCCGGGGTCGACGCTCAGCGAGAGGTTCTCGATCAGCGGCTTGTCGGGCTCGTAGCGGAAGGCGACCTTGTCGAAGGTGACGTGCCCGCGCAGGTTCTCCGGACGCTCCGGAACCTCCGCGTCCGCCTCCTGCTCCGGGGCGTCCAGCAGCTCGTAGACCCGCTCCGCGGAGGCGACGCCGGACTGCACCAGGTTCGCCATGGAGGCGACCTGCGTCAGCGGCATCGAGAACTGGCGCGTGTACTGGATGAAGGCCTGGACGTCACCGATCGACAGGGTGCCCGAGGCCACCTTCAGACCGCCGACGACCGCGACGAGCACGTAGTTGATGTTCGAGATGAACAGCATCACCGGCTGCATGATCCCGCTGACCAGCTGCGCCTTGAAGGAGGCCCGGTACAGCGCCTCGTTCTGCTCGGCGAACAGGGCCGCGGACTCCTTCTGCCGGCCGAAGACCTTGACCAGGGTGTGGCCCGAGTACATCTCCTCGACGTGCGCGTTCAGGGCGCCCGTGGACTTCCACTGCGCCACGAACTGCGGCTGTGACTTCTTGCCGATCTTCGCGGCCACGTACGCGGACACCGGGATGGTCACCAGCGCGACCAGCGCCAGCACCGGCGAGATCCAGAACATCATCGCGAGCACGCCGACGATCGTCAGGAGCGAGTTGAGCAGCTGACCCATCGTCTGCTGGATCGTCTGCCCGATGTTGTCGATGTCGTTCGTGGCCCGGCTGAGCACCTCGCCGCGCTTCTGCTGGTCGAAGTACGACAGCGGCAGCCGCGAGAGCTTCGCCTGGAGCTGCTCGCGCATCCGGTAGACGGTGCCGTTCATGATGTGGTTCGACAGCCGGGTGGCGACCAGCATCAGCAGACCGGCGACCGTGAAGACGGCCAGCGCCCACAGCGCCACCGACCCGACCGCGCCGAAGTCGATGCCCTTGCCCGGGGTGAAGTCGGTGCCGGACAGCATGTCCGCCATCCCGCCGTCGCCCCTGGCGCGCAGAGCGTCCAGCGCCTGCTGCTTGCTGAGGCCCTTGTCGAAGCTCCGGCCGACGATCCCCGCGAACACGAGGTCGGTGGCCTCGCCGAGGATCTTCGGCCCGGTCACCGACGCGGCGACGCTGCCGACGACCGCGAGGATCATGCCCCACAGCTTGGCCCGGTCGCGCGCCAGCGCGGCCAGCAGCCGCTTGCCCGAGCCCTTGAAGTCCATGGACCGCGTCGTCGGCGGTCCCATCATCATCCGTCCTCCGGGCCCGCTCACGCCGCCTCCGCTTCCGTCAGCTGGGAGAGCACGATCTCCCGGTAGGTCTCATTGCCGGCCATCAGCTCGTGGTGGCGCCCCTCGCCCACCACCTGCCCCTCGTCGAGGACGATGATCCGGTCCGCGTCGCGGATCGTGGAGACCCGCTGGGCGACGATGACCACGGTCGCCTCCTCGGTCTCGCGGGCGAGCGCGGAGCGCAGCGCCGCGTCCGTGGCGTAGTCCAGGGCCGAGAACGAGTCGTCGAACAGGTAGATCTCCGGGCGCTGTACGAGCGTGCGCGCGATCGCGAGCCGCTGGCGCTGGCCGCCGGAGACGTTGGTGCCGCCCTGGGTGATCGGGGCGTCGAGCCCGCCCTCCAGCTCGGACACGAAGCCCTTGGCCTGCGCGACCTCCAGCGCGTGCCAGAGCTCCTCGTCGGTGGCCTCGGGGCGCCCGTAGCGCAGGTTGCTGGCGACGGTGCCGGAGAAGAGGTACGGCTTCTGCGGCACCATGCCGACGGTCTTGGCGAGCAGGTCGGGGTCGAGGCGCCGTACGTCCTCCCCGTCCACGAGCACGTCGCCGCCGGTCGCGTCGAACAGCCGGGGGATCAGCCCCAGCAGCGTGGACTTGCCGCTGCCGGTGGAGCCGATCACCGCGGTGGTCTCGCCGGGGCGGGCCACGAGGTCGACCCCGCGCAGGACGGGGGCCTCGGCGCCCGGGTAGCGGAAGTCGGCGCCGCGCAGTTCCAGGCGGCCGTGGTGGAGCAGCTTACGGACCGGGTCGGTGGGCGGGACCACGCTGGATTCGGTGTCCAGGACCTCCTGGACGCGCTCGGCGCAGACCTCGGCGCGCGGCACCATCATGAACATGAAGGTGGCCATCATCACGGACATGACGATCTGCATCAGGTAGGCGAGGAACGCCGTCAGCTGGCCGATCTCCATCCCGCCGGCGTCGATGCGCATCGCGCCGAACCAGACGACGGCGACGCTGGAGATGTTCACGACCACGATCACGGTCGGGAACATCAGGGCGAGCAGCTTGCCGGCCGCCAGCGAGACGCCGGTGAGGTCGGCGTTGGCCTCGCGGAAGCGCTCCTTCTCGTAGTCGTCGCGGATGAAGGCGCGGATCACCCGGTTGCCGGTGATCTGCTCGCGCAGGACCCGGTTGACCGTGTCCAGGCGGGTCTGCATCTTCCGGAACAGCGGGCGGGTCTTCAGCACGATGGCGCCGACCGACAGGCCGAGGATCGGGACCACCGCGAGCAGCACGCCCGAGAGCTTCACGTCCAGCGAGAGCGCCATGAAGATGCCGCCGACGCACATGATCGGCGCGGAGACCATGAGCGTGAAGGTCATCAGCACGAGCATCTGGATCTGCTGCACGTCGTTCGTCGTACGGGTGATCAGCGACGGGGCGCCGAAGTGGCCGAGCTCGCGCGCGGAGAAGCTCTGCACGCGGTCGAAGACGCCGGCCCGGACGTCCCGGCCGAAGGCCGCGGCGGTGCGGGCGCCGTAGTAGACGGCGCCGACGTTGCAGACGAGCTGGACCAGCGAGACGCCGAGCATCAGTGCGCCGAAGCGCAGGATGTAGCCGGTGTCGCCGTTCACGACACCGTTGTCAATGATGTCGGCGTTCAGCGTGGGCAGGTAGAGGCTCGCGCTGGTCTGCAGCAGTTGCAGCAGGACCAGCACGGCGATCGGTTTCCGGTACGGACCCAGGTGGGTCCGCAGAAGTCGTATGAGCACGCGCAGGCTCCGGTCGGCAAGATCGAGGGGGATTCACTCCATCTTCTGCCAACCGGAGGCCGGAACCCACCGCTTTTCGTAAAGGCCGGTCAAAAGGAGTAGGCGGGGCCGCGCGGCCCCAAGCCCAGCCGCCGACCGCGTCCCGGTGGCCGCGCGGACGCCGGGCGCGGAGAGGAGGATGGGGTCCGGAGGGGGAATCTCGGGACGGACCGTCCGTGGAGGAACCATGACGGCAGTCACACGGGAGCAGATCCCCGTCCTCTTCGAGGGCAACGGCGCCGAACTGCGCGTGCAGGAGCTCGGCGGCGGCTTCTCGGTCGCCTTCGGGCGCTTCGCCAAGGGCGTCGACATGACCCCGGCGTTCAAGGGCCTGCCGGACGACCTGTGCCCGTGCCCGCACTACGCCTACGTGATCAAGGGCCGGATCATGATGCACACGAAGGACGGGGACGAGGTCTACTCGGCCGGGGAGGCCTGCTACTGGGCGCCCGGCCACGCCCCGGTGGCCCTGGAGGACACCGAGTACCTCGACTTCTCGCCGACGGAGGAGTTCCGGGCGGTGGTCGAGCACGTGAAGGCGCAGCTGGCCTAGGGACCTAGAAGGCCCCGGGGTGGATCTGGTCCCGGGTCGCGACGTACTGCTGGCGCGCGCCCTGCCAGGCCGGGTACTCCTCGTCCGGCTCGAACAGCTGCGCCGCGGGCGCCGGCCACACCGGCGGGGTCTTCGAGGCCGCGCCGCCCTGCGCCAGGCCGAGCGCCCACGCGGCCTGCCGGGCCGCGCCCAGGGCCGCGTAGTCCGCCGGCGCCGGCACGAGGACCTGCGTGCCGAACAGTCCGGGTGCGAAGGCCTGTACGGCCGGCAGCTCGGCGGCGGCGCCGAGCAGGAACACCCGGCGGATCTCCACGCCGCGGCTGCGCAGCACGTCGAGCGCGTCCACCAGCCCGCACAGCATGCCCTCGAAGGCGGCCCGCGCGAGGTGCTCGGGCTTCATGGAGTCCCGGCGCAGCCCCGACAGGGTCCCGGCGGTGTGCGGCAGGTTCGGAGTCCGCTCACCCTCCAGGTACGGCAGGAGTACGAGTCCGTGCGCGCCCGGGGTCGACTTCAGCGCGAGCTCGCTCAGCCCCTCCAGGTCGGTGCCCAGCAGTTCGGCGGTGCCGCGCAGGGCCCGTACGGCGTTCAGCGTGTTCACCACCGGCAGGTGCAGCCCGGTGGCGTCGGCGAGGGAGGTGATCAGGCCGCCCGGCTCCGACAGCGCCTCGTGGTGTACGGCCATCACCGATCCGGACGCGCCCAGCGAGACCACGGCGTCGCCGGGTCCCATGCCCAGCCCGAGCGCGGCCGCCATGGTCTCCCCGGTGCCGGCGGAGATCAGCAGCCCCTCGGGCGTGGTCCCGGCGGCTTCGGCCGGGCCGAGCACCTCGGGCAGCAGCGCCCGGTGCCCCAGCGCGAGCTCGACCAGGTCGGGGCGGTAGGCGCCGGTGGCCGCCGACCAGTAGCCGGTGCCGGAGGCGCCGCCGCGGTCGGTGGTGCGCCGGGCCGGGCGGCCCAGCAGCTGCCACACCAGCCAGTCGTGCGGGGACATCAGTACGGCCACCCGCCGGGCCGCCTCGGGCTCGGTACGGGCCAGCCAGGCGAGCTTCGCCACGGGCTGCGCCGAATGGGGGACGGAGCCGACGGCCTCGGCCCAGGCCTGCCGGCCGCCGAAGGCCTCGATCAGCTCGGCGGCTGCGACCTGGCCGCGCTTGTCGTTGCCGATGAGGGCGGGACGGACGAGGCCGCCCTGCGCGTCCAGCGGCAGCAGCCCGTGCTGCTGCGCGGAGACCCCTATGGCCTGCACCCCTTCGAGGAGCCCGCCGCCGGCGGCCTCGCCGAGCGAGAGCAGCCAGGCCTGTGGATCGGTCTCGTGCGGCACCGCCTCGCCGGTGGGCTGCGGATGAGGGGCGTACCCCTGGCGCAGCACGGCGCCCGTCTCGGTGTCACAGACGACGATGCGTGTGAACGCGGAAGAGCTGTCCAGCCCGGCGACTATCCCCATGCGGTGAATTCTGCCGCACGCCGGGGCGGTCTCGACCGCCCCGGCGGGTGCGGGAAGGGTCCCGTCCCATATGTGGAGCCCCGCGCACCGCACCGGGAGGGAGCCGGTGCGCGGCCCCTCACGTGAGGACCCGCGCTCCGGACCGGTCCGGTCAGGTGTTGCTGGTGCCCCAGTCGTCCTCGCCCGCGCCACCGCCGCCGACCCGTGCCCGCAAGCCCCGTACGCGTCCGGAGAGGGCGTCGGGCATCGCGTCGCCGACCTTGTCGCTCACCGCGGCGTAGGCCTTGCCGGCGAACTCCCGACCGGTCTGACCAGCGCTCTCGGCGGCGTTGCGGACCGCGGGGTTCTGCGCGAACTCGCGCGCGGACTTCTTCAACTGTTCATACCGCTCGCGTCCGGCCCGGGTCCCGAGCACGTACCCGAGGGCCAGCCCGACCGCGAACGTGACCTTGTACCGCATGCCTGCCACCCTTCGTCGTGTGGTGCCCGGCCCGCTGGCGATACCGATTGGCGGAGCACCCCCCTGCTTGCGCTAATCTATGACTCGCAACGGGCGCTCGCCCCCTGGCCAAGGCCAGAGGTGGGCTGTTCGGTGCAACGCAGCAATCCCCTGTAGCTCAATTGGCAGAGCAGCCGACTGTTAATCGGCAGGTTACTGGTTCGAGTCCAGTCGGGGGAGCGCGGTCCCCTGTAGCTCAATTGGCAGAGCAGCCGACTGTTAATCGGCAGGTTACTGGTTCGAGTCCAGTCGGGGGAGCAAGAAGGAACGAGGACCCCAGGTGGGTCCTTTTTCTTTTTTCTGCCCTCCGCGCGCAACCGGGCACGGCCCGATGCGGTCTCTCTGGGCAGGCGAAGCCGATCATGCGAGGCATCCGAGGCAGGAGATCGTATGAGCGGCTATGCTGCGGCAGACGGCGCGCACACATGTACGCGCCACGCCGTGAAGGGGCGGTAGCTCAGCCGGTTAGAGCAGCGGACTCATAATCCGTCGGCCGTGGGTTCGAGTCCCACCCGCCCCACTGCGAGCCGCAGGTGAAGAAACGATCTCATCTGCGGCTTTGGCGTGTCCGGGGGCGGTCTTGTCAGCGGACGGGCCCTCAGGCGGGACTTCGGACGGGCCCTCAGACGGGGACTTCGGACGGGCCCTCAGACGGACTTTCGGGCGGGACTTCAGGCGGGACTTCGGACGGGCCCTCAGACGGACTTTCGGGCGGGACTTCAGGCGGGCTTTCGGGCGGGCCTTCGGGCCGCGTCGGACATGGCCTGGGCGCGTAGGGATTCGCAGATGCGGCGGATCAGCCGGGACACGTGCATCTGGGACAGGCCGAGCTCTTCGCCGATGCGGCTCTGGTCCATTTCGCGGAAGAACCTCAGGTAGAGGATCCGCCGGTCGCGCTCGGGCAGGGCGCGCAGCAGGGGGCGGAGCGTCTCGCGGTCGACGATGCGGTCGAAGGCGGGCTCCGGGGAGCCGAGGGTTTCCGCCAGCGTGTAGGCGCCCTCCTGGCGGCCGTGCGCGGCCTCGATGGACAGGGGGGACCAGCTGTTCAGGGCGCCCTGGCCCCTGCGCACCTCCTGCTCGGTCAGGCCGGTCGCCGCGGCGATCTCGGCCGGCGTGGGGCCGCCCGAGTCGCGCGAGGGGGACAGGTCCCGGTCGGCCGTACGGACCTGCGTGCGCAGTTCCTGGACGCGGCGCGGTACGTGCACCGCCCACAGGTTGTCGCGGAAGTGCCGCTTCAGCTCGCCGACGATCGTCGGGATGGCGTAGGCCTCGAAGGCGGTGCCCAGGCCCGGGTCGAAGCGGGAGACCGCTTTGACCAGACCCACTTGGGCGACCTGGCGGAGGTCCTCCATGGGCTCCCTGCCGTTGTTGAAGCGGCGGGCCAGCCGAATGGCCATCGGGATCCAGGCGCACACCACCTCCTGGCGCAGCGCGGCCCGTTGCGGGCCCTGCGGAAGGGACGCGATGCGGAGGAATGCGGCCGCGGTGTCGGGGGAGTCGTCGGCGTAGGGGGTGCGCCGGGTGCTCTGCGTGCCGGTGTGGGTCATGGACACGGGTCTCCTTGGCTCGGCGGCCGTCACGCGCCGTGGGAGCCGACCGCGCGGAAAGGGCGCGGCCCCGGTGGTGGGAACCGGGGCCGCACCCTTCGTTCGCGCGGTGGCGACGAGAGGCCGGCGGGGTGGCCCGTCGGGGAGGACGGGCCGTCCCCGCCGGCGGTCAGGGGCTGATCGGAGCGGGCCCGCTCACATGCGCAGCAGCCGCAGGGTGATCTCCCGGTACTCGCGCAGGGCGAGCCGGAGGTCTTCCGTCTCGGCTTCGACGCCGCGGCCCCGGTGGGTCGCGCCGATGACGCGCCGGCGTTCCACGAGGGCGGCCGTGACCCGGGTGGTGGCCTCGGCGAAGGTGATGTCGGCTTCCTGGACGGCTTCGTGCGGGCTCTGGATGAACGTGCCGAGAGCGTGCTGGAGGTGCAGGGTCAGCCTGTCCCGGTCGCTCTGCGCGAGCAGGGCCATGTGGGCCACGGGGGTGACGGGGGCGACGGGGTTCGTGGGTGGCGTAGCGGCCGGGGTGTCCGCGGGGGTCCCGGGCGGCACCTCGCGCGGTGCCTCGCGGGGTGCGGGGACCCCGCGAGGGTCGCGCCGCGCCGGGGGCGGCCTGCGGGCCGGGTCCTGCCGTGCGCGTTCCTCGTCGTACGTCATCGCGTGCCACTTCTTCCCTCGACGGGGTGCCGCTGCGGACGGTGCCGGCCCGAGTCGGCCGGCTGCTGCGCGACCAGGGCGTCGAAGAGCTCCCGGGCTCCGATCATGGCCCGCCTCTTCTCCTCCGTGCCGCCCTGGCCGTGGACGGCCGCGTGCATCCCGCGGTAGCCGTCGACGTGCTTCGCGTGGTGCACGGACAGCGCGGCGAGCCGCTCTTCGAAGGGCCCGCCGTCCGGGAAGCCCCGGTCCGCCGTCAGCCGGGCCAGCAAGGCGTCGGCCTCGGTGATCGCCTCTTGCGGGGAGTCGACGAACCGCCTCTGGATACCGGCCCACTGGGCCGCGTACTGCTCCCGGGAAGCCGGCGAGAGGGGTCGCTCCCGGACGGAGCCGTGCTGTTTCAGTCGCTCTCCCAGTTCCCGGTCCGCGGCCTTGGTGTCGCCTTCGTGACGGCTCACGAGGCGTTCGTACTCGGGGCCGAAGCGCCGTTTCAGGCCGTGCCCGATCCGGCGGTGGCCGAGTGTGGCCAGGAGGACGGCCGCCACCGCGACGAGGGTCGCGACGAGGAGGGCCGCGATGATGATCACGGCCCTGGAGATGACGGCTCCCCGCTGGTGCCGGCTCGTACGTCGTACTGCTGCATTCCCGTCGTATCCCCTCGGTCGATGGCGCGCGGGTGCCGGGCAGGAGGAGAAGATCCGGAAGGGCATGGCCGGGACCTGCACAGCGGTCACAGGGGTGGTGCCTGCGTTCCGCGGGGTCCGGGCGAAGCGGAGCGGCGGGGGCCTGGCCCGGATCCTCCCGGGGCGCTGCGGCCCGACGCCGTCCTCGTCAGTCAACGCCGGGCGGTGCCCCCTGTCAACAGGGCCTTCGGCGGGGGCCGGGGTGGGGCCGGGGCGAAGGTGGGCGGGGGGCTGTCGCCGAACTCCCCGTGGCACTACGCTGCTTGACGAGGCCCCGGTCCCCGGCAGCGATGATCTGTTCCGCTGCGGAAGGGACCGCTCGTGCCCGTCGTGCTTCTCGCCCTCCTCGTTGTCCTTGTCGCCCTGATCCTCTTCGGCCATCTCAGCCACCTGCTCTGGGTGGTCGCCGCCGTGCTGCTCTTCGCCCTCGTGCACCGCGGACGCAGGAGCGGCGGCCCGGGCTCGGGCCGTGCGGGTGGCCACCGTGACCACGACGGCCACCGTGAGGACGGCGGCCGTGACACCCATGGCACGTACGACACCTACGACAGCTACGGCGACTACCGAGACCACCGGGACCAGCAGCACCGCTGGGACCGCCGCTACGCCCGGCAGCACCGGGGCCGGCGGAGCCGCGAGGACCGCCGCGACCGCCGGGACGGCTGGGAACCGCGCTGACGGCCGGCAACCGCACTTCACGGCCGGCAACCGCGCTGACGGTCAGGCGACCAGACCGGGCAGGGGCTCGGTGCCGTCGATGAAGGCGCCGGCCAGGTCGGACAGCCGGCGGTTGTGCGCGCGGGCGTAGCTCCGCAGTGCGGTGAAGGCCTCCTCCATGCCGATGCCCCGGCGTTCGGCGAGCTTGCCCTTGGCCTGCTCGATCAGCACACGGCTGTTCAGGGCGGTCTGCAACTGCTCGTTGAGCATCGCGCTGTGCCGGGAGGAGCGCTGCTGGAGGAGGCTGATGGTGGCGACGTCGGCCAGGGCCTGGGCGATGCGCGTGGCGGCCGGGTCGAAGGGGCCGGGGCGGGTGCGGAACAGGTTCAGGGCTCCGACGACCTCGTCGCGCAGGCGCATCGGCACGGTCTGGACCGCCGAGTACCCGCTGAGGAGGGCCTGTTCGGTGAAGCGCGGCCAGCGGGCCGCTTCCGTGGCGAGGTCCGGGACGGTGACGGGGGCGCCGGTGTGGAAGCACTCCAGGCACGGGCCCTCGTCGTTCTGGAGCTGGAACAGCTCCAGTAGCCGTACTTGCTCGTCGGAGGCGGCCATCACGCGGAGTTCCCCGTTCAGGTCCGCGAGGAGCACGCCGGCCGCGTTCACGCCGAGCATGCCGACACAGTTGTCGGTCAGCATGCGGAGGAAGTCGATCAGGTCGAAGTCCGCGACCAGGTTGTCCGCCAGTTCGACGAAGGCCTTCGCAAGGAGCTGCTCATTCATCGTGCACACCTTCTGTTGTCAGGCATCGTCGGCCGCGCTCCGTTCCTCGTCCGGGTCCTGCGTGAACCGCAGCCGGCGGGCCACCACGTCGGCGGCCACCTCGGCGAGCCGGCGGCCGTGGGCGTACGCGTAGGCGCGCAGGCGGACGAACGCCTCCTCGATGCCCACGCCGAGCTGGACGGTGAGCATCCCGGTGGCCTGGTCGACCTCGGCCCGGTAGCCGTCGAGGTCACCGCCGGGGCCCGGCGCCGGGTCGATCCGGGTACCGAGGAGCACGAGCGTGGCGGTGTCGGCGAACATCATGGCGTCGGCCAGCTCCCCGGGGTCCAGCTCGACCGGAACCTCGGAGTAGAGGTCGAGGACTCCGGGACTGATCGCGCCGATCCGCAGCGGGAAAGCGAACACCGCCGCCGCGCCGGCGGCGACGGCCTCCGGGGCGAAGGCGGGCCACCGGCGCCGTTCCCCGTCGGCCCGCAGATCGGGCGCCAGGACGGCCGACCCGAGGGCCAGGGCGTCCACACCGGGGCCTTCGCCCAAGGTGAGCTGCAGTTCCTCGATCCGCTCGCTCACCGGGCCGGTGGAACACAGCGGGCGCCCGGCCGTCATCCGGGACGCGGCCGTCACCCCGGCTCCGCAGATGGGGAGCGCGGCCACGGCGGCCGTGCACACGTCCACCACCGCGACCCGTGCGCCGCGCCGGGCCGCCTGCTCGGCCACGAGCACCTGGATCCGGGCCGACCGCCCACCCGTCACCGTTCCGGCCGGCGAAGGCCGTCGGGGCGGTGGGTGCCGGTCGCGGTCGCCGCCGTCGGGCCGAGGGGCAGCACCAGGGCCCGGATCAGCTCCGTGCCGGGCGGCCTGTGGACCTCTCCGATCTCGCGCCACCCCCAGGACTGGAAGGCCTTCAGGGTCCTGATGTCGGAGTCGGGCACCAGGGTGGCGCCGAGCGACGCCCCGTGGTCGTCGAGCAGCCGTTCCTGCAGCCGTCTGCCGACCGTGCGGCACTGTTCGTGCGGGGCGACCACGACCTCGCTGATGGCGAAGACGTGGCCGGAGGCCGTGAGCCGTTCGACATCCCGGGGAAGGGTGCCGAGGAACCCTCGCCACCAGGAGCCGTCCCGCCGCAGCGGGAAGCCGAAGACGCATCCGAACAGGGCGGGCCGCTCCGCGACCAGCATGGCGAAGCCGGGCCGCCGGACATCGCCCGTGAGCCGGTGCAGGAAGGCTTCCCGGCAGCTGTGGGCCGTGCCGATCACCGGGTACGAGGACTCCACGTACAGGTCCGCCACGTCCTCCTTCAGCCCCTCGGCCTGCCACCGGTTCAGCCGCCGCAGACGGAGCTCGGCCAGCGCGTCCGGCCCGGACAGAGCCGTGCGGCGGCCTCGTGGGGGACGGCCCTGTGGCGGAAGCCCCTGCGGCGGGGTGTCCGTCACAGCGCTCCGCCCAGGGCGGGGAGCACGGGAGCGGGACGGTCGCCGTCGTGCAGGCATTGCGCCGGGGAGGCGCGCAGTGAGTGGACGGTCGCCACGTCGATCTCCCCGGCCGGGGAGATCAGCGCGCGGCTGCCCTCGCCGTACCGGTCGGTGTTGGGATCGGGGACACGCATGGTGGGGTGCCTCGGTTCGGTACCAGCCGGGCAGGGCCGTTCGGCGCCGAACTTCCCGGCTCCTCCAGGCACTTCCCGGTGCGGGTGTACGCGCGCGGTGGGCGGAGACCGGTCCGGAGGCCTGTGTTCCAGGATGCGGGACGAGCCGTACCCTCGGATGCGCCGGGCGGGCGGACCTTCAAGTCCGTGCCGGGACGCGGAGATCTGTGGCGGGCAACGCACCGTCGGGGTCTCGAACGGGGACGCTCTGTTCGCAGCATAGCCCGGTGCCAGGTTGGGCGGAGGGGCACAAGCAGGCCTTTCCTGGCCGGTTGCGGTCCGGCGCGGGCCCGCGCCGAGTGCGCCCCCGCCGCGAGCCGCAGGTGCAGAATCGATCGCACCTGCGGCTTCGGCGGTTCCGGCCGCTGCGTTTTGGGGCGGAACCGGCTAACAGGCCTCCGTCTCGTCCGCCAGGTGGCGCAGGACGTCGCTCAGATCGCCGCGGCGGGCGAAGGCCGTGCGCTGGCGGTGCGCCCCCGAGCCGTCGCGCAGGAGGCCGGCCAGGGTCTTCGCCGCGTGGTCGAGGTCGCCGGACGCGGCCAGTTCGGGGGCCACCAGGTCGAGCAGGGCCTCCGCCAGGTCCGCCGCCGGGAGCTCGAAGCCCGTGTACGGGTCCAGCCCGAAGCCCTCCAGGCCGTCGTGGGCCGCCCGCCAGCGCGCGAGACGCAGTACGTCCTCCCGTACGGGCGGGTCGGGCCGCTGCTCGGCGATCTCGCGCAGGGCCGTCGCGACGAGGGCGCGGGTCAACTCCGCCTGGAGGATGGCCGAGTCGATGTCCGGGGACATGTCGGGGGCCCGCAGTTCGAGCGTCGGCCAGTTCCCCGAGGGCCTCAGGTCCCAGTAGACCATCTTGGTGTCGAGGGCCGCCCCCGAGCCGAGCAGGGTCTGCACGGAGCGCCGGAAGTGGGCCGTCGAGGTGAAGTGCGGGGGCAGGCCCGCCGAGGGCCAGCCCGCCCAGGCCATCGCCCGCCAGCTGGCGTGACCGGTGTCGCGGCCGCCCCAGAAGGGGGAATTGGCCGCCAGCGCGATCAGCGTGGGCAGCCAGGGCCGGACCCGGTTGGAGACGGCCACCGCCGTGTCCACGTCGAGGGTGCCGATGTGGACGTGCCGGCCGCAGCTGACGAGGGTGTCGGTGAGCGCGCCGAAGCGCCGGGCCTGCTCGCGCTGGCGCGGCTCGTCGTCGGTCAGGTGGAGCGGGCCCTCCACGGCGAGCACCGGGGAGGGCGCGGCCAGCAGCCGGCAGCCGTGCGCGCGGGCCGCCCGCGCGAGGGTGCGCCGCAGACCGGCGAGCTCGCCGCGCAGGATCGCGGCCGAGTCGGCGACGGGGGTGGAGATCTCCACCTGGTAGCGAGTGCCTTCGGGGTGCAGTTCGTGGGGGAGTCCCGCGGCGGTGGACAGGACGAGCGGGGCGGCCGGGACCACCCGCAGGGTGCGGGCGTCGACGAGGAGGAACTCCTCCTCGACCCCCAGGGTGAGGGGGAAGACCGGACCGGTCGCGCCCGGTGCCGACGTCTTCGGCGCTGCCTTGGTCTCCGTCTTCGTGGTTCCGGTGCTCGTGGTGCTGGTGCCAGGTTCGATCACTGCGCCTCCCTGGACATACGAGTCTTTTCATCATGAGCTGAACCTCAGGCGGGGAGCGCACGTCTATTCGGTCAAATGTCCGGTGATAGTGGCGAGTTAGCGGCAAGAAATGCGCCGCCGCGGGGCCCGGGTTCCGGGTGGGGTGAGTGGTGCGCGTGCGGGAAAGCGGCGTAAGCCCGGGCAGGCGCCCGGTCCGGGCAGCGGCGGCTTATCATCCGCTGTGACCCGTACGACCGCTCCACCTCCGCCCATCCGCCCCCGGCGCCGCATATTGGCCGACCTCACCCCGCTGAGAACCTCCCCGGACTTCCGGCGGCTGTGGGCCGGCGGGATCATCTCCTGGCTGGGCCAGGCGATGACCGCCCTGGCCATCTCGCTCCAGGTCTACGAGATCACCGGCTCCAGCTTCTCCGTCGGACTGGTCGGGCTCTGCTCGCTCGTCCCGCTGGTCGCCTTCGGGCTCTACGGCGGGGCCATCGCCGACACCGTCGACCGCCGCAAGCTCGGCCTCTTCAGCGCGATCGGCCTGGCCGCCCTGTCCTTCGCCCTGGCCGGCGCCGCGCTCCTGGACTACCACCGGGTCTGGCTGCTGTACGCCGTCGTCGCGCTCCAGTCCGTCTGCGGGGCCCTCAACGGGCCCGCCCGGTCCGCGATGATCCCGCGGCTGCTCCCGGCCGAGCAGCTGCCCGCCGCCAACGCCCTGAACTCCGTGGTCATGACCTTCGGGATGACCGCCGGCCCGGCGCTGGGCGGGGTCATCGTCGGCTGGTGGGGCTACCAGGCCGCGTACCTGATCGACGCCCTCACCTTCGGCGCCGCCCTCTACGCGATGTGGCGGCTGCCGTCGATGAAGCCCGAGGGGGCCGGTGACCGCACGGGGCGGGCCTCCGTACTCGACGGCCTGCGCTTCCTGGGGACCCGGCCGAACATCCGGATGACCTTCTTCTCCGACCTGGCCGCCATGGTGCTGGCCCAGCCGAAGGCGCTGTTCCCGGCCGTGGCCGTGCTCTGGTACGGCGGCGACGCCAAGACGGTCGGGCTGCTCGTGGCCGCCCCCGCCGTGGGGGCGCTGCTCGGGGGGCTGTTCTCCGGCTGGCAGGGCCGGATCCGCCGGCACGGGGTGGCGATCCTGCTCTCCGTCGCCGCGTGGGGGCTGGCCATCGCGGTGTTCGGGCTGACCCGCGACCTCTGGCTCGGGCTGCTCTTCCTGGCCCTGGCGGGGTGCGCCGACAGCATCTCGATGGTGTTCCGCACCACCATGCTCCAGGCCGCGACCCCGGACGGGATGCGGGGCCGTCTGCAGGGCGTCTTCATCGTGGTCGTCGCGGGCGGGCCCCGGCTCGGGGACTTCCTCGCCGGAGCCGCCGCCGAACTCACCTCCCCGACCGTCGCGATCACGGGCGGCGGGCTCGGCTGCGTACTCGTACTGGCGCTGCTGGCCGCGCGGTGGAGGGGGTTCGCCCGCTACGACGCGCGAACGCCCCAGGCGTGAGGGGCGCGGGCGGGCTCGGGCCGGGGCCAGGACGGCCAGGCCGCTGAGTGCGCCGACGAACATCAAGGCGGGTGCGGGTGCGGGTGCGGGTGCGGGTGCGGGTGAGGGTGCGGGTTCGGCCGCGTCCGGGTCGCAGCTCGCGGGACTGCATTTCAGCGACGGACAGTCCCTCACGAGCCACCAGGCGCACGCCCTTGTGCGCCCCTTTGTGCGCCCCCTTCCGCGCCCCCTTAAGCGTCCACCGGCTCGCGGGTGCGGTCGCTGACCTCCCCGCCGGTGTTGGCGGTGCCGGCGGGCTCGAACATCAGGATCGCCGTCTCCCCGTCGGCCCGCGGGCAGTGCTCCACCCCGCGGGGGACCACGTAGATCTCGCCGGGGTTCAGTACGACGTCCCCGGCGCGCAGCCCGATCGTCAGGGTGCCGCTGACGACGAGGAAGAGCTCGTCGGTGTCCTCGTGGGTGTGCCAGATGAACTCGCCCTGGATCTTGGCGATCTTGACCTCGTAGTCGTTGACCCGGGCGATCCGGTGCGGGGCCCACTGCTCGGTGAAACCGGCCAGCTTCTCCGCGATGTTCACCACGGCCGCCGCCGGGCGTCCGTTCTCGTGCGTGCTCTCGGATGTCGTCATACGGGCAGGCTGCCCGCGTGCGCCCCGACCGGTCTTGTACGTTCCTGACATGCCGGCCGCGCCACGTCCGCTCAGTACGGTCTCCGCCTGGCAGCCGCCGGTGCCGGGGATCGCCGAGGTGTTCCACGCCCGGTTCACCGATCACGCCTACCCCGCCCACGTCCACGACACGTGGACGCTGATGATCCTCGACGGCGGCCGCGTCGACTTCGGGCTCGACCGCGAACGGCACGGCGTCGGTGGCTCGGAGACGGTGGCCCTGCTCCCGCCCGGGGTGGTCCACGACGGGCGGACCGTCACCGAGGCGGGCTTCCGCAAGCGCGTGCTGTACCTCGACGCGTCCGTGCTCCCGGAGTCGCTGACCGGGGCCGCGGTCGACGCGCCGCTGCTGCTCGACGCCGCCCTGCGCGACCGGGTCCACGGACTGCACCGCGCCCTGGGCGCGCGGGAGTTGCCCGCCGGCGCGGTCGAGCGGCTGGAGGCGCAGTCGCGGCTGGCCTTCGTCCAGGAGCGGCTGCGCACGTGGCTGGAGGGCCGTCAGGTGGTCCCGTACGGGGCTCCGGGCCCGGATACGGCCGTACGACTGCGCGAGCTCCTCGATGCGCGGGTCCTCGGCGGGATCGCCCTGGAGGAGGCTTCCGCGCTTCTGGGACACGCCCATCCCACCCACCTGATCCGCAGCTTCCGGCAGGCGTTCGGGCTCCCTCCGCACGCCTACCTCACCGGGCTGCGGGTCGCGAAGGCGCGGCGGCTGCTGCTGGCGGGGATGCGGCCCGCCGAGGCGGCGGTGGCGGCGGGGTTCTACGACCAGGCGCACCTGACGCGGCACTTCGGGCGGCACGTGGGGATCAGTCCGGGGCGGTTCGCCCGATCCGGGTGTGTGTGAAGGGAAGTTGGCGGGTTCGTTGCCATCGCGTTGCCGGGCCTTCCGTTTTCTTTCGATTCGTCATATGACAGTTCGGAAGTTCACCCCTAGCCGACCCAGGAGGAAGGCCTTCATGCGCCTTCGTACGCTCGTCACCACCGCCGTGGCCACCGCCGCGCTCGCCGGAGCACTCGTTCCGCAGGCCCAGGCCCAGGCCCCCGCGGCTCCGCGGGCACCGAAGGAGGACCGTTCCTGCTCGCCGTACCTCTCGATCGCCGGCTACTCGGACTCCCTCGACAAGACCCTCATCGACGGGAAGCTGGTCGGCGGGCTCTCCGGGCTCTCGGTGGACCGGGACGGCACGATCGCCGCGATCTCCGACAAGTCGGCGCTGTACAAGCTGAAGGTGGGCCGCGGCGACACCCCGACGGCGACGGCCGCCGCGCGGCTGCCGCTGACCGACGGCACGGGCAAGGCCCTCGACTCCGAGGGAATCGTCGTCGACCGAGACGGCACCTACCTGGTGACGGACGAGAACGCCCCGGCCATCCGGCGGCACGCACGCACCGGCGAGGTGCTGGGCTCGCTGCCGATCCCGGACGGCTTCAAGCTCGCGCCCGTGGGCCGGGCCACGGTCAACCAGACCTTCGAGTCGCTGACCCTGCTGCCCGGCGGGCACACCCTCGTCGCCGGCGTCGAGGGCGCACTGGCCGGGGACGGCAAGGACGCGCAGGGGCGGACGCTCCAGCGGATCCAGACCTGGGAACGCCGCGGCCGCGACGGTGAATTCGTGCTCGGGCGGCAGTACGCGTACCCGGTGGACGCCGGACACGGGCTGGTGGAGCTCGCGCCGACGCGCGACGGCCGGCTGATCGTGCTGGAGCGCGGCTTCACGCAGCAGTTCAAGATCACGGTGCGGCTGTACCTCGCCGACCCCCTGGGCGCCACGGACACCTCGAAGTTGACGGCGCTGGAGGAGGGCCCGGCGCTGCGGACCGCGGGCAAGACCCCGATCGGCGACCTCGACGGCTGCCCGACGCTGGGCGCGCCGTCCAAGCTGCCGCAGAACCACCCGCTGGTCGACAACGTCGAGGGCATGGTGGTCACGGACTACGACGGGCACGGACGGGTGCGGCTGCTGCTGACCAGCGACGACAACGAGTTCCCGCAGCAGATCACCCGGCTCTACCGGGTGGACGTGAAGCTGCCGGCACGGAGCCGGGGGCACTGAGCGTCACTCCCGTCCCCTCCCTACTCCTCCTTCGCGGGGGAGACGATGCCGCGCGCGACGCCCAGGGCGACCAGGTCCTGGGGGCGGACGCGCAGTTGGTCCGCCGTCGCCGGGGCCGACTCCGGGGGGCGTTTGAGGATGGCCGCCGCCAGTTCGGGGGCGATCACCGAGAAGTAGCTGTCCGGGGTGACCCAGGTGTTGCCCGGCGCCGCCAGGGCCAGGGCGCCGCCCGAGCCACCCTCGCCGATGAGGAGGGTGGTGACGGGGACCCCGGCCGAGGCGAGCGCCGCGAAGGCGTCGGCGATGGCCGCGCCGGCGCCCGCGTGTTCGGCGGCGGCGTCGTTGGCCGCGCCGGGGGTGTCCACGAGGGTGAGCACCGGGATCCCGAGCCGGTCCGCGAGCCGGATGACACGGGCCGCCGTACGGTACCCGGCCGGGCGGGTGGCGGTGCCGCACTGGGCGGCGTAGGCCACGGCCCTGCCCTCCCGGAGCCCGAACCCGCACAGCATCCCGGGGTCCGTGCCGCCCGCCCGGTCCCCGGAGAGGTGGAGGCGGAGCTCGAAGTACGCGTCCAGGTACTGCTCCGCGCGCGGCCGGCCGGGGTGGCGGGCGAGCCGGACGGCGTCCCACCCCGTGGGCGGCAGCGCTACGTCGGCCAGCGCGGCGGGGGGTGCCACGGGCTCGGCGGCGCGGGGCGCGGCGAGCACCCGGAGCCAGGCCGTCAGGGTCAGGGAGAGCTGCGCGGCGGGGACGACGGCGTCCACGTGCCCGGCGGCGTACTGCCCCTCGGCGGTGTAAGCGGCCGGATCCGCGTCCGGCGGCCGCACCCGGGACCCGGCGAACCCGACCTGCGCCCCGGGCAGCGCGAGGATCACGTCGGCCCCCGCCCCGAGGGTGGCCCAGCCGCCGCCGGTGGTGGGGTCGCGAAGGACGGCGATCTGCGGGAGGCCGGCGGCGCGGGTGAGGGCGGACTGGCGGGCCACGCGCTGCAGTTGGGTCAGCGCGAGCATGCCCTCCTGCATGCGGGAGCCGCCGGTGGCGATGAGGGAGACCAAGGGGAGGCGGTGGGTGCGGGCGTGGGTGTAGGCCGCCTCCAGGCGGTCGCCGGTGCGGTGGCCCAGGGACCCGCCGAGGAAGCCGAACTCGAAGGAGATCACGGTGGCTTCGTGGCCGCCGATGCGGGCGGTGCCGGTGACGACGGACTCGTCCTCGCCGGTCCGCGCGGTGGCGCGGGCGCGGGAGTCGTCGTAGCCGGCCCAGCCGAGGGGGCCGTCGGGGGCGGAGTCCCCCGGCGGGGCGGGGAGTTCGGTGAAGCTGCCGGGGTCGGTGGCGGAGGCGATGGCGGCGCGGGCCGAGGGGCGGGTCGTCACGGCGACACCCTACGGGTGCCTCCTCTCGTGTCGCTCGCAGGGCGGCGCCGGGTGCCGGGCGCCGGGCATGGTTCGGCGGTGGCGGTCGGCGTGCCTGCCCCTGCCGCCTGGGACGTGGGCGACGGGCGGGCCGGTGCGGGTGGGTGGGCCCTGCGGGGCGGAGTCCCCTACCCGCCCTTCGCCCGTTCCCCGGGGCTGTGCCCCGGACCCCCTGGGGCTCCGCCCCAGACCCCGCGCCTCAAACGCCGGCGAGGCTGGGTTTATCCAGCCCCTCCGGCGTTTGAGGCGCGGGGTCCGGGGCGGAGCCCCGGGGAACGGTGGAAGGGCGGGTAGGGGACCTCGCCCCGCAGGGCAGATCACCCGCACCCGCCCGCGCAGCGTCAGAGCGGGGATTCCCAGGTCAAGGTGGTGCCCCGGGTGCCCGACTCCGTGCGGCCGTCGTCGGAGACGGTGAGGCGGACCCGGGCGGGGACCGCGTCGACCTCGACGTCGATGGAGGTGACCTCCGTCCGGCGGTGCGCGGCGGCCAGCGCACCGCGCAGGGCGGCGAGGAGGTCACCCGCGACCGGGTCGGGCAGCAGCGCGTCCACCGTCCCCGCGAAGTGCACCGACGGCTGGAAGCCCAGCAGCACCGCCGCCCCGCCGGTCTCCCGCAGGACCCGCCCCCGGAAGGTGGTCGGGGCGTCCGTCGGCGGCTGCTGGAGGGCGAAGATGGCCGTGCGGACCTCCTGGATGGTGGAGTCGAGCTCGTCCACCGCCCGGCTCAGCTCCTCGCCGACCGTGTCCCCGGTGGGTGCCTTGGCGGAGCGCCGCCGGGTGCTCTCCAGCATCATCTCCGTCGCGAACAGCCGCTGGACCACCAGGTCGTGGAGGTCGCGGGCGATGCGGTCCCGGTCCTCGTAGACGGCGAGTTGCTCGCGGTCGTGCTGCGCGTCCGCCAGGACCAGGGCCAGTGCGGCCTGGGAGGCGAACTGCGAGGCCAGCAGCCGGTCGACCGCGTCGTAGGCGGGGCCGCCGCGGACGCGGGGCAGGGCGAGCGTGCCGATGAGCTGGCCGCCGCTCTGCAGGGGCAGCATCATGCTGGGGCCGAAGCGCTCGCGTACGTGCGTGGTCATCCGGGGGTCCGTCGCCGAGTCCTCTATGAAGACCGGCTCGCCGCCCAGGAGTTGTTCCAGGACCGCCGAGCCCGGGGCGATGGCCGTGCCCACCAGGTCCCCGGGGTCCCCCTGCGTGGAGGCGGCCACGATCTCCATGCCGCCCTCGGGGGTCGGCTGGAGGACGACCCCGGCCGCCGCGTCGGCCAGCAGCCGGGCCCGTTCGGCCACGCACATCAGCGCGTCGGCCGCCGGCCGGCCCGCCAGCAGGGTGGTGGTCACGGCGGCGGCGCCCTCGATCCAGCGCTCCCGGCGGCGCGCGGTCTCGTACAGCCGGGCGTTGCCGATCGCTATCCCCGCCTGCGAGGCCAGGACGCGCAGCAGCGCGAGGTCCTCGTCCGTGAACGGGCCGCCGCCCTGCTTGTCGGTGAGGTAGAGGTTGCCGAAGACCTCGGTGTGGACCCGGATCGGGACGCCGAGGAACCCCTTCATCGGGGGGTGTCCCGGCGGGAAGCCGGCCGAGCGGGGGTCCTGGTTCAGGTCCTCCAGCACGAGCGGGCGCGGATCGGTGATCAGGGCGCCGAGCAGGCCGGAACGGCCGTCCGGCTGCCCGCCGATCGCGTTCTTCTCGGCTTCGGTCAGGCCGGAGGTGAACAGCCCGGTCAGCCCGACGCGCTCGGGGTCGACGACCCCGAGCGCTCCGTACCGTGCCGCACACAGGTCGGTCGCCGAATCCACGATGTGCTGGAGGGTGGTCCGCAGTTCGAGTTCGGAGCCGACGCTGAGGACCGCCTCCAGGAGGACGGGCAGGCTGGCCACCTGGCGGGCGGCGACGTCGTTCCCGTCCCCGGGGGTTGCCGGGGACGGCTCGGCGTGCGTCATTCGGCCAGGGGGTTCAGAACCATGGGGGCGATCTTCCCTTCGAGCATCATGCCGAGGCCCAGTACGGCGCAGACGTCCGGCCGTTCGGCGATGGCCACGGGCATCCCGGTGGCATCGCGGAGCATCTGGTCCAGGCCCGGCAGCAAGGCGCTGCCACCCACCATCATGATCCCCCGGTCCGTCAGATCGGCCACCAGGTCCGGCGGGCAGTCGCGCAGCACCTTGCCGATGCCGTCGAGCACGGCGGTCAGCGGGGTGTGGATGGCGTCGCGGACGGCCGCGGTGTCGACGTGGACGGAGCGGGCGAGCCCGGTGGCCACGTCGCGGCCGTGGATGAGGGTCGAGGTCGGTCCGCCGGCGGTGATTCCGTTCCCGTGCAGGGCCAGTTGGAGCGGCCGGACGGCCTGGCTGGGCAGCATCAGCTCGTGCGCGTGGCGCAGGTGCTGGACGACGGCGTGGTCGATGGCCTCGCCGCCGACCGGGATCCGCACGGCGGTGACGATCGAGCCGAGGGAGAGGACGGCGACCTGGGTGGCGGCGGCCCCGCACACCATGATCATCGTCGCGGTCGGCTGCTCCACGGGCAGTCCGCAGCCGACGGCCGCCGCGATCAGGGTGTCGACGAGTTCGACGCGCCGGGCTCCGAGTCCGACCATCGTCTCCACCGCCGCGCGCTGGGCGAGCGGGTCGGCGTCGTGCGGGGTGCAGGCGGCGGCCCGCAGCCGGGGCTTGCGGCGCAGGGCGCGCCGCAGCTTCTCGCCGAGGAGGTGGCGCAGCATGCGCTGGGCCATCTCGATGTCCACGACGGTGCCGCCGGAGACGGGGCGGACCACGCGGATGTAGTCGGGCGTGCGGCCGGTCATCCGCTCGGCGAAGGTGCCGACGGCGATGAGTGCGCCGGTCCGCGTGTTCACGGCGGCGACGCTGGGCTCGTCCACGACCAGGCCGAGGCCCTTGACGTAGACGCGGGTCCTGGCCGCTCCGAGGTCGACGGCCACGTGGCAGCGGCGCAACTGCTCAAGACTGACGGTCACGGCAGATCCTCCCGAGAGCACTGACGCAAGAAGACCGGCGGGTGCCGGTCACACTTCGTATCTTCTCGGGTGAATTACCCGTATTGCCCGATTTGATGCTCCGGCTGGGGGGTGTCGTGAGATACGGAAGGGTCACGAGGGGCGCCGGTGGGTGCTGCACGGGGGTGGAATTCTGCGACGCCAGGCGCGACCATGCCCGCACCGATCGTGCTACTCGTGCGTAACAAGGTAAAGGGGACCCGATGCTGACGGTGCGCCAGAGACTGCTCGCCCTGCTGACGCTCTGCCTGGCGCTGCTCGCGGCGCCCGCACTCCCGGCCCAGGCCTCCGGCGCGCCCTCCGGACCGGCCGCCGCGCGCAATCCGGTGGTCTTCGTCCACGGCTACAACGCCGACCCCGGCGTCTGGGGCTCCCTGCGCGCGGACCTGCGCGCCGACGGATACGCCGACTCCGAGCTCTTCTCCTTCGGCTACGACACCCATCAGTCGGTCAACGAGGTCCTCTCCGGACGGCTCGCCGCCTACGTGGACGAGGTCCGCCGGCAGACCGGCGCAGCCCGGGTGGACCTGGTCGCCCACTCCTTCGGCTCGCTGGTCACCCGCTGGTACGTGAAGTTCGGCGGCGGCGCCCCGTACGTGGACCGCTGGGTCTCCCTCGCCGGCCCCAACCGGGGCACCTCCACCGCCTGGGCCTGCGCCCTGTGGGACCAGGCCTGCCGGGACATGACCCCCGGCTCCTACGTCGTGAAGAACCTGAACTCGGGCGACGAGACCCCCGGCGCGGTGCGGTACGCCACCTTCTGGTCCAACTGCGACGAGGTCATCAACCCCGACGACAGCGTCCCGCTCACCGGGGCGACGAACACCCCGGTCGGCTGCCTCAAGCACAACGACCTGCTCGGGGACGACCCCACCTCGGCGGGCGTACGGGCCTTCCTGCGCTCCTAGACCGGAACCGCTTCCACGGACACCTCCTGGAGCAGGCCGTACGTGAACTCCGCCACGCAGGCCCGCCCCGACGCGGTGAAAGCCAGTCGCCACCGCGTCGGCGCGGTGCCCTCCATCGGGCGGACGGGGGCGAAGGCCCGGGCCACCTCGTCGACCGTCGCCGACCAGGGCAGCAGGTCCTGCGGCGACCGGAGTACGGGACCGGGCGCGCCCGGGGCCCGGACCAGCCACTCGTTCCAGACGGCCCCGTCCGGCGCGGCGAGCACCTCGAAGCGCAGATCGGGCCAGAGCGGCACCGGCCACAGCAGGGCCTCGCACGTCAGATCGCCGATCGTGCGGGAGGAGACGGCCTCGGGCGGTCCGAGCACCGAGCGGTAGCGGGCCAGGGCGCCCCGGGAGCGGGGGGAACGGACCATGGCCTGCCAGCGCTTGTTGGCCTCCCGCTGCTCGGCGAGCGAGGCGCCGAGCAGCCGGCGGGCCTCCTCCGCGAGCCCCGGCTGGAAATCCGCCATCCGGCGCAGCAGCACCAGTTGGAAGCCGGCGGGGCCGAAGGGGCCCGGGGTGAGGGGCGCCGTCCCCGGAGTCTTCGTCATGGACCCGAACCCTTCCACACAGGATCCTCACGATCCCGGTATACGGCCGTTGTGAGCGAACGCGTAGCCTGCGGGTCGCCATGGACTATTGCATCGCCTGCCGCAGGTACCTCAACGGCGCGCTGGCGTGCGCCGGATGCGGGACCCCGGCCGAACGCCTGATATCCGCCGCGCCGGTCGCGCCCGCCCCCGGCTCCGCCGCCGTGTTCGGAAGCGACCCGGCCGCGCTCGCGGATGTGTATGCCGACTCCCTCGTCGTGCTGTCCGGGGAACCGGGGCACGGCCAGGGCCGGGCCCAGGGCCGTGCCGCGGCCCGCCGCCGCACCGGGCACCGCCGACGCCGCCGGACCGCGCTCACCGTGGGGCTCGGGCTGGTTCTCGCCGCCGGAGTCACCCTGGGCATGGCCCGGCTGGCGACCGACGGGGCGCGCACCGACCGGGCGGCGACGGTGGTGCTGACCGACGACGCGGCTCCCGCGGAGCCGGCCCCGGGTCTGACGGGGGATCCGGTCGCCCCCTCGGGGACGGCTTCGGCGAAGGGTCCGGCCGCCGGCTCCGCGAAGGCCACGGCCGGGGGTACGAAGCAGGGCGGCACGGGCCGGAGTACCGGGGGCTCCACGGCCGGGGCGTCGGGCTCCGCCTCCGGGGCGGGACCGTCGCGCAGTGCTTCCCGGACTCCCACGTCCGCCGCTCCGACCACCTCGGGTGCCGGCGGCTCCCCGAGTCCCAGCGCGAGCGCGAGCTCCAAGGGGCCCAAGGGGAAGCCCGGCGGAAAGCCGACCCCGAGCCCGACCCCGACTCCGACCCCGAGGCCCACCGTCGACTGCTGGTGGTTCTTCTGCTGAGGCCTGAGGCCTGAGGCCTGAGGCCTGAGGCCTGAGGCCTGAGGCTCGGGGCGTACGGACGGCCCGCAGGCCGTCCGCGGCCTCAGTCCAGCATCCGCCGGAGCAGGTCCCGCAGGACCGCGCGCTCGGCCGTGGAGAGCCCGGCCAAGGGCTCCCGGGCGAAGTCCAGCGACTCGCGCAGCCGGTCGGCGGTCAGCAGGCCGTCCTCGGTGGGCGCGGCCAGCTTCACCCGGCGGTCGGCCGGGTCGGGGCGGCGCTCGACCAGCCCGCGGCTCTCCAGGCGGTCCACGATGCCGGTGATGTTCGACGGCTCGCACCGGAGCTTCTGCGCGATCTTGCGCATCGGCATCGGCTCCAGGGAGAGCAGGTTCAGCACGCGTGCCTGGGCACCGGTGAGCTGGTGGCTGGAGGCCGCGTGCTCGTACTCCTGGTGGTAGCGGGTCACGACGTCGCCGATGAGCTCGACGACCTCGAGGGTCAGGGGGTCTGCGCGACGGCTGGGCATGGATCCAGCGTACCCATTTACTTGACAACATGAAATATCCAGGCGCATGGTTGTTTCACGTCCTGAAGCATTTTGCACTTCTCCCCCTCCCCAGGAGTGACGCCATGTCCGAGATCCCCGCCGTCAGCCGTGAGTGGCACCTCGTCCGCCGCCCGCAGGGCTGGCCCGTCGCCGAGGACTTCGCCCTGCGCGAGGTCCCGGTCAATGCCGAGCCCGCCGCCGGCCGGATTCTGGTGCGCAACCTCCACATGTCCGTGGACCCGTACATGCGCGGTCGGATGAACGACGTGAAGTCCTACATCCCGCCCTTCCAGCTCGACCAGCCCATGGACGGCGGCGCGGTCGGCGAGGTTGTGGCCTCGGCCGACGAGCGCTTCGCGGTCGGCGACCACGTCCTGCACGGTCTGGGCTGGCGCGAGTACGCGGACGTCGACGCCAAGCACGCCACCCCGGTGGACGCCTCGCTCGCCCCCCTCTCCGCCTACCTCGGTGTCCTCGGCATGCCGGGCCTGACCGCCTACGCCGGGCTCTTCGAGGTCGCCTCCTTCAAGGAGGGCGACTCCGTCTTCGTCTCCGGCGCGGCCGGAGCGGTCGGCAGCCTCGTCGGCCAGTTCGCGAAGATCAAGGGCGCCTCCCGGGTGATCGGCTCCGCCGGCTCCGACGAGAAGGTGACCCTCCTCACAGAGAAGTACGGCTTCGACGCCGCCTTCAACTACAAGAGCGGCCCCGTCGCCGAGCAGCTGAAGGAGGCCGCGCCCGAGGGCATCGACGTCTACTTCGACAACGTCGGCGGGGACCACCTGGAGGCCGCCATCTCCTCCCTGAAGGTCCACGGCCGGGCCACCCTGTGCGGGGCGATCGCCCAGTACAACGCCACCGAGCCCGTGGCCGGTCCGCGCAACCTCGCCCTCGTCATCGGCAAGCGCCTGCGCCTGCAGGGCGTGCTGGTCGGAGACCACGCGGGACTGCAGCCGCAGTTCGTCCAGGACGTGGCCGGCTGGCTGCGTTCCGGGCAGCTCGTCGCCGACGAGACGGTCGTGCGGGGAGTGGAGAACGCCACCGACGCCTTCCTCGGAATGCTGCGCGGCGACAACACCGGAAAGATGATCGTTTCTTTCACCGGTTAGGCTCACTCCACACCGCCGTGACGCGTGGGCGCGAGTCCCGGCGATTTACCAGGAGGATTTCCTTACATGTCCATCCAGCAGTCCGACGTCGCGTACACCGCTGTTGCCACCGCCGAGAACGGCCGTGACGGTCGCGTCGCCACCAACGACGGTCGCCTCGAGGTCGTCGTGAACCCGCCGAAGGAGCTCGGTGGCAGCGGCGAGGGCACCAACCCCGAGCAGCTGTTCGCCGCCGGCTACAGCGCCTGCTTCCAGGGTGCGCTCGGCGTCGTCGCCCGCAACGAGAACGCCGACATCACCGGCTCCACGGTCACCGCCGAGGTCGGCATCGGCAAGAACGACGACGGCTTCGGCATCATCGTCAAGATCTCGGCCTCCATCCCGAACGTGGACGCCGCCACCGCCAAGGACCTCATCGAGAAGGCCCACCAGGTCTGCCCGTACTCCAAGGCGACCCGCGGCAACATCACGGTCGAGCTCGCGGTCTGATCTCCGACCCGCTCGGCCGGTTCGTCCGGTTGATCCGGTACGACCGGTACATCGAAGGCCGCACCCCGGCACCGGGGTGCGGCCTTCGTCACGCCCGGCGTCCACCTGACCGGACGCCAGCCCTAAACTGGCACCATGCGTGATCTTGCGGGGGGATTCGGCTATCTGCTGGCCGGACAGCGATGGGTACTGCGCCACGGACGGTGGCTGGGCTTCGGGCTGCTGCCCGGGCTCGTCTCCCTGGTGCTGTACGCCGGCGCGCTCATCGGCCTCGGCTACGGCGCCGACGACCTGACCGCCTGGGCGACCCCCTTCGCCGACGGCTGGTCCTCCCCGTGGCTCGGGCTCTTCCGCGGCTTCCTGACCGCCCTGGTCTTCAGCCTCGGACTCTTCCTCGCGGTGATCACCTTCACCGCCGTGACCCTGCTCGTGGGCCAGCCGTTCTACGAGTCCCTCTCGGAGCAGGTCGACCGCACCGAGGGCGGCGAGGTCCCGGAGTCGGGCCTCACGCTCGCCCAGGAGCTGTGGATCTCCGCCCGGGACAGCCTGCGGATCCTGGGCCGGGTGCTGCTCTTCGGCATCCTGCTCTTCGCGCTCGGCTTCGTGCCGGTGATCGGGCAGACCGTGGTCCCGGTCCTCGGCTTCTGCGTCTCCGGCTTCTTCCTCGCCCAGGAGCTCACCTCCGTCGCCCTGATGCGCCGCCGGGTGCAGCTCACCGAGCAGCTCGCGCTACTGCGCGGCCGGCGGATGCTGGCCCTCGGCTTCGGGGTGCCGCTCGTCCTGTCCTTCCTGGTGCCGCTCGTCGCCGTGTTCCTGATGCCGGGCGCGGTGGCCGGGGCGACGCTCATGGTCCGGGACCTGGTGGGCGAGGACGCGGAGCGGGAGCCGGAGCAGGGTCAGGGCCAGGGCCAGGCTCAGACAGAGGGCCAGGCGCAAGGTCAGGGCCAGGGGCAGGGCCAGGGCCAGGGTCAGCCGCAGGGCAAGCGGCTCAGCGCCTGAGCAGAGTGATCGCCCCGGCGGTGTCCTCGCCGGAGTGGGCCGCCGGGTCGGCCGCCAGCCGTTCCCGCATCAGGTCCAGGTAGGGACTGATCAGTTCGGGGCTGACCCCCTGTTCCGCGGCGGTCCGCAGCAAGGTGGAGCTCGCCGTGACCTGCATGGCCAGGTTCGACTCGACTCCCGTGGTGAAGTCCCCCGAGACCAGCCGCCCGGCGGCGGCGCCCGCGAAGAAGCCCATCGCCCCCAGCCACTCGGTCAGCAGCGGAGCCAGGTCCTCGGGGGAGATCTCCTCGCCCTCGATCAGCGCGTAGGCGTGCGAGATCCCGGCGAAGAGCCCGCTCATCGCGCTCAGCAGGGCCACGTCGTGCAGGGCCGCGTGGCCGGGGTCGGAGCCGACGAAGCGGGCGCCGGCGGGGACCTCCAGGGTGCTCCGGTGCTCCTCGAACAGGTCGGGGGAGCCGCTGTAGAAGACGTACCCGCCGGCCGCGGGAGCGCCGATCATCGACGGGGTGGCCATGATGCCGGCGTCGAGGAACCGGGCCCCGCGCTCCTGGGCCCACGCGGCCCGGGCGCGGCCGTCGGCGGGGGTGCCGGTGGTCAGGTCGACCAGGTCCTTGCCGGCGAGGTCCAGGCCCTCCAGGGCCTCGCCGACGCTGGCGTGGTCCAGCAGGCAGACCACGATCAGGCCGTTCGCCGCCACCGCCTCGGCGGGGCTCGCGGCGACGACGGCGCCTTCGGCCGCGAGGGCCCCGGCCTTGGCGGGGGTGCGGTTCCAGACGGTGAGGGGGTGCCCGGCGGCGAGCCAGGTGCGGGCGAGGGCGGTGCCCATCGAGCCGAGTCCGAGGAGGGTGAGCGGCGTCTTCGTGCCGGTCGTGCCGGTCTTCGTGCTGCTCTTCGTGCTGCTCTTCGTGCTGGTGTCGGTCATGCCGTTTAGCCTGGTGGAGGGCCGCCAGGTGCTCAAGTACGCACTTCGGAGTGGGTGGTTACCCCGAGGTGAGCGAACAGGTGGGGAGGGGTGCGTGATGGCCATGACACAGCGGCCGGGTGCGGATCACTGCGGGATCGCCGCGGCGATGTCCGTGATCGACGGCAAGTGGAAGGTGTCGGTCCTGTGGGAGCTGGAGCAGTGCCCGCGCCGCTTCGGCGAACTGCGCCGACTGGTCCCGGGGGTCTCGGAGAAGGTGCTCGCGGCCCAGCTGCGCGAGCTGGAGACGGACGGCATCGTCCACCGCGAGGTCTACGAGGAGGTCCCGCCGCGCGTGGAGTACTCCCTGACCCCGCTCGGCCACGAGCTGAACGGGGCCTTGGAGGCCCTCGGCGCGTGGGGAGCGAAGCATCTGCTCCCCGACGCCGCCCAGACGGTCCCCCTCTGACCGAAGGGCCGGGCCCTCACTCCGGGCGGCGGTACAGCGCCGTCCAGAGGAAGGCCTCGCCGAAGGCGTCGGAGGAGGCGGGCTCGTCGTTCATCCGGCGCAGCTCCACCTCGGTGAGGCCCTCGAAGACGTGAGCCAGCGCCTCCGGCGTGTACGCGAGCCCGCCTTCGAGGCGGGCCCTGCCGTAGAACTCCGCGTCCGGCAGCTCCGAGCCCATCGCGCCGGAGGCGAAGCAGGTCAGGGCGAAGCGGCCGCCGGGCGCCAGCAGCCGGTCCAGCAGGGCCAGGTAGCTGACCCGGCGGTGCGGCGGCAGGTGGTGGAAGCAGCCCGAGTCGTAGATCAGGTCGTACGGGCCCACGAGCCCGGCGCCGGCCGCACCGAAGGCGTCCCCCTGGTGGAAGCGGACCCGGGCCCCCGCGGTACGGGCACGCTCCTCGGCCCAGGCCAGGGCCGTCGGGGAGAGGTCGACGGCGTCCACCTCGAAGCCCCGCGCGGCCAGGTGCAGGGCGTTGCGGCCGGGACCGCAGCCCAGGTCCAGGGCGCGGCCGCCCGCGGGGATCAGCCCGCGGTCGAGGCAGGAGACCAGGTTCTCGTCGGGCTTCGCCGCGAAGAACGGGACCGGCCGCTCGCGGTCCGCGTAGAAGCCGTCCCACCAGGCGGAGCCCCCGGCCGTCCAGCGGTCCGCTTCGGGCGCGAAGAGGCCGTCCATGAGGGCGAGCACATCGTCGACACTGCGTATGTTCCGGTCCATCCGAACCCCCTTCAGCTGTCCCCGATTTTATCGGCTGACAGCATGAAATCCCAGGTCAGACGGGGTGCATGGGGTGGCTGGCGGGCCTTGTGGCGACCTGCGGGCACTCACCCGGTGCCCGCCCCCGCGGGCAGGGAGGCCGGGTGCCGCAAGGGCCCTCCCAGCGCCCCCGCGAGCCCTTTCTCCGCCGGTCCGGGCCCTGTTTCCGTACGGGTTCCGGAGCCGGGCACTCCCCGGTGCGGCCCTGCCCGGCGGGCGCCCCGGACGCCCCGTCAGGCCGGTGCCTGCGCCGTCAGAGTGCCCGTTCCTTCGGTCCGACCCTCAGCCGGTACCTCCGCCGGCACCTCCGCCACGGCGACCGACGGCGTGTGCGCGTCCGCCTCGGCCAGCAGGGCCCCGCCCGGCGCCCATACGGCCGCGCCCCCGCAGCCCGTCCACGGCCCGGCGGGTCCGACGTGGTTGGCGAGGGCCACGTACATCCCGAAGTCCCGGGCGATCCCCGGGTGGATCGCGGCGCGCTCGGCGATGCCGTCGCCCGTGCCGTAGAGCGAGCTCGCCAGGTGGACCCGGCAGCCGGCCGCGGCGCCCGCGCCGGGCACGTCCGCGAAGTGGTTGTCGAAGCAGATCCCCAGGGAGAAGCGGATCCCGCCGAGCTCGAACCGCCCCGGGCCCGTCCCCGCGGCGAAGACCTCCTGCTCGTGACGGAACAGGTGCTGCTTGGCGTACGTGGTCACGTGGGAGCCGTCCGCGTCGTGGACCAGGGTCGCGATGACGGGCCGGGGGCCGTCCATGCGCAGCGCGACGTTGACGGCGGTGGCGATCCCGGTGGAGCGGACGGGATCCAGCCGGGGATCCTCGGCGTCGGCGAGCCACAGGCCGGGGTCGGCGGCGAGCGCGGCCAGCTCGTAGCCGGTCAGGGTGAGCTCGGGGAACACCACCAGCGCGGCGCCCTCCTCCCGCGCCCGCACGGCGAGTGCGGCCGCCCGTGCGGCGTTGGCGGACACGTCGGCGGGGGCGCAGCTCAGCTGCGCGGCAGCGATCTTCACCCGGCCCAGCATGCCAGCCCGGAGATCAGGGCGAGTCTTCGGCCCGGGGCCCCTGGATCAGGTCCAGGAAGGCGCGGAAGGTGCCGGGCATGTCCACGGACTCGGGGGCCAGCAGCCACTGGTACTGGAGGCCGTCCATGACGGCGGCCAGCAGGGGGGCCGCCTGCTCGGGGGTGAGGCCCGAGGGGAGCCGGTCGCCGTACTCCGCGCGCAGCACGTCAGCCATCGCGGCGCGCACCTGCGCGTACCGCTCGGCGAAGAACTCCCGTGCCGGGTGGCCGTCGGTGACGCTCTCGCCGAGCAGTGCCGAGAAGGTCTGCACGATGCCCGGCCGCATGGCGTTGTACTCCACCAGCGAGGCCAGCAGGTCCGGGCGCCAGGCGTCGGCCAGGGCGCGGGTGCCGCCGCCGGTGTCCCAGCGGTCGCGCTCCTCCAGGACCGCGACGAGCAGGGCTTCCTTGCTCGGGAAGTAGTGCAGCAGCCCCTGCTGGGTCAGGCCCACGCGTTCGGCGACCGTGCCCAGGGCGGCGCCCCGGTAGCCGCGCTCGGCGATCACTTCGAGGGCCGCGCGGACGATCTCCACGCGCCGTTCCTCACTCCTGGCCCTGACCATCGCCCCGCCACCCCTTCCGTTCCACAGCTGCCAGCAGGACCGTACGGCATGGCCGTGTCGCCATCTGAAGTATCACGAACAGATTACGAACCCTACCGCTCTACAGGTAACGGGTCCACCATGGGGTCACCGCGCCGCACCGCGCACCCGCACCCAACGAGGAGGCATGGCCGTGACCGATGCCGATCAGGTCCGCAACGAAGCCGTGGAGACGGCCCTGGGCAAGCTGGACCTCGACACCAAGACCCGGCTGCTGGCCGGCCAGGACATGTGGTCCCTGCCGGCCGTCCCCGAGATCGGACTGAAGTCCCTGGTCTTCTCCGACGGCCCCATCGGGGTGCGCGGCGTGCGCTGGACCGCCGACGACCCGTCGATCGCCCTGCCCTCCCCGACCGCGCTCGCCGCCGCGTGGGACCCCGAGCTGGCCCGCCGGGCCGGCCGGCTCCTCGCCCAGGAGGCCCGCCGCAAGGGCGTCCACGTCCTGCTCGCGCCCACCGTCAACCTGCACCGCTCCCCGCTCGGCGGCCGGCACTTCGAGTGCTACTCCGAGGACCCGTACCTCACCGGCGCCGTCGGCAGCGGCTACGTGAACGGCGTCCAGGACGGCGGAGTCGGCACCACCGTCAAGCACTTCGTGGGCAACGACGCCGAGACCGAGCGGTTCACCGTCGACAGCGTCATCGCCCCCCGCCCGCTGCGCGAGCTGTACCTGGCGCCCTTCGAGGCGATCGTCGAGAACGCCCACCCGTGGGGCATCATGACGGCCTACAACCGGGTCAACGGCGTGTTCATGAGCGAGAACACCCACCTCGTCAACGAGGTCCTGCGCGCCGAGTGGGGCTTCGACGGCGCCAACGTCTCCGACTGGATGGCGGCCCGCTCCACCACCGGCGACATCCTGGGCGGCCTCGACGTGGTCATGCCCGGCCCCGTCTCCGTCTACGGCGCCCCGCTCGCCGAAGCCGTCCGCTCGGGCGAGGTCCCCGAGTCCGCCGTCGACGACGCCGTCCGCAACGTCCTGCGCCTCGCCGCGCGCGTCGGCATCCTGGAGGGCGCCCCCGCCGCGGTCGGCGAGCTCCCGGCCCCCGTCGACGGTCAGGCCCTGGCCCGCGAGCTGGCCGCCCGCGGCTCCGTCCTCGTACGCAACGAGGCCGCCGCCGGCGGAAAGCCCGTGCTCCCGCTCGACACCGCCCCCGGCCGCACCGTCGCGCTCAGCGGCGCCGCCGCCCGTGACGCCCGCGTCCTCGGCGGCGGCTCGGCCACCGTCTTCCCCGAGCGGATCGTCTCCCCGCTGGACGGGCTCACCGAAGCCCTGCCCGACGGGGCGCTGACCTTCACCGTCGGCGCCGACCCCAGCGACGAACTGACCCCCGCCGACAAGGGCTTCGAGCTCCGCGCGATCTGCCGCGACGCCTCCGGGGCCGTCCTCGGCACGGGCTCGCTGCCCACCGGGCAGGTCCAGTGGATCGGCGACGACCTGCCCGAGGGCGTCACGTACGAGACGATGGCGAGCATCGAGGTCACCGGTGCCTTCGTCCCGCGCGAGAGCGGCGAGCACGCCTTCGGCACCCGCGGACTCGGCGCCTTCACCCTCGCCGTCGGCGGAGAGGTCCGCTGGGACGGCGTCCAGCGGATGGGTGACGAGGCCGACCCCTTCGAGGCCTTCTTCGGCGCCCCCAACGAGCGGACCCGCCTCGCCCTCACCGAGGGCGAAGCCGTCGAGGTCTCCCTGACCTACCAGGTCCCCGACGTGTCCGCCCTGCCGCTCAAGGCGATCATGTTCTCCTTCCTCCACCTCGGCCCGCAGCGCTCCGCCGAGGAGCTCATCGCCGAGGCCGTGGAGGCCGCGCGCACCGCCGACACCGCCGTCGTGGTCGTCGCCACCACCGAGCGGGTGGAGTCCGAGGGCTTCGACCGCAAGGACCTCACCCTCCCGGGCCGCCAGAACGACCTGGTGCGCGCCGTCGCCGCCGTCAACCCCCACACCGTGGTCGTCGTCAACGCGGGCTCCCCGGTGGAACTTCCGTGGCGCGACGAGGTGGCCGCGGTCCTGCTGACCTGGTTCCCCGGGCAGGAGGGCGGGGCCGCGCTGGCCGACGTACTGCTCGGCGAGGCCGAGCCGGGCGGGCGGCTGCCCACCACCTGGCCCGCCGAGTTCGCCGACGCGCCCGTCACCGAGGTCACCCCCACCGAGGGGCGACTGGAGTACACCGAGGGGCTCTTCATCGGCTACCGGGCCTACGAGAAGCACGGGATCGCCCCGGCCTACCCCTTCGGGCACGGCCTCGGCTACACGGACTGGTCCTACGAGTCCCTGGAAGCCACCCCCGCGCAGGCCACGGTCCGCGTCACCAACACCGGTACCCGCCCGGGCCGCGAGACCGTACAGGTCTACCTGGCGCCCGTCGCCGACAGCGTCGAGCGCCCGGCGAGCTGGCTGGCGGGCTTCGCGAGCGTGACCGCCGGCCCCGGCGAGAGCGTCGACGTGGAGATCCCCCTGCCGGAGCGCGCCTTCGAGATCTGGGACGAGACCTCCCGCTCCTGGCAGCGGATCGGCGGCGGCTACGAGGTCCGCGCGGGCCGCTCGCACGGCGACACGCGGCTGACGGCGGCACTCGACCTGTAATGGCCGGAAATCACCCCATGCAGAGGTGATTCACAAGCTGGACCGGGGGCGGGCCCTGACACCCGCCCCCGGTCCGATCCCTCTACGGCGTCAACGCGGAGGCTCGGCGGAGGTCACCTGTCGGTGCGCCAGTTCCGCGAGCCGCGCCTGCCCGTCCTTGCCCGGATGGAACCAGTCCCAGCGGCTCAACTGATCCGCCGAGAAGGGGTACTGGAACACCGCGCCGCCGTCGTAGCGGCACAGCTCGTCCTTCGCGCAGACCTCGCGCAGCGCCTCGTTGTACTCGACCACGCGGGCCCGCACCTGCTCCCGCCGGGCCGTCGCACCGGCGGCCGCCGAGGTCGGATCGGCGAGCATCGACTGACAGATGCCCAGCTTCCAGATCCGGCGCACCATCGGGTCGTCCTTGCCCTGTTCCCACAGCCGCTGGAGGTCCGGGACGCTGGAGACGTACACCTGCGAGGCCGGCGAGGCCGCCCGCAGGCCGGCCAGCGCCTTCTCGAAGCCGGAGCGGAAGGCGGCCACCGGAGTCATCGACGAAGCCGAGGGCCGGCAGGCGTCGTTCGAGCCCACCATGACCGTGACTAGGCCCGGCTTGTGCCCGGCCGCCGAGGCGAGCTGCCCCGGCAGGTCCGCCATCCGGGAGCCGGTCACCGCGTAGTTCCAGCTGCGCGCGGGCACCTCGGCCTCGCCGAGCAGCCGGGCGGCCAGCGAACGCACCTCGGGGTCGTCCCCGGTGGCCCAGGAGGCCTCCGGACAATCGGCCAGCACCGAACAGGCGTCGAAACCGCGCGTGATGGAGTCGCCCACGGCGGCGACCGAGGCCGGCGCCGTGTTCCACCGGGGGGCCGCCTGCGCCCCGCGCTCGCCCCCGGCCTTCGCCCCGTCCGCCGAACACCCGGTCAGCGCACCCGCCGCCAGGAGCAGCACGGCGGCCGCCGCGCCCGCACCCGCGCCCGCGGAGGTCCGACGCGCGCGGCGGCGTGGGGCGGTGGTGCGCATGCGGAAGGTCCCTCCTCGTCGCCCCCGCGTCATTCGGTGGCGTCCTGCTGAGTGAATGCTCTGTGTTTACGGGCCTCGGAGCGACCGTACGTCACACCATGACCCCCGGCGCACGGTAGCTTTTTCCCGTGGCGTTTCGGCCGCAAGTCCCGTAACGCAATGTCAAATAATTTCCGTTACATTACATCACGTCACATACTGTCCGTTTTCTGGAGTTTATTCCCGACCTCGTCCCACACTGGAGGTCCCGGTGACGACACGTGGAGTCCTGTACGTGCACTCCGCACCGCGCGCGCTCTGCCCGCACGTGGAATGGGCTGTTGCGGGGGTGCTCGGGGTGCGGGTGAACCTCGACTGGATCCGTCAGCCCGCCTCCCCGGGCACCTGGAGAGCCGAGTTCTCCTGGCAGGCCGAGGCGGGCACCGCCTCGAAACTCGCCTCCGCACTGCGCGGCTGGCACCTGCTCCGCTTCGAAGTGACCGCGGAACCCTGTCCGACCGCCGAGGGCGAGCGCTACAGCTCGACCCCGCACCTGGGCATCTTCCACGCCGTCACCGGCATGCACGGCGACATCCTGATCCCCGAGGACCGGCTGCGCGCCGCCCTCGCCCGGTCCGCGCACGGCGAGACGGACCTGGAAGCGGAGATCGCCAAACTGCTCGGCAAACCCTGGGACGACGAGCTCGAACCCTTCCGCTACGCGGGCGAGGGCGCCCCGGTGCGCTGGCTGCACCAGGTGGTCTAGCCGCCGACACGCAGAAGGCCCGCCCGGGTGATCCGGGCGGGCCTTCTGTGGTGTTCAAACGACGAACACCGCAACCATCAATTGAGGAACCACAGCGGCGAGCAACCAGCTCCGCGAGAGCGGCGCCGGTTTAGGCGCATTAGACGGTCCGGAACGCCAGCGAGACGTTGTGGCCGCCGAAGCCGAAGGAGTTGTTGATCGCGGAGATCGGGCCCTCCGCCGGGAGCTTGCGGGGCTCGTCGCGGACGATGTCCGCGTCGATGTCGTCGTCGATGTCGTCGAGGTTGATCGTCGGCGGGGCGAGGCGGTTGTACAGCGCCAGCACCGTGGCCACGGTCTCGATGCCGCCCGCGCCACCCAGGAGGTGACCGGTCATCGACTTCGTGGCCGAGATCGCGATGTGGTCGAGGTCGTCGCCCAGCACCTTGCGCAGAGCCTTCAGCTCGGCCGTGTCACCCTGCGGGGTGGACGTGGCGTGCGCGTTCACGTGGACCAGCTCGGCCGGGTCCAGACCCGTGTTGTCGAGCAGGTTCTGCAGGGCGGCCGAGACGCCGCGGCCGGTGGGCTCCGGCTGCGCGATGTGGTGGCTGTCCGCGGACAGGCCCTGGCCCAGCACCTCGCAGTAGACCCGGGCGCCGCGCGCGGCGGCGTGCTCGGCGGACTCCAGGACCACGACGCCCGCACCCTCGCCGAGGACGAAGCCGTCGCGGGCCTTGTCGTACGGACGGGAGGCCGTGGTCGGGTTCTCGTTGTTCTTCGACATCGCCATCATGTTGGCGAACGCCGCGATCGGCAGCGGGTGGATCGCGGCCTCGGTACCGCCGGCGACGACCACGTCGGCACGGCCGGTGCGGATCATCTCGACGGCGTAACCGATGGCCTCGGCGCCGGAGGCGCAGGCGCTGACCGGAGTGTGCACACCCGCGCGGGCGTTGACCTCCAGGCCGACGTTGGCCGACGGGCCGTTGGGCATGAGCATGGGGACGGTGTGCGGGGAGACCCGGCGCACACCCTTTTCCTTCAGTACGTCGTACTGGTCGAGCAGGGTGGTCACGCCGCCGATGCCGGAAGCGATGACCGTGCCCAGGCGCTCGGGCGCGATGGACGCGTCCTCGCCCGCCGGGGCGGTGTAACCGGCGTCGGCCCACGCCTCACGGGCCGCGATGATCGCGAACTGGGCCGAGCGGTCCAGCTTGCGGGCCAGCGGCCGGGGGAGGACCTCACTCGGGTCCACGGCGGCGGTCGCGGCGATGCGGACCGGGAGTTCGGCGAAGCGCTCACCCTCGAGGGGCTTTACGCCGGAACGGCCGGCAAGCAGACCTTCCCAGGTCGAAGCGCTGTCGCCACCCAGCGGAGTGGTTGCGCCGATACCGGTGACGACCACGGTGCGATTGGTCGGGCTCACAGGAATTCTTTCTCCACGTTTCAGGGGGTGAATTGTCACGGCGCCACCGCCAGGTGGCGACAAACGCTCGTCAGGCTCAGGCCTGGTGCTTGAGGATGTAGCTCGCGGCGTCGCCGACGGTCTTGAGACCCTTGACGTCCTCGTCCGGGATCTTCACCTCGAAGCGCTCTTCGGCGGCGACGACGACCTCGACCATGGACAGCGAGTCGACGTCCAGGTCGTCGGTGAAGGACTTCTCGAGCTGAACGTCCTCGGTCGGGATGCCGGCGATCTCGTTGACGATCTCCGCGAGACCTTCGACGATTTCTTCCTGGGTGAAGGCCATGATGGCGCTCCTTCTATAGCTAGCTGGGGTCAAACGGAGCCCGGGATGTGGATCCCGGGCCCTAGGGGAGGGTAACGACCGTGGCGGCGTAGACGAGCCCCGCCCCGAAGCCGATGACGAGCGCGGTGTCGCCGCTCTTCGCCGCTCCGGTCGCCAGGAGCCGCTCCATTGCGAGCGGGATCGAGGCGGCCGAGGTGTTGCCGGTGGTTTCGACGTCACGGGCGACCGTGACGTGCTCCGGCAGCTTCAGAGTCTTCACCATCGAGTCGATGATCCGCATGTTCGCCTGGTGCGGAATGAAGACGTCCAGGTCATCAACGGTGATCCCGGCTGCGTCGAGCGCCTGCTGGGCCACCTTGGCCATCTCGAAGACGGCCCAGCGGAAGACCGCCTGACCCTCCTGGGTGATGGCCGGAAACTTGTTCCCGCCGTCCTTGCCGAGGTACTCGTCCCACGGCACGGTCTGCTTGATGGTCTCCGACTTGTCGCCCTCGGAACCCCACACGGTGGGGCCGATGGCCGGCTCGTCCGAGGGGCCGACGACCACGGCGCCCGCGCCGTCACCGAAGAGGAAGGCCGTCGCGCGGTCCTCCAGGTCGGTCAGGTCCGAGAGCCGCTCCACGCCGATGACGAGGACGTACTCCGCGGAACCCTCGACGACGAGCCCCTTGGCCAGGGTCAGGCCGTAGCCGAATCCGGCGCAGCCCGCGGAGATGTCGAAGGCGGCGGGCTTGCCCGCGCCGATGCGGTGCGCGATCTCGGTCGCCACGGCCGGGGTCTGCTTGAAGTGCGACACCGTCGAGACGATCACGGCGCCGATCTTCTCCGGGGCGATCCCGGCGGCGGCCAGGGCCTTGCCCGAGGCCTCCACCGACATCGCGGCGACGGTCTCCTGCGGGGAGGCCCAGTGCCGCGTCGCGATACCGGAACGCGAGCGGATCCACTCGTCGGACGAGTCGATGGTTTCGAGGATGACCTCGTTCGGCACCACGCGGACCGGACGGTAGCCGCCGACTCCGAGGATGCGGGCGTACGGGGAGCCCTTGGCAGGCTTGATCTTCGACATGCTGAGTGGGCTCCTTCTCTCAGACCGCGTGCTCGGAGACGAGCGCCGCGGCCTTTTCGAGATCGTCCGGGGTCTTCAGGGCCACGCTCGGTACGCCCTTCAGCGCGCGCTTGGCCAGACCCGTCAGGGTGCCACCGGGGGACAGTTCCACGATCCCGGTGACGCCCAGTGCGGCGAACGTCTCCATGCACAGGTCCCAGCGGACCGGGTTGGCCACCTGGCCCACCAGCCGGGCGACGACATCGGCGCCCGTGGTCACGACCTGACCGTCCTTGTTCGATACGTACGTCAGCGCCGGGTCCGCCGGGGAGAGGGCCGCCGCGGCCTTCTCCAGGCCGGCGACCGCCGGAGCCATGTGGTGCGTGTGGAAGGCGCCCGCGACCTTGAGGGCGACGACCTTCATGGAACCCTCGGGCTTCTCGGCCTCCAGGGCCGCGATCTGCTCCATGGTCCCCGCGGCCACGATCTGGCCCGCGCCGTTGACGTTCGCCGGGGTCAGACCCAGCTTCTCCAGGTGCGCGACGACCACGTCCGGGTCCCCGCCGAGGACGGCGGCCATGCCCGTCGCGGTGATCGCCGCGGCCTCCGCCATGGCGAGCCCGCGGGTCCGTACGAAGGACAGCGCGTCCGTGTCGGACAGGACCCCGGCGTACGCGGCGGCGGTGATCTCGCCGACGCTGTGGCCCGCCACGGCGCCGAAGGCGGTGGGGCCGACCTGGGGAACGGCGGTCAGCTCGGCCGCGGCGAGCAGGCCGGCGGCCACCAGCAGGGGCTGTGCGACGGCCGTGTCACGGATCTCGTCCGCGTCGGCCTTCGTGCCGTAGTGGGCAAGGTCGAGCCCGATGGCGTCCGACCAGCCGGCGACGCGGTCAGCGGCGCCGGGCAGTTCGAGCCAGGGAGTCAGGAAGCCGGGCGTCTGTGCGCCTTGGCCGGGAGCGACGAGTACGAGCACCCTCACACTCTCTCTTGTGTTCGGTCCGCGCCGCCCGTGGGGACAGGGACGAAGAACCATCGGGGTAATTGTTGATGTCCGACAAAAGCTTAGGACTGAGGATCGCCGTCGGCCAGACGCCCGAGGATCAGGGCGATCCGCAGCGTGAACGCGGAGCGGACATCCGAGGGCGACCAGCCGGTGACGTCTGTCACACGTCGGAGCCGGTAGCGCACGGTATTGGGGTGCACGAACAGCATCCGGGCGGCGCCTTCGAGGCTGCTCGCCTGCTCCAGGTAGACACTCAGCGTTTCCAGCAGCGCCGAGCCGGCCTCTTCGAGCGGTCTGTAGATCTCCTCCACCAACTGCTCGCGGGCCGAAGGGTCGGAGGCGATCGCGCGTTCGGGCAGGAGATCGTCCGCGAGCACCGGCCTCGGCGCGTCCTGCCAGGCCGTGCAGGCCTTGAGCCCGGCCGCGGCCGCCTGCGCCGACTTCGTGGCGTTCAGCAGGTCCGGGACCACCGGTCCGGCGACCACCGCACCCGCCGCGAACGGCCCGATCAGCGACTTCGCCACCTGCATCGGATTGTCGCTGCCACCCGCGATGACCACGAGCCGGTCGCCCAGCACACCCGTGAGGACCTGCAGCTTGTGGTGGCGGGCGGCCCGCCGGATCGCCTCGACCGTCAGCTCGCTGTCGCCCTCCGGAGCCGTGCCCAGCACCACGCACACGTGCTCGGGGGAGTTCCAGCCGAGGGCCGCGGCCCGTGACAGCGCGCCCTCGTCGGCCTCCCCGGACAGCACCGCGTTGACCACGAGGGACTCCAGCCGGGCGTCCCACGCACCGCGGGCCTCGGCGGCCTGGGCGTAGACCTGGGCGGTCGCGAAGGCGATCTCCCGGGCGTACACCAGCAGGGCCTCGCGCAGGATCGACTCGTCGCCGGGCGCCGCGACCTCGTCGATCGCGGTCTCCATGACCTCGATCGTGGTGCGCACCATTTCGACGGTCTGGCGCAGGGTGATCGCCCGGGTCAGCTCGCGCGGAGCCGTCCCGAAGACGTCGGTGGAGATCGCCTGAGCGGTATCGGGGTGCCGGAACCACTCCGTGAACGCGGCGATGCCGGCCTGGGCGACCAGGCCGATCCAGGACCGGTTCTCCGGCGGCATCGCCCGGTACCACGACAGCGTCTCGTCCATGCGCGCGATGGCGTTGGCGGCGAGCCGACCGGAGGACTTCTCCAGCCGTCGCAGCGTCGCGGCGTGCGGATGGGGCGGAGCCGGATGCGCGGGGTGGGCCGCGGGTGAATGCTCACGTTCGGGTTGGGACACGTGACAAGACTGCCTTATCGGGGCCGCTGCGCGGAGTCCGGTCTCATCCCGGGCCGCGCCCCGGGGGCTACCGTGGCCCCCATGATTGATGTACGCCGAGGCTCCGACCGGTACGAGGGCGGGGAACCCCACACGGGGATCACCACCCGGCACGCCTTCTCCTTCGGCCCGCACTACGACCCCGACAACCTGCGGTTCGGCCCGGTCACGGCGTGCAACGAGGAGAGCCTCGCCCCCGGCGCGGGCTTCGACGAGCACCCCCACAGCCACACCGAGATCGTGACCTGGGTGGCCGAGGGCGAGCTCACCCACCGGGACGCCACGGGCGCCGGCACCCTGGTGCGGCCCGGAGACCTGCAGCACCTCGGCGCGGCGTCCGGGACCCGGCACGTGGAACGCAACGACGGCCCCGGGCCGCTGCGCTTCGTCCAGATGTGGCTGGCGCCGGCCGATCCGGCCGGGGAGCCCTCGTACGAGCTGGTCAGGGGAATCTCCGACAACACGCCCTACGCCGTGCCCGCGGCCGGTGCCGTACTGCACGTACGGCGTCCGGGCGCGGGCGAGCGGGTCGCCGTACCGGCCGCCGCGCGGGTGTACCTGCACGTCGTACGGGGAGACCTGCGGCTGGACGGCGCGGACGGCGCGGACGGCGCCGCCGGTGCCGTCGGCGAGGAGGAGGACGGTGCGGAGCTCGGGCCCGGGGACTCGGCGCGGATCACCGGCGAGCCGGAGCTGGCGCTGATCGCCGGATCACCGGCCGAGGTGCTGATCTGGGAGTTTTCCTAGGAGCGGTCCCGCAGGCGGGGGCCTCAGCGGGTCCTGAGCTCCGCGAGTACGGCGTCGGTGAACGGGGGCCAGGCCTCCACGGCCCACGGGCCGAAGGCGCGGTCCGTCAGCGCCACGCAGGCGGCGCGGGCGTCCGGGTCCACCCACAGGAAGGTCCCGGACTGCCCGAAGTGGCCGAAGGTGCGCGGCGAGGAGCCGGCGCCCGTCCAGTGCGGGGCCTTCCCGTCGCGGATCTCCAGGCCGAGCCCCCAGTCGTTGGGGGTCTGGTGGCCGTAGCCGGGCAGGACGCCCTTGAGCCCGGGGTGCACCACGGAGGTGGCCTCGGCGACGGTGCGCACGTCCAGCAGCCGGGGCTGCTGCAGCTCGGCGGCGAAGCGCAGGAGGTCGCTGACGGTGGAGACGCCGTCCTTGGCGGGAGAGCCCTCCAGGCTGCTCGACTCCATGCCCAGCGGCTCGAAGACGGCCTCGGCCAGGTACGCGGCGAAGGGGATGCCGGTGGCCTTCGCGATGTGGTCGCCCAGCTCCTCGAAACCGGCGTTGGAGTACAGGCGGCGCTGCCCGGGAGGGGCCGTCACCCGGTGCTCGTCGAAGGCCAGGCCGCTGGTGTGCGCGAGCAGGTGGCGCACGGTGGAACCCTCGGGCCCGGCCGGCTCGTCCAGCTCGATCGCGCCCTCCTCGTAGGCGACGAGGGCGGCGTAGGCGGCGAGCGGCTTGGTGACGGAGGCCAGCGGGAAGCGGTGGTCCACCGGGCCGTGGGAGCCGAGCACGGTCCCGTCGGCGTGGACGACGGCCGCGGCGGCGGTCGGGACCGGCCAGTTCTCGATGTTGCGCAGACTCTGCAAGCTCTCCATGCGGCCGAGGGTACTTGCTTGGAGTGCACTCCAAGGATTTAGCGTGGAGCCATGAGCCCGACCCAGACCCCCCTGCGGACGCAGACGCGGTACACGATCAGCGAGGTCGAGACCCGGACCGGTCTGACCCAGCACACCTTGCGCTGGTACGAGCGGATCGGCCTCATGCCGCACGTGGACCGCTCCCACTCGGGTCAGCGGCGGTTCACCGACAAGGACCTCGAATGGCTCGGATTCGTCGGCAAGTTGCGCACCACCGGAATGTCGGTGGCGGACATGGTCCGGTACGCCGAACTCGTCCGTGAGGGCCCGCACACCGCCGCCGACCGGCGCGAACTGCTGGAGCGCACGCGCGACGAGGTGCGCACGCGGATCACGGAACTGACCGACGCGCTCGCCGTCCTGGACTACAAGATCGACACGTATGCGATGCGCAGCACCGTCGCGGGAGAGGAAGACCGGACATGACCGGAAACACCGTCGGGATGGAGCGGGCCGAACTGGGCAAGGGCGGCCCGCTGGTGGGCGTCCAGGGGCTCGGCTGCATGGGCATGAGCGAGTTCTACGGGGACACCGACGAGGCGGCCGCCCGGCAGACCCTGGAAGCGGCGCTGGAGGCCGGGGTCACCCTCTTCGACACCGCCGACGTCTACGGGCGGGGCGCCAACGAGGAGTTCCTCGCACCGTTCGTGGCCGCGCACCGCGACCGGATCACCCTCGCCACGAAGTTCGCCATCGAGCGGACGGACGACCCGCAGTACCGGGGGGTCCGCAACGACCGCGCGTACGTCCGCGGCGCGGTGGAGGACAGCCTGCGCAGGCTGGGCACCGAGGTGATCGACCTCTACTACATGCACCGGCGCGATCCGGCCGTTCCGTTCGCCGAGTCGGTGGGCGCGATGGCGGAGCTGGTGCAGGAGGGCAAGGTGCGCCACCTCGGTCTCAGCGAGGTGACCGGGGCCGAGCTGCGCGAGGCGCACGCGGTGCACCCGATCGCGGCGCTCCAGTCGGAGTGGTCGCTGTTCAGCCGGGACGTGGAGCGCAGCGCGGTGGGCGCGGCGGCGGAGCTGGGCGTGGCCTTCGTGCCGTACTCCCCGCTCGGGCGCGGCTTCCTGACCGGGGCGTTCGCGGACGCCTCGGCGGACCTGACGGCCGGTGACTTCCGGCGCTACCAGCCCCGGTTCACGGGTGACAACGCGCGGACGAACAGCGCGCTGCTGACGCCGGTACGGGAGATCGCGGCGGCCCGCGGGGCCACGCCGGCCCAGATCGCCCTGGCCTGGGTGCACGGGCGTGCGGCGGTGCACGGCCTGACGGTCGTCCCGATCCCGGGCACCCGCAAGCCGACCCGCCTCACGGAGAACGTGGCGGCGACCCGCATCGCCCTGACGGCCGAGGAGCTTTCCCTCCTGGACCCGATCGCATCCCAAGTGGCCGGCGACCGCTACCCGGACATGAGCTCGACTTCGGCGGCGCGCGAGGGGTGACCGCGTGCGGCGCCGTTGCCGGGGGCCGGCCCCCGGACCCCCGCGCCTCAAACGCCGGCGGGGCTGGATTTTGGCCGGCGTCGGACCCGAAGCCGGAGGGCAATTCCAGCCCGCCGGCGTTTGAGGCGCGGGTCCGGGCGGAGCCCGGGGAACGGGGGAAGGGCGGGTAGGGGACAGCCCCGCAGGGCCGCGCCGCGAGGCCCCCGCAGGGTCAGGCCCCGGCCGGGAAGCGGTCCCGCAGCGCCCGGTACTCGGCGTCCGTGAGCAGCCCCGCACTGTGCAGCTCGGCGAGATGCTGGATCCGCTCCCAGGACCGCGGCCCGGGCACGGAAGACCCCACCGCGCCGGAGGCGACCACGGCCCGCGCCCGCAACCCCACGAGCACCGCCGCCGCGAACGGCAGCGACTCGTGCACGGCTCCGTACCCCACGCCGAAGACCGCGGAGGCGAGATCGTGGTCCGGCCGGGGATCCCCGGCGCCCTCGCGGGGCAGGAGCCGCAGGTGCCCGCCGGACCGTTCCGGGGAGTGCCAGGACAGTCCGGTCAGGGCGGCCAGCGGATACCGCTGGTCGCCCGCCTTCCACTTGGCGCTGGTGGCCCCGGTGCGCGACCAGTGGAAGGTGACGGCGCCGCCGTCGAAGGCGAGCCGGGCGTCGTACGCCTTCAGCGTGGCCGGCGGCTCCGGGACGTGGACGAGGAACCGCTCGGCCGGTCCGGACGGTCCCAGCCGCTCGCGCAGGGCCTCGGTGAAGGCCGCCGCCCGTCCGGTCCCGCCGCCGCCACCGGGCAGCACCAGCCGGTACGGATCGCAGGTCTCCCTCAGCTGCCCCGCCGCGGCCTCCATCAGCGGGTCCGCTCCCACCCGTACGCGGGCGTGCAGCACCACGGTGTCCCGCCGTCCCACGGTCAGGCCCACCCCGGACAACGCTTCGAGCGGAACCCGGCGTTCCCCCAGGGCGTGCCAGAGTCTGGGCGTTCGTATCCCCCGTGCGAAGCGGATGATGAGCGAGTTCGTGGTGCGGTCGAACTCCCAGACGGCATGGTTTCCGGCCAGTACGTCACCCATGCGGCACATCGTAAAGGGAGGCACCCCCGTGCGTCCCCCCGCCGTGAGGTCCGATTTCGGGTCGGGCGAGCGGTCAGGGACCGTCCGTCCCGGATGTTCCGCGTCGGCACGTGTCGTCCCCGGCGGCGCACACCGTGGAACCGAACGCACCGGTTCCGATTTTGGCGAAGTTGTCCAGGGATTCGGTCCCTGGCTCGAAGTAGCCGGTGTGGCTCTTGGCTCCGGCCGCCGACAGGACCCGTGCGCCGAACTCCGCGGAGACCGGATCCGCCCCGTGGCCCAGGCCCCCGAACTCCAGGTGGGGCACGTCCGCGATCCAGTCGCCGGCGTCCCGCATCGCCCACACCCGCGCCGAGGTGCCCAGTCCGGTGGCGTTCGCGGCGCGCATCCCGGGGCTGCCCGCCACCACGATGTCCGTGACCCGGTGCGGAAGTTCGTGCGCCGCCACCCCGCACACCACCGAGCCGTAGCTGTGGCAGAACAGCGCCACGCTCGCCTTTCCGGGCAGCGCGGAGGTCAGCGAGCGCAGCCTGGCCGCGCCGTCCACGGCGAGGCGCCCGGTCGCCGCGTCCATGCCGACGCCGGTCGGGGCGGTGTAGCCGGCCCAGGCGATGACCGCGGTCCGGCCGTCCGGGGCGGCCGCGCGCTCGGCCCCGTAGAGGGACTCCGCCATGCCCACGGGGGAGGTCAGCCGGCGCACCGTGCGCTCGAAGGTGAGCGCGTCGGTGTCGACTCCGGGGACGACCACCGAGACCCGGCGGGCCCCGCCGAGGTCGCCGAAGACCTCGGCCACGAGGGCGCCGCCGGTCGGGTCGAAGACGAGGATCTGCCGGCCGGGCTCGGCGAGGGACTCGAAGCGGTGGGCGCGCCGGGCCGCGACGGCGCGGTCGGCGGGGGCCAGCGTGATGTCGTGTGCGCGGGCGGACTCGACCAGCACGGCCCGCTGCAGGGCCATCCGGTTGGCCCGGTAGCGGACGCCGGGCGGCGCGCCGTCGAGATTGCCGACCACCAGCGGGTGGCCCTCGGCGAGCCGGGCGCGCTGGGCGCCGTCGAGGCGCGCGAAGAACCGTTCCACCACGGGCGCCGGAGCATCGGGGGCGGGCAGGGCCCGGCCCTCGAAGCGGGACGCCGCCCAGGAGGCGAGCGCGGCCTCGCGCGGGGACGGCTCGCTCGCGGGCCGGTAGACGGCGGTCCAGCCCGTGGTCGTGAGCATCAGGAAGACCACCGCCAGCGCGAGCAGGGCGCGCAGGGCGGCCGGGCGCGCGGGGGCGTCGGCGGAGTGGGCGTGGGCGGGGCCGGGCAGGTTCACTGCGCCCAGCCTAGGAGACCTCGGCGGCTGCCTGCGCGCCGGGTGACGGGAGTCACCGCCGACCGTGGGACGCCCCGCCGGCGGGTGCGCCCGTACGGGACCCGCGTGCGCGGGCGTCCGTACCCGTACGGGACCTTCGCCCGGCCGGAGGCGATTGCGCCGGTCAGGCGGGCCGGCGCCAGTCGGCGGCCAGGGCCGGGCCGATCTGGTCGAGGTAGGCCTCGGTCATCCGCCGGATGGCGGCCACGCTGGTGTCCTCGCCCTGTCCCCAGAGCCGGCCGGTGACGCGCATCACGCCCGTGAACGCGGCGACGGCCACCCGCGGGCGCGGGTCGGTGTCCACGTCCAGGCCCTCGCGCTCGGCTATCAGCCGGGCGATCTGCTCCTCCAGGTCGGTGGAGCGGCGCAGGTGCACGGCGAGCAGGGCCGGGGTGGACTCGATCAGCCGGTAGCTGCGCATGTACAGGTCGATGGGGACCAGGTCCGAAATGGCCTCGTCGACGGTGTCCCAGGCGTCGAGCACGGCCGAACGCATCGCCTCGAAGGGGCCCTCGGCGGGCGGGCGGGAGCGCAGCGCCGCGACGAAGTGCGATTCGACCAGGTCCTGGACGGCGAAGGCGACCTCTTCCTTGTTGGCGAAGTACCGGAAGAAGGTGCGCTGGGAGACGTCCACGGCGTCGGTGATCTCGTCGACGGTGGTCTCCTCGTACCCCTGGGCGATGAAGAGGAGGAGGGCCGCGCGCAGCAGTGCGTCGCGCGTGCGCTGCTTCTTGCGCTCGCGCAGTCCGGCGGCCGGTGCGGGCGCGGGCCGCTGATCGGTCATCACGGCGGTCAGGGTACCTGTGACGGACCTGACAACGACTGTCTGACGAACCGGTCTGTGAAGTGTCAGTCGCTGTCACTAACCTGTCCGCATGACTAGTCAGATGACCGTCGACGGCGGGGACGCACGCTCGCTCGACAAGGAACCGGGCCTCCCGCCGGTTCGTACGGGCCTCCGGGGCCACCCGTGGCTCACCCTGTTCGCCGTCGCGATCGGCGTCATGATGGTCACCCTCGACGGCACGATCGTCGCCGTCGCCAACCCGGCGATCCAGAAGGACCTCGGCGCCTCGCTCGCCGACGTCCAGTGGATCACCAACGGCTACCTGCTGGCCCTCGCGGTCTCCCTGATCACCGCGGGCAAGCTCGGCGACCGCTTCGGCCACCGCCAGACCTTCCTCATAGGCATCGCCGGGTTCGCCGTCTCCTCGGCGGCCATCGGCTTCTCCGACGGGGTCGAGCTCGTCATCGGCTTCCGCGTCGCGCAGGGCGTCTTCGGAGCGCTGCTGATGCCGGCCGCGCTGGGCCTGCTGCGCGCGACCTTCCCCGCCGAGAAGCTCAACATGGCCATCGGCATCTGGGGCATGGTCATCGGCGCCTCGACCGCGGCCGGGCCGATCGTCGGCGGCCTGCTCGTCGAGAACGTGAGCTGGCAGTCGGTCTTCTTCATCAACGTGCCCGTCGGCATCATCGCGCTCGCCTTCGGCCTGTTCATCCTGGTCGACCACCGGGCGGAGAAGGCCCCGCGCTCCTTCGACGTCCTGGGCATCCTGCTGCTGTCGGCCGGGATGTTCTCGCTGATCTGGGCCCTGATCAAGGCCTCCGAATGGGGCTGGGGGGACACCAAGACCCTGGCCTTCCTCGGCGGGTCGGTGCTGTGCTTCGTGGCCTTCGCCTTCTGGGAGAACTCCGTCTCCGAGCCGCTGATCCCGCTCGGGATGTTCCGCTCGGTGCCGCTGTCCGCGGGCACGGTGCTGATGGTCCTGATGGCCTTCGCGTTCATGGGCGGGCTGTTCTTCGTCACCTTCTACCTGCAGAACATCCACGGCATGAGCCCCGTCGACAGCGGCCTCCACCTGCTGCCGCTGACCGGGATGATGATCGTCGGCTCGCCGCTGGCGGGCCTGGCCATCACCAAGGTCGGCCCGCGGCTGCCGCTCGTCGCGGGCATGGTCGCCACCGCCGTCGCCTGCTTCGGGATGGCCCAGCTGACCCCGGGCACCTCCACCCTCACCATGTCGCTCTGGTTCGCCCTGATGGGCCTCGGGCTCGCGCCCGTCATGGTCGGCGCCACCGAGGTCATCGTCGGCAACGCCCCGCTGGAGCTCTCGGGCGTGGCCGGCGGACTCCAGCAGGCCGCCATGCAGGTCGGCGGCAGCCTGGGCACCGCCGTGCTCGGCGCGGTCATGGCCAGCAAGGTCGGCAGCGTCTTCGAGGGCAACTGGACCGGGGCCGGGCTGCCGCCGCTCACCCCGGAGCAGGCGGACCTCGCGGTGAAGGGCATCCAGGTCGGCATCTCCCCGGTCCCGGCGGGCACGCCGGAGCAGGTCGCGGCGACCATCACGGGGGTCGCGCACGACACGTTCGTGTCAGGGATGAGCACCGCCTTCACCGTCGCCGGCGTGGTCGCGGTACTCGCCGCGGTCGTGGCCGGCTTCACGAAGCGCGGCGAGAACGCGGCGGCGGGGGCGGGCGCGGCCCACATCTAGCCCCGCCCCGGCCGCCTGGCCGTGCACAGTGCCCCGCTGGCTCTGTGCCGCCGGCCGCGCGCCCGTGGCGGTCGAGGGGTCCCGGAGGCGTCAACTCCGGGGCCCCAGCAGCCCCGCCGGACGGTTCCGGCGGGGCTGTCGCCTATCAGGGTGGACCCGCTCGCGGCCCCTTCCGCCGGGACGTCCGCGCAGGTCAGCGTGGTGCGACGGAGCCTTCGGAAACGGTCCGGGGCCCGTACGTCCACCAGGAGTTGACCCGTCATGCGTACGTGGAACACCACTTTCTCCGGCCGCGCCGCCGCCACGGCCACCGTTCTCGCCGCCACCCTGCTGATCCCGGGCACCGCGGAATCCGCCCACGCGGCGGGCCGCGCCCCGGCGCAGGCTCCCCTGCAGGCCCGGACTCAGGCTCCGGCCCGGACCCAGGCCGCGGCCCGGGCCGATGCTCCGGCCCCGGTACGGGCCTCCGGGCGGACCAAGGCGAAGGGGCGGGCCGCCGGGCCGCCGGCGCTCGGGGCCTGCGCCACCGGGCAGCTGTGCCTGTGGGCGAAGCCCGAGTTCAAGGGCGCCCGCACGACCCACGAGCTGAGCACCCTCGACATCAACAGCTGCACCGCCCTGCCCGCCGGGACCACCGCCCAGTCCCTCACCAACCGGACCGGCCGCCCGGTGACCACCTACCAGTCGGCCGAATGCGCCGAGACCGGGGAGTTCCAGACCTACCCGGGCGACGGGGTGTGGCTGCCCCAGTCGCCCTACCAGGTCAGGGCGTTCAAGGTGTGGGAGCGCTGACGGCGCTGCCGTCGCCCGCCTGGACCGGTCCGCCCTGGGCGCCGATGCCCGCGCCCGGGCCGGGCTCCGGGGCGGGCCCCGCGGCCGTCGGGATCCCGTTGGACCCGGCGGACCCGGCGGACCCGGCGGACCCGGCGGACCCGGCGGACCCGGCGGACCCGCCGGACCCGCCGGACCCGCCGGACCCGCCGGACCCGCCGGACCCGCCGGACCCGGCGAACCCGCCGGACCCGGCGAACCCGGTCACCAGCGCGGCCCCGGCCGCCCCGGCCGCCCCGGCGGGAGCCGACCCGCCGAGCCGGGCGACCTCGCCGCGCAGCGCCCGTACCTCTGCCGTCAGTTCGGCGATCGCCGCCGTCTGGGCGCGCTCCACCCGGTCGTCGCGTTCGAAGCGGGAGATGAACCAGGCCGCGATGTTGGCGGTCACCACACCCAGCAGCGCGATCCCGGACAGCATCAGCCCCACCGCCAGCAGCCGGCCGAGCCCGGTGGTGGGGGAGTGGTCCCCGTACCCGACCGTCGTCATCGTGGTCACCGACCACCACAGGGCGTCCCCGAGGTTCTTGATGTTGCCGTCGGGGGCGTCCCGCTCCACGCTCAGCACCGCGAGCGAGCCGAACATCAGCAGCCCGACCACCGAGCCCGCCACGTACGTGGTGAGCCGGATCTGCGGGGCCATCCGCGCCCGCCGCCCCACCAGCATCAGCGTCGAGACCACGCGCAGCAGCCGCAGTGGCTGGATCATCGGCAGCAGCACCGCCGCCAGGTCCATCCAGTGGGTCCGTACGAAGGCCCTCTTGGACTGCGCCAGACCCAGCCGGACGAGGTAGTCGGCGGCGAAGGCGGCCCACACCACCCACTCGGCGCGCCTGCAGGCGCTGTGCACCGCCGGGCTGGCGTCGGGCAGGACGATGGGCACCGCGTAGGCCACGGCGAAACCCAGGGCGAGCACCAGCAGCGGGGTCTGCGTCCGGCGCTCCCACCGCGCCTGGGGAGAGGGTTGCTTCATGCGGAGCATCGTAAGGAACGAATAAGGGGCGCCGGGACAGGTGTCCCGGCGCCCCTTACGGAAGGGTGGCTGCTACGCGTCGCCGCCCGCCGCGCCCGGGTCGGCCGCCCGGACGTCCAGCAGCTGGTACCGGTCGATCGCCTGCTTCAGCGCCGAGCGGTCGATCTTGCCTTCCTTGGCCAGCTCGGTCAGCACCGAGAGGACCACCGACTGCGCGTCGATGTGGAAGAAGCGCCGGGCCGCGCCCCGCGTGTCCGCGAAGCCGAAGCCGTCCGCGCCCAGCGAGGTGTAGTTGCCGGGCACCCAGCGCGAGATCTGGTCCGGGACCGCCCGCATCCAGTCGGAGACCGCCACGAACGGACCCTCCGCGCCGGACAGCTTGGTCGTCACGTACGGGACGCGCTGCTCTTCCTCCGGGTGGAGCAGGTTGTGCTCCTCCACGGCGACGGCCTCGCGGCGCAGCTCGTTCCAGGAGGTCGCCGACCAGACGTCCGCCTTGACGTTCCACTCGGCGGCCAGGATGCGCTGCGCCTCCAGCGCCCACGGCACCGCCACGCCCGAGGCCATGATCTGCGCCCCGACGGCTCCCGAGGTGCCCTCGGAGATCCGGTGGATGCCCTTGAGGATCCCGTCCACGTCCACGCCGGCCGGCTCGGCCGGGTGCTGGATGGGCTCGTTGTAGACCGTCAGGTAGTAGAAGACGTCCTCGGCGTCGGGGCCGTACATGCGCCGCAGACCGTCCTTGACGATGTGCGCGATCTCGTACCCGTACGCCGGGTCGTACGCCACACAGCCCGGGTTCGTCGAGGCCAGCAGCTGGGAGTGGCCGTCGGCGTGCTGCAGGCCCTCACCCGTGAGGGTGGTCCGGCCGGCGGTCGCGCCGAGGACGAAACCGCGGGCCAGCTGGTCGGCCATCTGCCAGAACTGGTCACCCGTGCGCTGGAAACCGAACATCGAGTAGAAGACGTAGACCGGGATCAGCGGCTCGCCGTGCGTCGCGTACGCCGAACCCGCGGCGATCAGCGAGGCCGTGCAGCCCGCCTCCGAGATGCCGTCGTGCAGCATCTGGCCGGTCGGCGACTCCTTGTACGCGAGCAGCAGGTCGCGGTCGACGGCCTCGTACTGCTGGCCCAGCGGGTTGTAGATCTTGGCGCTAGGGAAGAACGCGTCCATGCCGAAGGTGCGGTACTCGTCGGGGGCGATCAGCACGAAGCGCTTGCCGATCTCCTTGTCCCGCATCAGGTCCTTCAGGATGCGGACGAAGGCCATGGTGGTGGCGATCGACTGCTGGCCCGAGCCCTTCTTGGCCGCGGCGTACGTGGCGTCGCCCGGCAGCTGGAGCGGCTTCGCGCGCACCACGCGGGTCGGCACGTAGCCGCCGAGCGCGCTGCGGCGGTCGTGCATGTACTGGATCTCGGGGGAGTTGCGGCCCGGGTGGTAGTACGGCGGCGCGCCGTCCTCCAGCTGGGCGTCCGTGATCGGGATGTGCAGGCGGTCGCGGAAGCGCTTGAGGTCGTCGGCCGTCAGCTTCTTCATCTGGTGGGTCGCGTTGCGGCCCTCGAAGTTCGGGCCCAGGGTCCAGCCCTTGACCGTCTGCGCGAGGATCACCGTCGGCTGGCCCTTGTGGGCCTTGGCCGCCGCGTACGCCGCGTAGACCTTCTTGTGGTCGTGGCCGCCGCGTCCGAGGTGCTGGATCTGCTGGTCGGTCATGTTCTCGACCATCGCCCGCAGCCGGTGGTCGCCGCCGAAGAAGTGGTCGCGGATGTACGCGCCCGTCTCGGTGGCGTACGTCTGGAACTGGCCGTCCGGGGTGGTGTTCAGCTTGTTGACCAGGATGCCGTCGCGGTCCTGGGCCAGCAGCGGGTCCCAGGAGCGGTCCCAGATCAGCTTGATGACGTTCCAGCCGGCGCCGCGGAACTGCGACTCCAGCTCCTGCATGATCTTGCCGTTGCCGCGGACCGGACCGTCGAGGCGCTGCAGGTTGCAGTTGACGACGAAGGTCAGGTTGTCCAGGTGCTCGCGTGCCGCGATGGAGAGCTGGCCGAGCGACTCGGGCTCGTCCATCTCGCCGTCGCCCAGGTACGCCCAAACGTGTGACTTGGAGGTGTCCGCGATGCCGCGGGCCTCCATGTACCGGTTCATCCGGGCCTGGTAGATCGCACCGAGGGGGCCGAGGCCCATCGAGACGGTCGGGAACTCCCAGAAGTCCGGCATGAGCCGCGGGTGCGGGTAGCTGGAGAGGCCGTACGGGGCCTTCGACTTCTCCTGGCGGAACGCGTCGAGCTGCTGCTCGGAGAGCCGGTCCAGGAGGTAGGCGCGGGCGTAGATGCCGGGCGAGGCGTGGCCCTGGAAGAAGATCTGGTCGCCGCCGTCGCCCTCGTCCTTGCCCCGGAAGAAGTGGTTGAAGCCCACGTCGTAGAGGGAGGCGGAGGAGGCGAAGGTGGCGATGTGACCGCCGACGCCGATCCCCGGGCGCTGGGCGCGCGAGACCATGACGGCCGCGTTCCACCGGGTGGCGTTGAGGACCTTGCGCTCGATCTCCTCGTTGCCGGGGAAGAAGGGCTCGTCCTTGGTGGCGATCGTGTTGACGTAGTCCGTGGAGCGCATCTCGGGCACGGCCACGCGCTTCTCGCGGGCCCGCTCCATCAGCCGCAGCATCAGGTAGCGGGCGCGCTCACGGCCCCGCTCGTCGACCGCGGCGTCCAGGGAGTCGAGCCACTCCTGAGTCTCTTCCGGATCGAAGTCCGGTACCTGACTCGGCAGGCCACCAATGATGATCGGATTGCGATCGGATGCGGAAGCCACGCTGTTCCTTCGCTGTCGGGGGAGTCGTGCTGAAGCTGCAACTGGGTCTCGCCGCCTCCCATGGTCTTACGCTCGGCAGAAATCGTCATCTTTACCGTTGGGTAATCCCTGGAGGTGGCGGGATTGTGCTGGCTGCGGCGACGACAACGCCCAAACCGCAACCTTACGCCCATGTCGATCAACCCCTTCGCAAGGCCGTTCGTCCCTCAAACAGGTGCGAAAGTCCCGAGGCCGTGCCGAATGAGGTGGAATGGTGTGGGATGAATCACCAGGGGTACATCCGGAAGGGCTGAAAGTTGCGGCGAGACGGCCGCAATCGTCACCGTTTCGACGGTCTCGGCGGCCGGGTACTTGCGCGATCCGCCGCGCCCGTGTGGACTACGCCCAATGCTGCGCGTACGCGCGCCGCCGAAGAACATTCACCGAACATGAGCAGGAGGCACCCCGTGAGCGCGACCGCGGACCACGCGGAGAACCTGGCCGCCAGGCTGGGTTTCCAGTCCGAACAGGTGGTCCAGGAGATCGGCTACGACGACGACGTCGATCAGGAATTCCGTGATGCCGTAGAGGATCACGTCACCGAACTCGTCGATGAGGACTACGACGATGTCGCAGACGCGGTTCTGCTGTGGTTCCGGGAGGACGACGGCGACCTGACGGACGCCCTGGTCGATGCGACCGAGCTGGTCGAGGACGGCGCACTGATCCTGCTGGTGACTCCCAAGACCGGCAAGGACGGTTTCGTCGAGGCCAGCGACATCAGCGAGGCCGCCGAGACCGCCGGCCTCTCGCTGGCCAAGGGTCTTCCCGTCGGCAAGGAGTGGACCGCCACCAAGCTGGCGACTCCGAAGACGGCCAAGTCCAAGCGCTGAGCCGCGCCCCGCAGCCATGCGGACACACGCACCCCGTTCGCCGGAAGCTTCCCGGTGGGCGGGGTGCGTGCGTTTCGCGGCGGACCGGCAGGGGCCGCGGGCGCGGCACGGCCACGAGCGGCGGACCCATGAGCGACGGACCCACGAGCGGGGGACCCATAAGGTGGGATCACCCGAACAGCCCAACGCAGGGATGCGGGACGAAGGGATGCGACAGATGGCGATCGAGGTCGGCAGCAAGGCCCCGGACTTCGAGCTCAAGGACAACCACGGCAGGGTCGTGCGGCTCTCCGACTTCCGGGGGGAGAAGGCCGTCGTGCTGCTCTTCTACCCCTTCGCCTTCACCGGCGTCTGCACCGGCGAGCTCTGCGAGCTGCGCGACCAGCTCCCGCGCTTCCAGAACGACGACGTGCAGCTCCTCGCGGTCTCCAACGACTCCGCGGCGACCCTGCGCGTCTTCGCCGAGCAGGAGGGGCTGGAGTACCCGCTGCTGTCGGACTTCTGGCCGCACGGGGAGGCCTCCCGCGCCTACGGGGTCTTCGACGAGGAGAAGGGCTGCGCGGTGCGCGGCACCTTCGTCATCGACCGTGACGGCATCGTGCGCTGGACCGTCGTCAACGGACTGCCCGACGCGCGTGACCTGAACGAGTACATCAAGGCTCTCGACAGCCTCTGAGTCCGTGTCGCAGGCTCATGGGCACGTGCCGCCAGGCACGCGGGCCCGTTCGCCTCGAATAAGCCCGTACAGGCGGGAACCCGTCACTAGGATCGAAACGTTGATCCGGTAGCAACCGCACGACGGGGCCCCGCCCCACACAAAACCTTATGGAGGACCCGTGGGAGTCAGCCTCAGCAAGGGCGGCAACGTCTCGCTGTCCAAGGCCGCGCCGAACCTGACCGCGGTCATCGTCGGTCTGGGCTGGGACGCTCGCACCACCACCGGCGTCGACTTCGACCTCGACGCCAGCGCGATCCTGGCCAACGACCAGGGCAAGGTCACCGGCGACTCGAACTTCGTCTTCTTCAACAACCTGAAGAGCCCCGACGGCTCGGTCGAGCACACCGGTGACAACACCACCGGTGAGGGCGAGGGCGACGACGAGGCGATCAAGGTGAACCTCGCCGGCGTGCCCGCCGACGTGGCCAAGATCGTCTTCCCGGTCTCGATCTACGAGGCCGAGAGCCGCCAGCAGAGCTTCGGCCAGGTCCGCAACGCCTACATCCGCGTCGTGAACCAGGCCGACAACACCGAGCTCGCCCGCTACGACCTGTCGGAGGACGCCTCGACGGAGACCGCCATGGTCTTCGGCGAGCTCTACCGCAACGGTGCGGAGTGGAAGTTCCGTGCCATCGGCCAGGGCTACGCCTCGGGCCTGCGCGGCATCGCGCAGGACTTCGGCGTCAACGTCTGAGCCTGCTCCACCCGAGCAGTCGTTCCATCCGTCCGGCGCCGTGCACTCGTGTGTACGGCGCCGGACCGGCTTTACGGCTCCGCCGGCCTCACCGCCTCACCGCGGTACGGCCGCACCGCCGTAGCGCTGCACGCCGCAGCGCTACACGCCGTACCGCCACACGCCGTACCGTCGCATCGCCACACCGCCACCGTCGTCCGGGGAGGACCACAACATGGGCGTCACACTCGCCAAGGGGGGCAATGTCTCCCTCTCCAAAGCCGCACCGAACCTCACCCGGGTTCTGATCGGCCTCGGATGGGACGCGCGCTCGACCACGGGCGCCGACTTCGACCTCGATGCCAGCGCACTGCTGTGCAGCAACGGCCGGGTGCTCGGGGACGAGTACTTCGTCTTCTACAACAACCTGAAGAGCCCCGAGGGCTCCGTCGAACACACGGGGGACAATCTCACCGGCGAGGGTGACGGCGACGACGAGTCGATCATCGTCGACCTGAGCAAGGTCCCGGCCGGTGTGGACAAGATCGTCTTTCCCGTCTCGATCCACGAGGCCGAGGCTCGCATGCAGAGCTTCGGCCAGGTCAGCAATGCCTTCATTCGCGTGGTGAACGAGGCGGACGGCCAGGAACTGGCCCGCTACGACCTCTCCGAGGACGCCTCCAGCGAGACGGCGATGATCTTCGGCGAGGTATATCGGTACGGGGGCGAATGGAAGTTCCGTGCGGTGGGGCAGGGGTACGCGTCGGGGCTCCGCGGCATCGCTCTAGACTTCGGGGTCAACGTTTCGTAAAGCCGTACAACACGATGGGATGCCAGTGGTTCTGAAAACCTTCGGCTGGTCGTTCGCAGTCACTGCGCTCGGACTGGTCGCAGCGGTGCTCTACGGGGGGTGGGAGGCCTTCGGGATCGTTGCGATCCTGTCCATCCTGGAGATCTCCCTGTCCTTCGACAATGCGGTGGTCAACGCCGGAATCCTGAAGAAGATGAATGCCTTCTGGCAGAAGATCTTCCTCACGATCGGTGTTCTCATCGCCGTGTTCGGCATGCGCCTGGTCTTCCCGATCGTGATCGTCGCGATCAGCGCCAAGATCGGACCGATCGAGGCCGTCGAACTCGCGGTGCGCGACCAGGACATGTACAAGCAGCTCGTGACGGACGCCCACCCGTCCATCGCCGCCTTCGGTGGCATGTTCCTGCTGATGATCTTCCTCGACTTCATTTTCGAGGACCGTGACATCAAGTGGCTCGCCTGGCTGGAACGCCCGCTCGCCAAGCTCGGCAAGATCGACATGCTGTCGGCGTGCATCGCGCTGATCGTCCTGGTCGTCACCTCGATGACCTTCGCCGTCAACGCGCACCAGCACGGCGGCACGCACGTGGACAAGGCGCAGACGGTCCTGATCTCCGGCATCCTCGGCCTGATCACCTACATGATCGTCGGCGGCCTCTCCGGCTACTTCGAGAACAAGCTGGAGGAAGAGGAGGAGCACGAGCACGAGGCCGAGGAGGCGGCGAAGAAGAGCGGCAAGCCCGTTTCCGCCGTCGCCATGGCCGGCAAGGCCGCGTTCTTCATGTTCCTCTACCTCGAAGTCCTCGATGCCTCCTTCTCCTTCGACGGGGTCATCGGTGCCTTCGCCATCACCAGCGACATCGTGATCATGGCCCTCGGCCTCGGTATCGGTGCCATGTACGTCCGGTCGCTGACGGTCTACCTGGTCCGCCAGGGCACCCTCGACGACTACGTCTACCTGGAGCACGGCGCGCACTACGCCATCGGCGCGCTCGCCGTCATCCTGCTCGTCACCATCCAGTACGAGATCAACGAGGTCATCACCGGCCTCGTCGGCGTCGTGCTGATCGGATGGTCCTTCTGGTCCTCGGTGCGCCGCAACAAGCGCCTGGAGCTGGAGGGTTCCACCGCCGACGCATGATCACGGCGGTAATGCGGAACGCTCAAGTGCGGGGCGGTCCGGCGGGTCCACGGACCTGTCGGGCCGCCCCGTCCGCATGTCGGGACGCCGGAGTGCCGGCATGCCGCCGGAGGACCAAGCAGGCCAAGGGATCAGGGGGGTTGTGGGGATGGGATTCTTCGACGGCATCAGGGGCAGCCGTGGCACGCAGTTCCAGTCGGGCAGTGCCTCGTCGAACGCGATCGAGCTGACCAAACGCCATCCGACGGTGTCGCTCACCAAACAGGGGGCGGTGCACGGCAATCTGCGCGTGAACCTCTCCTGGCGGATGCGGACCTCGGACATAGGAGGCCGCAGCGCGGGCCAGAGCGGGCAGCTCTTCCGGCATCCGTTCAAACTGTTCAAACCCGACATGGTGCAGGCGCACACCCAGGGCATGGTCAATGTCGACCTCGACATCGGCTGCCTCTACGAGCTGACCGACGGCACCCGGGGAGTCGTCCAGCCGCTGGGGAACCTGCACGGGGACATCAACAGCCCGCCATACGTCAAGCTCAGCGGGGACGACCGGTTCGGGGCGCCCTCCGGCGAGACGATCTTCGTCAATCTCGACCACGCCGAGGAGATCAAGCGGCTGCTGGTCTTCGTGTACATCTACGACCAGACCCCGGCCTTCGACCGGACGCACGCCCTGGTCACCCTCTACCCGATCACCGGGCCGCGCATCGAGATCCCGCTGGAGGAGCGCCACCCGCACGCCCGCTCCTGCGCCGTCGTCTCCCTGGAGAACGTCAAGGGAGAGCTGATCGTGCGGCGCGAGGTCACCTTCGTGTACGGGTTCCAGGCCGAGCTGGACCGGCTGTACGGGTGGGGCCTCCAGTGGGGCCGGGGCTACAAGACGAAGACCTGACGGAGGCGGACGGGCCGGCCGGGCCGCTCGGCCCGGCCGCCGCTCACCGGCGGATGAACTGCGGGCCCTGCGCCGGCAGCCGGAAGGCGGCGTCGCCGGCCGGGGCCGGCACCGGGGGCTGGGACACCGGCTGCGGGTAGCCGTAGGCGGGCTGGGAGACCGGCGGGGCCTGGGTGGGCGGAGCCGGGGTCGCGGGGGAGGCGGACGTGACCTGCCCCTGCCCCTGTGCCTGCCCCTGCTCCTGGGCCGCGGGGGCGTTCTCGTCCACGGAGATCCCGTGGTCGGTGGCCAGGCCCACGAGCCCGTTGGAGTAGCCCTCGCCGAGCGCGCGGAACTTCCACGCGTCGGCCCGCCGGTACAGCTCGCCGCAGATCAGCGCCGTCTCGGCGCCCGTTTCCGGCCGTACGTCGAAGTAGGCCAGCGGTTCGGAGACGCCGGTCGCGGTGGCGTCGTAGAGCAGGATCCGCAGGTCGTGGACCCGCTCGAAGGGGACGTCCTCGGCGGAGGCCACGACGAGGATCCGGTCCACGGCCGGGGTGACGGCCCTGAGGTCCGCCTGGACGGCGTCCGTGATCCCGTCGCCGAGCTGCTTCTTGCCGAGCCGCCAGACGGCCCCGGAGGGGTGGCGGGGCTGGTTGTAGAAGACGAAGTCCTCGTCCGAGCGCACGCGCCCGTCCGCTCCCACGAGCAGCGCGGAGGCGTCCACGTCGGGCACGTCGGGCCCTCCGGTCCAGCGCAGCACCGCGCGGACCGCCACGGCGGCCACGGGGATGTTGGAGCCCTTCTGCATCGCGTGCGTCATGCCGGTCATCCTGCCCTCCCGGGCGGGACCGGGACAATGCGGCCCCCCGTAGACCTTGTCCGGATCGCGAGACCTGGGCATGGTGCAAGAGGGTTACCTGGATTTCATGTGCTTGAGGAACTCTTGACTCGCGTTCGTACGTACTATTACCGGCCATGCCAGATCGGCCGCCGAGCCTGTACGGGGGAAGCACATGCGTCACTTCGGGCACGTATCGCCCATGGTCCGCAAGGACCTCTTCCACCAGGAGCCGGCCGAGTTCACCGCCGCCTCCCCCTCCGCCACGCTCGCGGCCGCCCTGGGAGCCACGCTCTACAGCCCGGCCACCCGGCCCCAGCTCGCCCGTGACATCCGCAAGCAGGCCGGCCTCGGAGTCGTCTCCATGGTCCTCTGCCTGGAGGATTCCATCAGCGACGCGGACGTGGCGGGCGGCGAGGAGAACCTCGTCCGGCAGTTCGCCGCCCTCCACGAGGACCCGGCGGAGCTCCCCCTGCTCTTCATCCGCGTCCGGGAGCCCGAGCAGATTCCCGACATCGTGCACCGGCTCGGCGGCTCGGCGGCGCGACTGGCCGGATTCGTGCTCCCCAAGTTCAGCGAGAGCCGGGGCATCGCCTTCCTCGACGCCGTCGCCCAGGCGGAGGCCGCGAGCGGACAGCCGCGGCTGTACGCGATGCCCGTCCTGGAGACCCCCGAACTGCTCCACCTGGAGACCCGGGTCGAGGCCCTCGCCGGTATCTCCCGCACGGTCAACAAGTACCGTGAGCGGGTCCTGGCGCTGCGCCTCGGCGTGACCGACTTCTGCTCCGCCTACGGGCTGCGGCGCACCCCCGACATGACCGCCTACGACGTCCAGATCGTCGCCGGGGTGATCGCCGACGTGGTCAACGTGCTCAGCCGCGCCGACGGCACCGGCTTCACCGTCACCGGGCCCGTGTGGGAGTACTTCCGCAGCCAGCAGCGCCTCTTCAAGCCGCAGCTGCGCCGCAGCCCCTTCCTGGAGGAGGGCGTCGAGGAGCTGCGCACCGCGCTGATCGAGCACGACCTGGACGGGCTGCTGCGCGAGATCGAGCTCGACCGGGCCAACGGGCTGCTGGGCAAGACCTGCATCCACCCCGCCCACGTCACCCCGGTCCACGCGCTCTCGGTGGTGTCGCACGAGGAGTTCAGCGATGCTCAAGACATCCTGCGCCCCGAGAGCGGAGGTGGCGGAGTGATGCGTTCCGCCTACACGAACAAGATGAACGAGGTGAAGCCCCACCGGGCCTGGGCCGAGCGCACCATGCTGCGCGCCGAGGTCTTCGGTGTGGCGAAGGAGGAGGTCGGCTTCGTCGATCTCCTCACGGCCGGGCTCCAGGTGTGAGCGGGCCGTTGACTGCGAAGAAGGGCAAGAAGATCGAAGCGGTGTGGTCGGGAACGTGGGTCGCGGACCGGCTGGGCGTGAGCCTGCAGGACGCGACGGGTACCGGGACCGGCGGGCCGGCGCTGGAAGACCTCCTCGGGCTGGCGCTGCGGCGCAACCCCAAGCGGGCCCACCTGCTCGTGTCCCGGGTGCTGGGCAAGCACGTCCCGCAGTCCCCGGCGGCCGTGTACGGCGCCGGGTACGGGCTCGGCGAGCGGGTCCGGGAGCTGCTGGGCGACGCGGAGGCGGCCTCGGCGGTGGTCCTCGGGTACGCGGAGACCGCGACCGGGCTGGGCCACTGCGTGGCCGACGGCCTGGGCAGCGCCCCGTACCTGCACTCCACCCGCCGCCCCGTGCCCGGCGTGGAGGCCGCGGGAGGCTTCGAGGAGGCGCATTCGCACGCCACCTCGCACCTGCTGCTGCCCGAGGACCCGAAGCTGCTCGCGGGCTCGGGTCCGCTGGTCCTCGTCGACGACGAGTTCTCCACCGGCAACACCGTCCTGAACACCATCGCCGACCTCCACGCCCGCCACCCGCGCGGCCACTACGTGGTCGTCGCCCTGGTCGACATGCGCTCCCCGGCCGACCGCGACCGCCTGGTCGCCTTCGCGCGGGAGCTGGGGGCGCGGGTGGACCTCATATCCCTGGCCTCGGGCACGGTCTCCCTCCCGGAGGGGGTGCTGGAGAAGGGGCAGGCGCTGGTGGAGCGGTACGAGGCGGAGGCCGCTTCGGCCGCTGCCGCCTCTGCCGGATCTCAGCCCGTGGCCGGCGAATCGCAGCCCGGGGGTGGGCAAAATCAGCCCCTGCGGCGTTTGAGCAGCGGGGTCCGGGGCAGCGCCCCGGCAGACGACCCGCACCCGACCACTCGCGTGGAACTGGACTGGCCGGCCGGGATACCCGACGGCGGTCGCCACGGCTTCACCCCGGCCCACCGGGAGCGCCTGGAGGCCGCCCTGCCGGCCATGGCGGACCGGCTCAAGGCCGCGCTCGGCGCGGCCCCCGCAAGGGTCCTCGTACTCGGCAACGAGGAGCTGATGTACGCCCCGCTGCGCCTCGCGCAAGCCCTGGAGGCGTCCGGCGCCGCTGCCGAAGTCCGCTTCTCCACCACCACCCGCTCGCCGGTGCTCGCCGTGGACGACCCCGGCTACGCGATCCGCACCCGCCTCGTCTTCCCCGCCCACGACGACCCGGCCGACGGCCCCGGAGACCGGTACGCGTACAACGTCGCCGGCACGGCCGGCACGGCGGACGCCGGCTTCGACGCCGTGGTCGCCGTCGTGGACTCGGCCGGGGATACCGCCGAGCTCCGTACCGGCCTGCTCGCGGCCCTCGCGCCGCACACCGGCCGGGTCCTGCTGGCGGTCATACCTTCGTACGTACCCGACCGGCAGGAGCCGATCATGACCGAGCCCCCGCGCGAAGCACTGGGCGAAGCACTGGGCGAACCACTGCGCGGGCCCGCCTTCTCCTCCTACGCCGCCGAGGACGTCGGCTGGCTGCTCCAGGACCTCTCCGACGTGGAGCTGGAAGCCCCGACGGAGGAGCGCGAGGAGGCCATCCAGGCGGGCGGCGCGCACTACGCGGAATCGCTGCCGGTGGAGTTCCAGCCGTCCCCGGAGTACCAGCAGCTCTACCAGAGCGCGCTGACCGCCTCCGCCGCCCGGATGGCCCGCGCCGTCGGAACCGTCACCGAGACGGTCCTCGCCGAGCGCTCCCCGTCCCCCGTCCTCGTCTCCCTCGCCCGCGCCGGAACCCCCGTGGGCGTGCTGATGCGGCGCTGGGCGCAGGCCCGGCACGGCCTGGACCTGCCGCACTACGCCGTCTCCATCGTGCGCGGCCGCGGCATCGACGCCAACGCGCTGCGCTGGCTGGCCGCCCACCACGATCCGGCCGACGTGGTCTTCGTCGACGGCTGGACCGGCAAGGGGGCCATCACCCGCGAACTGCGGGAGGCCCTGGGCGAGTTCGAGGGCTTCAACCCGGAGATCGTGGTCCTCGCCGACCCCGGCTCGTGCGTGGAGACGTACGGCACGCGCGAGGACTTCCTGATCCCCTCCGCCTGTCTCAATTCCACTGTTTCCGGACTGGTTTCGCGTACGGTGCTCAGGTCCGACCTGGTCGGGCCCGCCGATTTCCACGGCGCGAAGTTCTACCGCGAGCTCGCCGGGGCCGATGTCTCCGTCGCGTTCGTCGACACCGTCGCCGCGCACTTCGAGGAGGTGGCCGAGGCCGTGGACGCCGAGGTCAAGGAGCTCCTCGCCGCCGACCGCACGCCGACCTGGGTGGGCTGGCGGGCGGTGGAGCGGATCAGCGAGGAGTACGGCATCCACGACGTGAACCTGGTGAAGCCCGGCGTCGGCGAGACCACGCGGGTGCTGCTGCGCCGCGTGCCGTGGAAGATCCTCGCGCAGCGCGGCGCCGGGGCCGACCTGGACCACGTACGACTCCTCGCGGAGCAGCGGGGGGTGCCGGTGGAAGAGGTCGACGGCCTGCCCTACAGCTGCGTAGGACTCATCCATCCCCGATTCACGCGCGGCGCCACGGGCGCCGACGGAAAGGCCGTGGCCACCAAGTGACCGTTCTCGTAGCCAGTGACCTCGACCGTACGCTCATCTACTCGGCGGCCGCGCTCGGCCTGACCATGCCCGACCCGGTGGCCCCGCGGCTGCTGTGCGTGGAGGTGCACGAGAGCAAGCCGCTGTCGTACATGACGGAGACGGCGGCGGGGCTGCTGGCGGAGCTGTCCGCCGACCCGGGCGCGGTGTTCGTGCCGACCACCACCCGGACCCGCAAGCAGTACCAGCGCATCCGCTTCCCCGGACGGCCGGCGAAGTACGCGATCTGCGCCAACGGCGGCCAGCTCCTCGTGGACGGAGTCCCGGACCGGGACTGGCGCCGCCAGGTCGCGGCGCGGCTCGCCGCGGAGTCCGTGCCGCTGGAGGAGATGCACGCGCACCTGATGTCCGTCACCGACCCGGCGTGGCTGCGCAAGGCGCGGGTGGCGGAGGACCTGTTCGCGTACCTGGTCGTGGAGCGGGCCCTGGTCCCCGCGGAGTGGATCAAGGCGCTGACGGAATGGTCCGAGGCGCGCGGCTGGACCGTCTCGCTCCAGGGCCGGAAGATCTACGCCGTCCCGCGGCCGCTGACCAAGAGCGCGGCCATGCACGAGGTGGCCCGGCGCGTGGGGGCCACGAGCACGCTGGCCGCCGGGGACTCGCTGCTCGACGCGGACCTGCTGCTCGCGGCGGACACGGCCTGGCGGCCGGGCCACGGGGAGCTGGCCGACGCCGGCTGGACGGCTCCGCACGTGACGGCGCTGGCCCAGGCGGGCGTACTGGCCGGTGAGGAGATCGTGCGCGCGTTCACCCGCGAAGTGGCCCGACTGGGTGCACCGGCCGCCTGACCTTGGGCACACTGGCCCCATGACCAAGGGCAACAGCACGAAGATCACAGACGAGCTCTACCAGTACGTGCTCGCGCACAACCCCCCGCTGGACGAGGTCCAGCGGGGGCTGGTGGCGACCACCTACGAGGTGTTCCCGGACTCCGCCGGAATGCAGTCGGCGGAGGAGCAGGGGCCGCTGCTGGCCTTCCTGGTCCGGCTGACCGGTGCACGCCACATCGTGGAGATCGGCACCTTCACCGGCTTCTCCTCCCTGTCGATGGCGCAGGCCATGCCGGCGGACGGACGCCTCATCGCGTGCGACGTCTCGGAGGAGTGGACGGCGTACGCGCGCGAGGCCTGGGCGAAGGCCGGGGTCGCGGACCGCATCGACCTGCGGATCGCGCCCGCGATCGAGACGCTGCGCGCGATGCCGGCGGAGCCGCACATCGACATGGTCTACATGGACGCCGACAAGCAGAGCCAGATCGCCTACTGGGAGGAGCTCGTACCGCGGCTGCGCCCGGGCGGTCTCCTCGTCACGGACAACACGCTGTACCACGGCACGGTGCTGGACCCGGCGGCCACCGGCGGGGCGGCGGGGGTCCAGGCCTACAACGACCACGTCGCGGCGGACCCCCGCATGGAGTCGGTGCTGCTGGCGATCTCCGACGGCATCACCCTGTCCCGCAAGCGCTAGCCGCAGCCGCCCCCACCGCAGCAGCCTCCGCCACCGCCACCCATGGGCGCGGCGGGGGCTGCGCTGGTCCCGCCGACGGCGACGGCGGAGAGCAGCCTGACGGTATCGGCGTGCCCGGCGGGGCAGTCGGCGGGCGCGGAGGACTCGGCCATGGGCCGGCTGACCTCGAAGGTGTCTTCGCAGGTCCGGCAGCGGAATTCGTAACGGGGCATGCGGTACAGGCTACGCAGTGGCGACCGGCCTCCGGAATCCCCGCGCGCCGGATCCGGGGTGCGGATGGGCCGGCCCTGCGGGGCGAGGTCCCCTACCCGCCCTTCGCCCGCTCCCCGGGGCCTGCCCGGACCCCGGTCCTCACACCGCGGACGGGCTGGATTTGCCACTGCGCGGCAAAATTCAGCCTCGCCGGCGTTTGAGGCGCGGGGTCCGGGGCGGAGCCCCAGGGGGTCCGGGCGCAGCCCGGGGCCCTTCCAGCCCGTCCGGCGTCTGAGGACCGGGGTCCGGGCAGCGCCCGGGGAACGGTGGAAGGGCGGGTAGGGGACTCCGCCCCGCAGGGCCCCCGGAACCGGCGGAGCCGGGCCGCACCCCCGTGTCGGCCAGGCCCCGCCGGGGCTCAGCGGACCACCGTGCCCGCCGGGGCGGACAGGAGACCGAGCTCCGCGCGCGTGGGGGCGCCTTCCCAGTCGCCCCGCGAGGCCACCGCGAAGGCGCCCGTGGTGACCGCCCGGTCCAGGCGGGCCTCCGCGGTCGACCCGTCGAGGAACGCCGAGAGGTAGCCCGCCACGAACGCATCGCCGGCGCCGACCGTGTCGACCGCGCGGACGGGCCGCGCCGGGGCGTGCACCGTCCGGCCGTCGTCCGTGTAGGCCGTCGCGCCGGCGGCGCCGAGCTTGACCACCACCTCGCCGACCCCGAGGGCGAGGAGCTCCTTCGCCTGGGCGGCCGGGTCACCCGGCCCCTCCGCCGGGAGGCACAGGGGGAGTTCGTCGTCGGAGGCGATGAGCACGTCCACCGACGGCGCCCACCCGCGCAGCACCTCCGCAGCCTCCTCCGAGGACCACAACCGGGACCGGAAGTTCACGTCCAGGCAGACCAGCGCCGAGTGCTCGGCGGCGAGCCGCAGGGCGAGGGCGCAGGCCGAGCGCGCCGAGCGGGAGAGCGCCGGGGTGATCCCGGTCAGGTGCAGGACCTTCGGCGGGGCCGCCCTGAAGGCCCGCTCCAGGGAACACGCCTTGAGGCGGGAGCCCGCCGAGCCCGCGCGGTAGTAGTGCACCCGCGTCACCTCCGGCAGCCTCGGCTCCGCGAGCATCAGCCCGGTCGGGGCCCCGCCGTCGTCGAAGGAGGCTCCGCGGACGTCGACGCCCTCGGCACGCAGGGTCCGTAGGACCAGCTCACCGGCTTCGTCCTCGCCGACCGCACCCGCCCAGCGGACCGCGTGCCCGAGCCGGGCCAGACCGATCGCGACGTTCGACTCGGCGCCCGCGACGGAGACCTCCATGGACCCACCGAGGCGCAGCGGCCCGCTACCGCGCAGGGCGAGCATCGTCTCCCCGAAGGTGAGGACCTCGGGTGCGGTGACGGTCCCGGTCACGGTCATGGGCCCGGTCACGCGCAGGCCGCCTTGAACTCCGCCGCCCGGCGCCGCAGCGCGGACAGGTCGCCGCCGTCGGCCGCGTCCCCGATCAGCGGGGAGCCGATGCCGACCGCCACCGCGCCGGAGGACAGGTACTCGGCCGCGGCGGCCGAGTCCACCCCGCCGACCGGTACGAACGGCAGGTCGGGGAAGGGGGCGCGCAGGGCCCGCAGGTACGCCGGTCCGCCGATCGTGCCGGGGAACAGCTTGAGCGCGGAGGCCCCCGCCGCGTCGGCCGCGATGACCTCGGTCGGGGTGATGACCCCGGCCAGTACCGGCAGCCCCTGCCGGACGGATTCGTCCACGCCGGCGCCGAGCCCCGGGGTGACCATCAGGTTGGCCCCGGCGTCGGCGGCCCGCTGGGCGTCCTCGGCGGTGAGGACCGTGCCGGCCCCCAGCCAGGCCTCGTCGCCGAGCTCCTTGCGGGCCCGGACGATGACGTCCAGCGCGTCGATCCCGCTGAGGGAGACCTCGATGAGCGGGACGCCCTCCTCGACGAGGGTCATGACGGTACGGAAGGACGCCTCCGCGTCCCGTCCGCGGACGATGGCGACGAGCCGCTCCTGTCGCAGCGCTGCGCCGAACTCCATGGGAATGCCTGCCTTCTGATGTGTGGGGGGTGGGGGGGTGGGGATCCTGCCGGGTGGTGGTGGGGGCTCACCACTCGGCGAAGGAGCCGTCTTCGTGGCGCCACACCGGGTTGCGCCAGGTGTGGCCCTTCTTGTCGGCGGCGCGGACGGCCGCCTCGTCGACCTCGACGCAGAGGCCCGGCCGCTCCGTGCGGACCAGGGAGCCCGTGTCGAAGCGGAACGGCTCGGGGTCGGTGACGTAGTCGAGGAGCTCGGCGCCCTGGTCATAGGGGATGCCGATCGACTGTTGCGAGATGGGGCTCATGCGGCCGCAGCCGTTCATCTTGACGGCCGTGAAGCCCGCCTCGATCTGCCGGACCAGCGCGCCCTCGATCCGCATCGGGACCTGGCCGATCAGGTACTCGGACAGCACCTCCACGGCCGCGCACACCGGCTCGGCACGCCCTTCGACCACGGGTTCGCCCCAGCCGACGACGCCGTCGCCGGTTTCCACGCGTACGAACATCCGGCGCGGCGGCGCCATGAACGTCTCGATGCGGGTGATCTTCACTGCGGACGGTGTCCTCTCCTGTGCAAGGGGTGGCAGGACGGTGTCGGCGGGCTCTAGGGGCGGTCGCTCTACGGGCGGTTGCTCTACGGGTCGTCGCTCTACGGGTGGTTGCTCTACGGATGGTCGCGCTGGGCCATGTCGAGGAGGTCGAGCACGGCCATGTAGGCGCCGTCCGGGTCCCCGGCCCGAATCTGGTCGACCACGGCCTGGTGGATCGCGTGCGGGTGCTCGAAGTCCCCCTCGTGCACAGCCCGGTCGCGTTCCACGAGGGCCGGGATGATCACCCGGTACATCTGCGTGAAGAACAGGTTGTGCGAGGCCGTCAGCAGCGCCAGGTGGAACGAGGCGTCCGCCCGTACGTGCGGCACCGGATCGGAGCCGCTCGCCGCCATCGCCGTCAGTGCGGCGTCCAGCGCGGCCAGGTCCTGTACGGTCGCCCGCTCGGCGGCCAGTGCGGCCGCGGCCGGCTCTATCGCGCGGCGCAGGTCCAGCAGGTCCGAGAAGAAGCAGACGGGCGGGCCGCCCGCGAGCTTCCAGCGCAGGACGTCGGCATCGAAGAGGTTCCAGTCGGCGAGCGGCCGCACGAAGGTGCCGCGCTTCTGGCGGGCGTCGAGCAGACCCTTGGCCATGAGCACCTTGATGGCCTCGCGGAGCACGGTCTGGCTGACGTCGAGTTCCTCGAGGAGGTGGGGGAGGTCGAGCGTGGCTCCCTCTCCGTAGGTGCCGTCGAAGATCCTGCGCGCCAGCTCCTCCACGGCCGCCTTGTGGACCCCGCGGCCGGCGTACGCGGCTTCACCTCCACCCATTTCGTGCTTCCCTTTTCGTGCAGATGGGACTTTAGTCCCTACTTGTCCCCATGGCTTGGCAAAGAGTTGCACAAGTAATCGTTAATTAGCAATTATTGCGAGGCGCTACCGGAATCAACAGTTCCGCCCTCTCCGTCCGCCCGCGCACCGGACCTCGCCGCACTGCCGGGGCTCCCGAGTACGTCCAGTACGCGGGAGCCCCGGCAGCGTGGCGAAGCACGGCACCGGACGACGCGGGCCTGACCGGCAAGATTCGAAAGAGACGGCCTGGCTTCCGTCTTGGGCCGTAGGCCCGGCCCTTTTGCCGCGCCGCGCTTACGCCGGCCTGCCGACGGGCCTTGCGCCCGTACTCGTACGTGCCCGCTGCTCCCGAGCCGCTTGCTCGGGGTGGCGGGCACGCCAGTACGGATTGTCGTGCGGCAGGGCGCTGCCCACCCGCCCGTACATCCCGAACCACATCAGCATCACGCCCACCACGAAGCTGAACAGCACGTTGGGGATGTGGAAGGCCAGGAAGTTCATCTTGGTGTCGAGCAGCGCGAGGTTCACGAACCCGCTCGCGATGAACAGCACGCCCAGCACGATGTTGAGCGTCGAGGCGAAGCTGCCGCCGATGACCATCCCGGCGAACAGCAGCAGTCCAATGCAGATCGACAGGACGCTCAGCGCACCGTTGGTGTTCAGCGCGAGGACCGTGTCCCCGCCGGTGTCGAAGAACCCGATCCGGTCGATGAGCCCCAGGATTCCGAAGGCCACGAGCAGCAGTCCGGTCAGGCCGGCGCCCACCCGGTAGACCTGGCTGAGCCGGTGATCACTGGGGAGGTGCTCGTCGAGGCTCGCGTTGACGGGGCGCATCATGCGGTGCAGGATCCCCGGGGAGTTCCGGGGTGGCGCCGCCGTCGCGTACGGCTCGTGGGCCACGTAGGGCGCGTAGTTCTCATGGGGCTCGTGGCATCCGTAGAGCGCGTGCGGCGCGTACGGCTCCTGCGGTGCGGGTGAAGCGTGGGCGGCCATGGCGCCCTCCTCTGCTCCGTTCCTGGCCCCTCCAGCATCCGCCGATGCCCGAACCCGGACAAGTGGGCCCCGGACGCGGCCCTCGGACCTGACCGCTCAGGCGTGGCCGCGCTCGGTCCGGATGTCCGTCACCACCCGCTGCACGGAGGACCGTACGGCCTCCATCTCCTGGAGGAAGGCCCAATAGTCCGGGTGGCGGTCCTCCAGCGCTGCCAGCGCCCGGGTCACCCGGGCCACCGCCTCGTCCAGCGGGCGGGCGTGCCGGTCCTCGGGGACCGTACGGCCCTCCATCGCCAGGCGCTGCGCGTCCCGGATCGCGAACCGGGTGCGCTGCACCTCAGCCTGCGGATCCCGCGCCACCGCCTCCAGCCGGGTCAGCCGGTCCTGCGCCGCCGACACCGCCTCGTCGGTGGCGTCCAGCGAAGCCCGTACCGCATCGACCAGGGCCGCTACGACCGCCCATTGCTGCTGGTCGCGCGCCCGGCCGGCCTCCGCGAGCCGGTCCTCGGCCTGCGCCACGTCCCGTACCGCCTGTTCCGGCACCTGCTGGAGGTCCTGCCAGCAGGCCGCGCTGAAGCGCCGGCGCAGCTCGCTGAGCACAGGATCCACCCGGTCCGCCCGGTTGCGCAGCGCCTGCGCCCGGGTCCTCAGGCTCACCAGCCGCCGGTCGATCTCCGCGGCCCGCTCCGGGAGCCGCGCCGCCTCGGCCCGTATCGCCTCGGCGTCGCGCAGGATCCGGTCGGCCCGCTGCACGGTCTCCTGTACCCCGTGCTGCGCGGCGCCCTGGTTCAGCTTCGTCAGCTCCGGCCCGAGCGCCGCCAGCCGGGCGGCCAGATCGTCGGCCCGGATCCCCTTGCCGCGTACGTCGTCCAGCGCCGTGCTCGCCGCGAGCAGCGCGGCCCTGGCCCGCTCCCGGGCCGGCGCCACCCGCGCCAGCTGCGTCTCGGCCCGGTCCAGCAACGGCTGCAGCCCGAGCGCGAACCGGTCGAGCTCGCCCTTGACCCGGACCAGCTCCTCCTTGGCCCGCGTCAGCTCCTCCCGGGCCCGCGTCGCGGCGGACGCCTCCAACTCCGCCCGATCGAGATCGTGCGCGTCGACGGCATTGATGTAGACGTGACTCACCTGGTCGATGCGCTGCCCGAGCGCGACGAACCCCTCACCCACCCGCCGGGCCTCCGGCGAGCCGTCCGCGGCCGCGATCGTCTCGATCGAGATCCGCAGATCCCGCTGCGCGCTGTCCAGCTCGTAGAACGCCGCCGCGGCAGCGTCCTTCGCCGCCTGCGCGTCCGCCCGCCGACTCTCGTCCCGCCCGCCGCCGAACCACCGCCGGGGTGCCGTCGTCACAGTCGCCTCTCCCGTACCCGGTCCGTCCGCAATACCCCTGCCCCGGTCCATTCTCCCCCACGGGAACGGGTTTGCGTGGGGGGTGTGCCCTGCATGTAGGCTGTCCACTCATCCACGGGTGCGTAGCTCAGGGGTAGAGCGCTGCTCTTACAAAGCAGATGTCGGCGGTTCGAAACCGTCCGCGCCCACCATGTCTGACCAGGCATCGAGCCCCGGACCATGATCGGTCCGGGGCTCTTTTTGCGCCCGATGGGAGGAAAGTGGGAGATCCACTTCTCCTGGGCGGCTAGCTGACCTGCGCGAGCGCCATCCTCTGCCCTCGCTCCCATCGGGCCTCCAACGCGTCAAGCCGCTCCTTCCGCATCTGCGGAGTCACGTGCTCGTACACGCCCTCGATGTCCCCGGTCACAGCCCAGCCCATCGTCTTGAACCTTAGGGACCGGTCCACCCGGTCCTCCTTCATCCACGTGTCGTGCGTGTGCCTGGCACCGCGCATCGTGAACTCGGGAAGGATCGGCTCCCATCCACCGCGGCCGGCGTAGCCGCGCTTCCGGGAAATGGCGTCGCGGCCGTCGGCGGCAGGCCGGAGGACGCGGCTGTAGTTCCCGCGCCGCCACCACGCCCCCTCCTTCCCAGGGGTGCTGAACACGTACTCGTGCGGCCACTCCTTCAGGTGCTCTTCCCAAAGCTGCGCGAGGAACGGCGGCAGGTCGACCTCCCGGCTCGACGTCCTGTTCTTCGGCGGCCCCAAGTACAGCCGGACCTGACCCTTGGGTTCCTTCCGGCGCTTCACCTTCCACCCCTTCTCCTGGCAGACGGCCAGGCGGGCGTCCTCCGCCGCATGCCAGCGCTTCAGGTCCCCCTCGTCGAGGGCGAACTCCACCTCGTGGAGGGCGCCGACCTTGGGGTCGATCCGGAACACGGTCCGCTCGAAGGGCTTCCCGTCGAGCTCGTCCGTGCGCTTGAGGAGGACGTTGCTGCGATGAAGCCCCGCGAGCTCGCCCCAGCGCAGGCCGGTGTAGCACGCGGTCAGGACCATCAAGCCTTCGACGCCACCCATCCGCTGGTACAGCCGGTAGGCGTCCTCGGGCTGGGCCCAGACCTCTTCGTCGTCATCTTCCTGGTGGCCGACAGCGCCTTGTTGCTGTGTCACGTCATGGACGGCGCGGTCACTCTGCCGGCGGCGGCCGTACATGGGATTGGCCAGCAGGTATCCGGCGTCAGCGGCCCCGGTGAGGATCATGCTGAGCAGGGTCAGCGCGTGGCCGACGGTGGATTGCGCACAGGTCTGCTTGTTGCCCCAGGCGCGCGCCGTGAAAATGTTGATCTCGCATAGCTTCGTCGTGCCGAAGCCAGGGATCAGATGCCGGGCAAGCAGACGTTGACGCTTGATGATGGTGGCTGGAGCTACCTTCTGGGCGGCCATCCAGATGGGCGCGAACTCTGCGAAGGGCGTCCTGGCCTTCTCGGGATCCTGCCAGCGGCCGGCGCGGATCGCCGCCTCTTGGTCCTCGCCCCAGGCTTCGGCAGCCTTCTTTGTACGGAACCCAGGCTCGGAACCCGGCGTCCCGTCTGGCCTCTTGTAGCGGGCGCGCCACGGGGTCTTCCCCGTACCGCGCTTCTCTGCATACGCCATGGCACCCCTCGGTAGTTGGTGGGCGGCCCATCCCGAGACTGCAACAGGTATGGCGGCCGGGTGACTACACCGCCCGGAGGTTTGCACGGGACACGGCAGGCTTGCGGTCCCAGTACCAAACAGACACATTCATCGCGGCCTCGAGCATGCTCGCGGCGGCGGCACTGTAGTCCTCCCTGAGGACCCAGACGACCGGGCAGTCGGGCTGATCGTCAACGACGAGTGACAGCCCACCGGGCATGGCAGCAACCCGGATCACACGGACCAACATGCGGCCCCCTCACATCACCTGACGCGGTAGCCCCCCTCGCAGGTAGGCAAACGATGTCACACAGTTAGGTGAAATGTGGAGTATCGCGTCAGAAATGGTGGTGGATCCGCTACGCCTCGTCGGCTTCGTCGCCAGCGGCGATCTGACGAAGAGCCCGCTGGATGCGGGTCCACTCCTGGAGGGCGGCACGCAGCTCGTCGGGGGCCATGTCGGCGGCTTCGCTGTCGTGCTTGAAGACCACCACTAGGCGGGACTTGGAGCCCGGCAGGGTGAGGTCGACGACTTCAGTTTCGAAGACCTGGCCGTCAGTGAGCTCGCGGGCGATCCGCAGGGGCATGCCTTCGGCGAAGCGGGGAGGGGCGGGTTCGCTCGTGCCTTCGGTGAGGATTCGGGCGGCGGTGCCCGGCTCCCACGACAGGGCCTTCTCGACCTTGCCGATCGAGGCGGGCATGCGCGTGCGCGGCCTGCCAGCTTCGAGGGACTGGATGGTCTGCCGGTTGACGCCGGCTTCGGTGGCGAGGTCGTCCTGACGGGCCAGGCCCAGGTGGTCACGCTGTGCCTTGATGGCGCGCCCGAGTCGCTTCCAGTCACGGTCCATGCGCACATGATGCCTCACGAGTAGGCAACCGCGCGTGGTCGGTTCAGGCCTTTTGACCTGCGCTTAAGGGTACGCACATGCCACCGGCGGTTGCCTTACGCGCCCTTACGCGCCTTCTCGCGCCCCCTGAGTCGATTCAAAGTCGATTGAAGTCGTTTCTTTGCTCCGAACTCCTTGCGTGAAGTCGATCCAATGTCTAACGTAAGTATCGATGAAGCCCAACGGAGTTGCGATCCGGGCAATACGGGAGAGGAGCGGCTGCGGCCTGCGGGAACTCGAACGAAGAACAGGCCTGACCAGGCCCTTCCTCTCTCGGATCGAAACCGGAGACCGCGGCGCGTCTTCCTCAACGTTGCAGCTCATCGCAACGGCACTCGCCGTCCCACTCAAGGCAATCCTCAAGGAGGACACGTGACCACGCCTCACACCGGGGTACTGCTCTCCATCGAAGAGCTTCCGCCCCTGCAGGATCACCGGCTGTACGAGGTTCACGAGGCCAGTCAGTACACCCGCGTGAGCGCTCGCTGGCTGAATCGCGCTGCGGGCGCCGACCAGATCCAGCACACCCGGCTCGGGAAGTTCAAGCGGTGGAGTGCCCAGAACATCCGCGACATCGTCGCCGGCGTTCCGCATAAGCCGGCCCACAAGAGCCGGACCAAGTCTGCCGCCTAGCTGCGGCTATGCGGCCCCGACCGCCGGGCCTTACACCGCCGGCCAGGGCCTCCCGAAGTACCGCCCCTCACTGCACCTGAATGCAGGAAGAAGAGGAACCCGATGTCCCACATCATCGCCGGTGATCCGGCTCCCACCAACCTCACCGCTCATGAGGACCTGCGGAGCGCGCTCGCGCACAGCCGGTTCCTCCAGGACCCCGAGGGCATGGCTAGCGTCGCGATCGACGCCCTCCTCGACGCCTACCGCGCCGAGGTACTGACTGAGGCGCAAGCCCGGCTCGACGAGACGTTCCGGCTGGCGCCCCTCGCCGAGCGTGCTAGCGGCATCAACTTCGCCATCGGTGTCCTGATGTCGCTGCGCGGTGAGTCCCGTGGCTGACCTCCTCCCGCTCGACACGACGTCCCCGGCCATCGCCGGGCTGACCTGCCCGCCGGACGGCCGGTACACGCCGTCGGTGGACGAGCTGGTCCGCCAGGCCGCTGCGGCCCGCGAGCTGGCTGAGCACGCCGCCAAGCGCAAGTTGGCCCCCGGCGCCTACGTGCAGCGCGGCCTCGACATCGAGTGGCATCACGAGCTCGACGACCCGGCCGTCCCGTACAGCCCGTACCTGCAGCTCGGAGGCAAGGCGTGAGCACCACAGTTGGCACGCTCGCCGTGCACCTGACGGCGGACCCCGCCGAGATCCAGGCCGGAAGTGCAGGTCAGTACACGTGGCTGCGGCTCGGCCCGGTCACCCTGCACAGCGACGGATCCAGCCCGGAGGCTCTCCGCACCATGGCTGCCGCTCTGCTGGAGCAGGCCCGCCACATGGAGTCGGCCGTCGCGCTGGTGAGTGCGGCATGACCGCCTTGCTGCCGCAGCTCGCGGATCAGGAGATGGCCGCGCTGGTCGAGGTGGAGGCGGAGTTCGCCCGCCGAGCCCAAGGCTCCAGCCCGTGGTCGGACTCCAAGTTTCTCGACGAAATCCAGGCCGTCCACGTCCGGTTCAACCGGTTCCGGCACTACCAGCAGAAGGCGGTGGCGGCATGACGACCTACCTGCATGACGGTGTCGAGTTCGATCTCGACTGCGAGTTCGTCGCGGTGACCGGCGTGATCTGGATGTGGACCGGAGGCTGGTCGCCGGCGGCTGAGCCGATGCTTCGGTCAGACGGTCCGGGTGTGGATCTGCCGCTGCCGGACGCGTACTACTACCACGGCCCGCTGATCCCGCGCCGTCCGAAGCTGAAGACGCTCATGTCGGCGGCGTTCACCAAGTCTCTGGACGCCGGCTATGTCGAGGACGTCGAGTCCTACGGCGCCCGCATCGACGCGGGGAGCCTGTGATGGGGCTGGAGATGGACCGTCACGACCGGCTGATGGCGGGAACGGCTGGGCACAACTCGCCGGAGGAGCGTGAGGCGGCTGCCGCTTACGTCGCCCGCCGCGCTGAGGGCGACGCCGACCGTGACTTCCTGATGGCCGCCCTCGGACTCGTCAGCCCGGCCCGCACCGTGGCGCTGGCCGCCGCCTCGCTCCTGCTCCTCGCCCTCGGGCACCGAATCCAGACCGGAGGCCACCATGCCTGAGCCCATCCGCATCGACATGAACGACAAGGACGGCGAGGCCTTCGGGGCGGCCTTCATGGAAGCCCTCTTCACCGGTCGGCCGCTGGTGATGTTCGACAGCGCGAACCCTGAGGCTGGTGAGGTCGGCATGGGGCTGGACCTGGACGTGGTCGAGGGCGGTGCCTCCGATGCATGAGCCGATGAGTCCGCAGCGGGAGGCGATCGTCCGCCGCGAGATGGCCGATACCACCTACGGCAACACCTGGCACATCCGCGAGAACACGGTCGAAGGAACCGACGTCTGGGAGGTCACCCACGAGGGGGCTGTTCTGGCGACGCTGCCCGCCTGGGCTGGGCACCTGGCCATGGAGATCGCCGACGCCCCGGACAACATCCGCCAGCTGTTCGCCTCAGTCGACCAACTCCGCGCCGAGCTGGCCGAGGCCACGATCAAGTTGGCGATCGCCGAGCGGCGGAACAAGGAACTGGCCAACACGCTGGTTGAGCGCGACGTCCAGATCGCCGGACTCCTCGCTGACGAGGTCGACCTCAGCGACGAGCAGGCAGGAGTCCCCGCGTGAGCCGCCTCCTCGTCGAGGTCGACGGACAGACCGTGCCTCTGACCGACTGCTTCTGGGTTCGCGCCGACAAGAACGGCTGTGCATACGGCTCGATGGTCGGCCACGCGGCGGCCACCCCGGAGCAGGCCCACCTCGAGTTCACTCCCCGAACCCGAGAGCGCGATCGCGAGGTCCGCCAGGGCTACACGATCCGGCTCCTCACCCGCGAGCAGTGGCGACAGCAAGCGCAGCCCTGCTTCCTCGGCCAGTGCAAGCACCGGAAGGCGGCAACAGCATGAGCCTCCTCGACATAGCGCGCCCCCACGGCCGTCACCGCGCGGTCGACGAGGTCCAGCGGCTCCGCTCCCAGTTGGTGCCGCTGCTGATCCTGATCTGCGACCTGTCCCGCCGGCTCGCGGTAGCGACCGCCGGGTGGGATGCGGCGAACGCGAAGGCCAACCGCCTCTCCAGCATCGAGGAGACCGCGGCCGAGGCCACGCGCCAGCTGCAAGCCCAGACCGCCGAACTCCGGGAGCTGCGGGCCTTCAAGGCCAACGCCACCGCAGTCAGCTCCCTCACCGCGCATCCGGCGGTCACGGAGACGCAGCCGATCCCGGTCCTGCCGCTGCACCTGTCGCCGCTCGCTGGCGTCAGCCCGAGCCACGTGCCGGGCTTCTGATCCCGTCCGCCGCCGGATGACCACAGGCCGACGGCGGACGCACCAACCACACGCAGGACGCCCCCGCCGCGGCGAATGCGGCAGGGGCGCACCCCAAGCATCCCAGGAGACAAGCATGTCAGTACGTCTCAGCGCCTACGACCTGCACAAGGCACTCACTCAGATCGCCCCGCATGTCAGCGACGACTTCGCCCTCCCCGTCCTCAACGCTGCACGCCTCGAGGTCGACGGCGGCAACCTCTTCGCCATTGCCACCGACCGCTTCACGATGGCCGTCGCCCGCATCGGCATCGTCGAGACCGCGACGTGGCAGGCCCACATCCCGTCCGAGCAACTGCCGACCGTCATCGCCTGGCTCGACGCTGCGGGCACCGTCACCATCACGCTCGAGGCCGCTGCGGACGGGGACCTCACTCGCCTCACATTCGACGACGGCGCAGGCGGGCTGCGGATCGACACCGACACCAGCGGCGCCAGCCATTTCCCGGACTGGCGGAAGTACGTGAGCGAGCACCTGTCGGAGCCGTCCGAGCCGATCTTGGGCAGTGGGCTCGACGCGGGCTTCCTTGCCCGATGGCGGCACGCCGGGGAGAGGTTCCGCGCCTCGCAGGCTGGCTCCCACAAGCCGCTCATCCTGATGGACGACGACGCCACGTTCATCGGCATGCAGATGCCCGTCCGATGGGAATCCGCGGGCCGAGACGAGCTAGTCGGTCAGTGGGTCCGCATCCTGGCGCCCGTCGCGGCAACCGCCTGACCATCCCCGACCGGCCGTCGAGCAGCGACCCCAACGCAGCTCCGGCCACCGGCCCTCGCTCCGCCTTCCCCGACGGGGCGAGGGCCGACCCATCCCGAAAGCAGGACCACATGCCCGTCCGACTCGGCCGCTGGGAGATCGACATCTTCCGCAGCGTCCTCCACATCCACCGCGGCCCCGACCCGCACTGCCCCGACTGCGACGGCTCCGGCGAGACCTTCCACCTCGGCATCGGCCAGGCCGACGACGAAGCCTGGGAGATCAGCGACTTCTGCAACTGCTGGAACCCCGTCGGCGCCCGCATCCGCCTCTGGCCCCGTCGCACAGAGAGGGTCCCCTTCTGATGGCCGCCATCGAGACCCCGACCGGGATCCTGCTCGGCACCTTCACCCCCGGCACCCCGGAGTGGGACGAGGCCCGCGCCGGCCTCTGCATCACCGCCACTCAGATCGCCGCGGTCATGGGCTGCTCGCCCTGGTCGAACCGCTTCCAGCTGTGGCACGCGAAGTCCGGCCTCCGAGTCCCGCCGTTCGTCGTCACTCCGCAGATCGAATGGGGCAACCGGCTGGAACCCGCGGTCGGCGCCAAGTTCGCCGACGAGCACCCCGAGATGGCGCTCGCCCCCACCGGAACCTGGCGCCACCAGGACCGGCCGTGGCAGCGGGCGACTCCCGACCTGCTCGGCAGCGAGCTCGTCGAGATCAAGACCAGCCCCGTCGCCAACGAATGGGACGAAGGGGTCCCGCTCCACTACTACTGCCAGGCCCAGTGGCAGCTCGACACCCTCGGGCTCGACGTCTGCCACGTCGCGGTTTTGATCGCCGGCCACGACTACCGCGAGTACGTCGTCGAGTACGACGCCGACGACGCCGCCACGATGCGGACCGCGGCTGAGGACTTCCTCGCCACGGTCCTCAACGGGCAGCGGCCGGCCATCGACGACAGCGAGATCACGTACAACACGATCCGCGTTCAGCCCGACCGCTACGACGTGATCGACGTCCAGATCCCGCCGGACCTCGCAGAGCTGTACGCGACCCGACGCGAGTACGCCAAGGCCGCAGACGCCGAGTACACGGAGGCCAAGTCGCTCCTGCTCGACGCCCTCGGCAACGGCCGCAACGCCGTCATCGGTGACCAGCGGATCGCCTACCGAACCGCCCGCGAAAACGGCTCGACCATCGCCCTCCAGCCCGCCCGATAGGAGTCACCATGTCCCGCCTGCAGGGCAACAGCGGCCAGCCGGCCAGCAACGAGTACGACGACGGTCCGTTCGTCTTCCAGCCCGCCACGAAGGACGGCCAGAAGGCCCGTCTGTCCATCCAGGGCCCTTCCGGGTCCGGAAAGACGTGGACTGGCCTCCAGATCGCCGCAGGCCTTGCCGAGGGCCAGCGCTTCGCGGTCATCGACACCGAGCGCGGCGCCGCCGCCCTGTACGTCAACGACATCGACGCCCAGTTCGACACCCTCCCCATGCACCGCTACGACCCCCGAGACCTGATCAAGGCACTCGCCGCAGCAGGCGCTGCCAAGTATCCGGTCGCGATGGTCGACTCGCTCAGCCACTACTGGAAGGGCACCGACGGCACCCTCGACCAGGTCGAGAAGTTCGCCAAGGCCAAGTTCGGCGGGAACACCTTCGCCGGCTGGGGGCCCGGCGGCGACCTGCAGAACGAAATGATCGAAGCCCTCATGGCCTACCCCGGCCACGTCGTCGCCACGATGCGCTCCTCCCGCAAGTGGGTCCTTGTCGAGAACGAGCGCGGCCAGAAGGCCCCTGTGGACATGGGAATGAAGGCCCAGCAGCGCAAGGACATCGAGTTCGAGTTCGGCGTCGCCGCCGAGATGAACGTCGACAACCAGCTCCGCTTCATCAAGAGCCGCTGCCCCGCGTTCCGGGGACTGGAGCTCGACCGCCCCGACGGGGCCGTCGACATCGCCAAGCCCTACCTGGAGTGGCTGCGGTCCGGTGCCAAGGAGATCGACACCGGCGCGTGGATCGACGCGGCCAGCGCCGAGGACGCCACCCCGGCCAGCCTCTTGGCCCTGTACCGCGAAGTCGAAGCGGCCAGCGCGCTCGCCACCCCGCTCATGCACCCCGAGTCCGGACAGCCGACCAGCCTCGGCGACTACATCCGGATGCGCGGCGCCGCCCTCAAGGCCGCCGCCCAGCAGTAGCAGTTCGGGCGGCTCTCGCCCGAAACGAGAGCCGCCCACCCCAGTGAACCGCACGCGAGAGGACTCACGCCATGCCCCGTCAACTCACCCTCGCCGAACGCCTCGCCACCGCCGAGAAGGACATCCAACTGGCCACGATCCGCCAGCAGTCCAGCTGGGACGCGTTCATCGTCCAGCAGGCCGTCCTCCACTTCGGCGAGATCGCCACCACCTTCTCCTGCAACGACATCCGCCACCTCCTCCCCGAGATGGGCCGCGGCTTCGTCGGCGCCGCCATCAACGGCCTGAGCCACGGCGGAATCATCGAGAAGACGGGCGACCGAGTCCCCTCCGACCTGCCCAGCACCAAGGCCCACGAGATCCGCGTCTGGCGACTCACCGGCCGCGGCCACGAGATAGCCGCGAAGCGCCGTGACCGCCGACGGGAGGCTGCGTGATGGAAACCCTCATCGACCTCGCCATCGTCGTCTTCGTCTTCACCGCCGCCTGGGTCATCCGCCGGCTCACCCGCGACGACGACACCCAGCAGCCGGCCACGAGGGTCTCGCCCCGCCAGCAATTCCTCGCTGACCTCGCCGCCTACCGGGCCCTCCGCGACAACGGCATCGAGCAACAGCCAGGTGACCCGTACAGCGACACCCGCATCGAAGCCGAGCTCCTCTTCATCCCCACCCAGCGCCAGCCCAGGAAGGAACAGCCGTGAAGCAGTCAACTCCCCAACACGGACAGCGAGCCTGCTACCTGCGTGGCTGCCGCCTCTCCGAATGCGAGGCCGACAACTACCGCTACATGGCCCGGCTCCGCCTCGACCACTACGAGGGCAACCGGCGTCGTACTGACGCGGCCCCGGCCTCCCGGCACGTCAAGAAGCTGGTGGCCTCGACCTGGAGCCAGGGGCAGATCGCCCGCGCCACAGGAGTCGCACGGCGAACGATCGGCGCGCTGGTCACTGGCGCCCACAAGACGATCAGCCGGGACACCGAACGACGGATCCTGTCCATCCCGGTACAGCCCCCGATCGAAGCTCCGCGAGACGTCGATGCGGCTGGCACTGCCCGACGAATCCGCGCCCTGATCTTCATGGGGCACAACGGCACTGCCATTGCCGCTCGGGTCGGCCTGCACCGCGATGCACTCAACCGGATCGCCCGAGGGGAACTGCCCTCCGTCCGTGCCTCGACCGCCGAGCAGGTCGCAGTCGTGTACCGGCAGCTCAGCCGAGTGCCGGGAACCTCGATCAGGGCCCGGAACCTTGCAACGGCGAACGGCTGGTCTGGGCCCCTGGCCTGGGACGAAACGACGATCGACGACCCGGCCGCTCTGCCCGAGGTCGACGAGCCGTACACGCCGCCGGCCAAGAACGGCCGCGACTCCATGCGTATGGCCGAGCTCGAACACCTTCTTGCGCTTGGGGAATCGGAGTCGGCCATCGCCAAGCAGATGGGCGCCAGCGAGGCCTACATCCACGACCTGGCCGTCGTGCTCCGCAACCAGAAGAAGACCGCCACCTACGACGACATGCGAAAGGCCGCCTGATGTCCACCGGAGCAAACAAGAAGGCCCGCACCGCTACGCACCGGCCGGCTACCAGGCGCCGCAACTTCCGGCACGACGACCTCACCGCCGTCGACCTGTTCTCCGGCTTCGGCGGCCTCACCAAGGGTATCCAGATGGCCGGGTTCACCACGATCATGGCCGCCAACCACAACAGCTACAAGGTCGAAGTCCACGAGGCGAACCACCCCGACGCCGAGCACTGGATCGCGGACCTGGTCGACCCTGAGGCCGCGGACTACCACTCGGCCCGTGACCTCCCCGCCGCCGATCTCCTGGTGGCTGGCGTGAGCTGCGTGAACCACTCCCAGGCCAACACCATCAAGGCCTACGAGCAGGGCGCGACGCTGTTCGACTACGACGACCCCGACTACGAGGCGCGGGTCACCAAGTCCGAGCGGGACCGAGCGACCGCGAACTGCGTCCTGCACTACGCCGCCCAGCACCACCCCCGGCTGATCCTCGTCGAGTGCACCACCGAACTCACATCCTGGGGACCCGCAGTCCAGGGCCGCGCCAAGGTCGGAGACGGCACCACCTACCGCTGGTGGCTCAAGCAGTTCGAGCTCCTCAACTACCGGCACAAGGTGCTGTACCTGAACTCGCAGTTCTTCGGCGTGCCGCAGTCCCGCGACCGGCTGTACATCGCCTTCTGGGACAAGGCTCTGCCCGCCCCCGACCTCGAACACCGGCCGGTGTCGCGCTGCCACCACTGCGACAAGGACGTCGAAGCGGTGTGGACCTGGCGCACAGGGGTCCCGCCGACCGGGTCGGTCCGCTACGGCAAGCAGTACGAATACCGGTGCCCCAGCTGCCGCCGACCGGTCGTCCCGCCGATGACGCCCTCGCTGGCCGCACTCGACCTGACCACCCTCGGCACCCGCATCGGTGACCGGGCGAAGTCGCTGGCGCCCGCGACGATGGCCCGCGCGGAGCGCTGCCGTCAGCGGTTCGCCGAGTTCCCCGCGGTCCTCATGCCGGCGAAGTCCGTGCACGGTTCGGAGAGACACCCGTGGCAGCCGATGGCCACGCAGACCAGCCAGCAGGAGACATCGATCCTGTCGACCGGCCTGTTCGCCCCGCCGATCGCGCTTGCGGTCGACAACTACCAAGGCAGCCCGCGCGGCGCGAACAGCCCACTGCCCACCCAGGTCGGGTCGGAGACGCTCGCCGTTGTGTCGTCCGGAGTCGTTCCGTTCCGGAAGAACACCCTCGCCGCGATGCACAGCCAGGCCATGCCGACAGTCACCTCGGATCAGATTCCGGGCCTGCTCACGGCCGCCGGCTGGTTCAAGCAGAACGGGCCCACGGGGAACGAGACGGCCCCGCACCCGCTCACCGACCCGCTCGGAACCCTCACGGCCCGGGACACGACAGCACTGCTCATGGCTAACTGGCGGGCCGCGCTCTCCGAGATGCCGCTTGAGGACTGCTACTTCCGAATGATGGCCGCGCACGAGGTAGGCCGCGGTTGTGGCTTCGACGTCGATTTCGCCGGCTACAGCGGCACCTTCACCGTCTGGGGCACCGCTCGGAACCAGGTCGACGGTTTCGGCAACGCCGTATCCCCGCAGGTCGGCGAGTGGATCGGAACGCGGCTCCGAGCCGTCATCCACACCCGCCAGGACAACGGCCCAGAACTCGCCACCGCCGCGGCCTAGCCAACCACCACCCGCACCAGCCAGAGAGAAGACGACGCCGTGAGCAAAGAGGCCATGGACTGGGCGCTTGAGTACGCCCCGCCAATGCCGTCTCAGCTGGTCGCCACGCTGAGCGGTCTCGCTCGGCACGCTGACAGCAAGGGCCGCGGCGCCTACCCCTCCGTTGGCCGGCTCGCCGCGTACACCTGCAAGTCCGAACGGTCCGTGGAGCGGGATCTCGGCGAGCTCCGCAAGCTCGGATTGATCTGGCTCGGCGACCAGGCGAAGGCCGCGCACCTGCCCGAGGGAAAGCGTCCGAGGGTGTACGACCTGGCCCTCGAAACGGTCGTCCCGGGCGGTCGAGCAGGACGCGATGAGGCGACGCGGGCGTCACGGGTGACGCTGACGTCATCCCGCCGCAGGGGCGGGAAGAAGAAGCCCAGCTCAGACGCCTTCCCGGACCCGGGAACGGGTGACGTCCACGTCACCCCTGACGTGGACGTCACCCCTGACGTCCACGTCGCTGATGGGGTGACGTCCACGTCGCTGGAGGGGCGACGCCCACGTCACCCAAACCAAAAGAAGAACCTAAGTACTGAAGGGGGGAGCGCGCGCGTGCCGTCGGCAGCCTCTGCGGCACCGCACGACGACAGCGCTCTGGCCCCCATCGACGAGTTCGGTTTCAAGATCAGCGACGAGATGCGGCGCTGGGCCAAGCGCGACGGCTACAGCGACCTCGTCGACATCGACTACTCCACCGCGCAGTTCCTCGACCACTACCGCTCCACCGGCGCGCAACGGCACTCCTGGCCGGCCGCCTGGCAGAAGTGGATCCGCGAGGACGCCAACCGCGAAGCCAAGCGCCGACAGCGCCCCAACCTCCGCGCCGTATCGGGCGAGTCCTATGCAGACAAGGGGATCTACTAGTGACCATCGAGCTCGCACCGCCCACCGACACCTTCGAACGTGTCCCGCCGCAGGACGAGTACGCCGAACTGTTCGTCCTCGCTGCGTGCCTGCAAGGAGCCCAGGCCCTCACGACCGCTCTGGAGATCCTCACCCCGGCCGCCTTCTACCGCCCGATCAACGCCACCGTCTTCCGGGCCATGGCCGACATGCGGGCCGACGGCAAGAGGGCCATCGACCCGATCACCGTGAACAAGCACCTCGCCGACGCCGGCGACCTCGGATCCGTCGGCGGACCCGGCTACGTCTTCTGGATCATGCAGCAGTGCCCCTACGCCACGAACCCCGGCGACTACGCCGAGGTCGTCCACGACCGGGCCCTGCGCCGCGACCTCATCAAGCACGGTGCCAACCTCGTCGAGAGGGGCTATCAGACCGAGACCGCCACCGCCGACCTCGTCGAGAAGGCCGTCACCGCCGCCCGGGAACTCCGCGACCAGGGCATGGCGGCCGAGGAGCTGCCCACCGAGGACATCCTCGACTTCGTCGAGCACGAGGACACGTTCAACTGGATCGTCCCCGGACTCCTCGAGCGCATGGACCGGCTGATCCTCACCGCGTCCGAAGGCGGCGGCAAGTCCACCCTCCTCCGCCAGATGTCAGTCACCCTCGCCGCCGGTATCCACCCGTTTCGCACCTGGGAGACCATCGAGCCGGTCAAGGTGCTCACCCTTGACTGCGAGAACTCGGCTGCCTCCTCGCGCCGCAAGTTCCGCCCCCTCCTCGCAGCCGCCGCGAAGATCGAGCAAAGCGTCCGGCGAGGCATGTTCCACATCGAGTGCCGCCCGGAAGGCCTCGACCTCACCCAACCCCGCGACCGCGCCTGGATGATGCGCCGCGTCGAAAAGATCAAGCCCGAAGTCCTGATCATCGGCCCCGTCTACCGGCTGCACGCCGGCGACCCGAACAGCGAAGAGCTCGCCCGCAAGGTGTCCGTCGTCATCGACGAGGCCCGCGCCACCGCCGGATGCGCCGTCCTCCTCGAAGCCCACGCCCCCCACCACAACGGCATGGGACAACACCGCAACCTCCGCCCCCTCGGCAGTTCCCTCTGGATGCGCTGGCCCGAGTTCGGCTTCGGCCTCCGCCCCGTCGAAGACGAAAAGTCCGCCGCCAACACCGAAGGCTGCCGCGGCCGACGTGTCGTCCCCTGGCGCGGCATGCGCGACGAGCGCGACTGGCCCGCCTTCATCCGCCAAGGCGAGAACTGGCCCTGGGAGACCTACACCCCGATGGACGCCGACCAGTTCACCGGCTACTCCCCGACAGGAGCGATCTGGTGACCGACACCTGCCCGAACTGCCTCGAGCGCGGCATAGCCCCGATCGCATCCCGCCACCGCGGCCAGCACCTCGCCCACGGCTACCGCTGCCCCTGCTGCCGCCATCAGTGGGCCGTCGGCCGCCTCGCCACCGTCTACCCCACCCAAACCCACACCCAGATCCGAAAGGCCGCCTGATGGACGTCAATCCGCTACCCCGCCTCGGCTACTGCCCCGCCTGCTCCGATGAGGTCCGCGTCCGCGCCGACGGCACCCTGTTCAAGCACTCCAGCCCCGGCTGGCCCTGCTGCCCCGGCAGCCGTCGCCCCGTCGGCCTGCTGGAGCCCACCTTCGTCCGCTGGCTGCACGCCAACGCCGCCCGCAAGGACGCCTACACCAACCGGGTCACCCACCTCGCCCAGCACAAGTTCCGCGGCTGCACCCGCAGCCCCAACCGGACGCCGGCCGACATGACGTGGACGACCGCCGAGGAGCTGCACGATGAGCTGCACCGGCAGCAAGTCCGACTCACCGGCTCTGAGAACCGGTCCGGGTACGGCGGCACGGAGCGCTGCGACTGGGTCTGCCGCGACGTCACCACCGCCAGCCGCATCTACGCCGAGCTGGCCGCCGCATGACCGCACCCGGCACCCCCTGCCACGACGACGGCCAGCCCACCGACGTCCACGCCGCTCGCTACACCGAAGCCCTTGGAGCCGCAGCATGACCGAGACCCCGCTCGCAGTCCTCGAGCTCGAGAAGGAGGGCTGCCAGACCTGGCAGCTCACGCCCCGCAACATCAGCCGCGTCGACAACGACATCGACAAGCTCGGCGTTTTCGCCAAGGGCTACTGGGCCGCCGGAGACGACGGCCGCCTCGAATGCGTCGGCCTCCGCATCGGCGACCGGCCCGGCCATGTGATCGCGTTCTACGGCGACTGGATCATCCGGCACCCCGACGGCGGGTTCACCGTCCACGCCGCGGCCGAGGAGGCCAGCGCATGAGCGGGCAGCCCGCCGCGGTCGAGTTTCTGTACGAGCTGTGGGATGCCAACTGGGACGACGGCCCCCTCGGCAACTACCGGATCCTCCGCCACCGGATCACGAAGAAGACCGCCCGCCGGATCTACTTCGTGCGGTGCGGCGACCGGCCCGCGTTCGTCGACCGGCAGCGCATGGAAGCCGCCGGGGAGATTTTCTACCGGCCGATCGCGCGGACCTTGTACCTGGCCGAGCCGACGCTTCCCCGCCAGCCGAAGCCGGCGTCACTGCCGGAGCTCAAGGCCGCCATGGCCGACGCCCACCCCGACCGAGGCGGCACCAACTCCGCGTTCATCGCCGCCCGCCAGAGGTACGAGCGCGCCCGAACCCTTCCGTGACCGCCGCCGCCCAGCACTACGCCGACCTCGCCGCCGCCGTCTACCGCACCCACCGAACCCGAAAGGCCACGACATGACCGCCCAGCCCGCCCGCCGCCAGCTCACCGAGCTCGAGCATGACGCCGCCTGGCACGCCATCGAAGGCGCGGCCGGCGAGGAAGGCGCCGATCCCGGCACCGTTCTGACCGCCGTCCTGACCGCGCTCGGCATCGACCCGCCAGAGCTCGACGAGATGGCTGCCAGCCTCCGCCGCGACGGCTTCGGCGACGACGAGATCACCGAGATCCTGCGGCACGACGACGCCCTGTGCGGGCACTGCGGCGTTCCCAAGGTCAGCCACCACCACCCGTGGACCAGCACCGCCGACACCATCGCCAGCGCTCCGCAGCACGCCGCAGTCCCCACCCCATGACACGTCCGGCCGGCTGCGGGATAGGCAGCCGGCCGGACACCCCGATCCTCTCACCGCACCGAAGGAGAACCTGATGGGCATTGACTTCAGCCACGGCGGCGCGCAGTGGGCCTACTCCGGCTTCGCCCTCTTCCGAAAGACCATCGCCAACCACGAAGGCATCGACCTCGGCAAGATGCAGGGCTTCGGCGGCAACCGCCACTGGGACTCCGTGGCCACCCCGCTCCGCCCCCTGCTCGACCACTCCGACTGCGACGGCGAACTGACCCCGGCCGAGTGCCGGGAGGTTGCACCCGCCCTCCGCCGGATCGTTGAGGCGATCTGGGAGAGCGGCGACTACGACCACGGCAGTGGCCTGGCCCTCGCTGACGGCATGGAGCAGGCCGCCGCGAACGATGAGCCGCTGGAGTTCCAGTGACCGCGCCTGCCCGGCAGTTGGCCCGCCGTGAACTCCAGGCCCTCCACCTCGTCGCGGCGGGCACCACCCACGCCGAGGCCGCCCGACAGCTCGTTATGACCCCGAAGGGATTCACGGCGACGGTGAACCGGGCGATGCGCAAGCTCGGCGCCCGCAACGCTCCGCACGCGGTCCTTCTGGCGTGCCGGGCCGGGATCCTCGACGGCCGTCTCCTCGAGCACGGTGACCACAACGGCTACGAGACGCACATCCGGCGCCGGATCCCGCTGTGCGACGACTGCCGCGACGGCGAGAAGGCGTACCGCGACGGACTCAAGGCTGCACGGCAGGCCCAAGAAGCGGCCTGAGGGCCCTTCTCCCGCGATTGCAGCGAAATCCCGACCCGTTTCACACCAGAGCCCCTGAGAGGCGCTCAGAGGCCCGATGTAGCCCCGCCGCCCCGACCCGACACCCGGAGGAACCCATGACCGTCGTGCCACTCAACACCGAGACCGAGGTACGGGCCTTCGTGGCCCTCTGCCTGAAGACCCGCACCGTCAGCAAGCTCGCCAAAGTCATGCCCGACTGGCTGCGCGGCCCCGTCGAATCCCACGCCCCCGACCTCGTCGAACTGCGGGAGACCGCCGAACACGCCGAAGCCCAGGCGACCAAGGCGCGGCGTGACTACACGAAAGCCCTCGGCGCATGGATCAGCAGCGAGGCCGGCCAGTGACCGCCCGCCCCCTCGCCATCGGCACCCGAGTAACCCACGTCAACCAGCAGTGGGCCACCAGCACCGCCACCCCCGACGGGACCGCCGAGATCCTCGAGACCCGCGGCCCATGCAACGACGGCACCTGGGAGTACCGGGTCCGCGCCTGCCGCGACTTCAGCCGGCGGCCCGGATCCGACAACCCGATCGACCGTGAGACGTGGTGGAACTCCCGCGCCACCCGACCCGCGAGCACCCAGCCGTGACCGGCCTCGCGTTGGAGGTCGACGGCTGGCCACCCGAACCCTGCGACATCGCCATCCCGGCACCACCCGTGCGCACCGGCCACGGCAACCCGTGCGCCAACGTGCCCACCGGCGAAGACCGCGACGTCGACACCGTGATCATCAAAGGAGAGCTGCTCTGATGCCCACCCCGCCCACCCTCCGCGACCGGGCCCTCGACGCCGTCAAGCAGGCCATCAACACGCTCGGGATGTGGCTGCCACCCGCCGGCCGGGAAGCCGTTGTCGATGCGGTGCTGGCCACCACCGCCGCCGAAGCCTGCTGCGTCTGCGGCGGGGGGCCCGTCACCTACCGGAACTACCGCGAGCAGCCGTTCTGCCAGCCCTGCGCCGACGGGCAGCCCCGCGTCTGCACCCACTGCGGCGGCGACGGATACGACCCAGAAGACCCCGGCGACTACGACCCGGCCGTCCACCAGCACAACCCCAGCACGCGGCAGCCGTGCCCCGAGTGCATCCAGAAGGGGATCCCGCCGCGGCTGGACATAACGCCACACGCCAACCGCGACACCTGCCTCGACAACCCGCAGCTCACCGCCGCGATCGGCTACCCGGTCCGCTGCCCCCACTGCGAGACCACCGTGCCGCCCACCCACTGGACCAAGCACCTCCAACGGCACCACCCCGACGTTGGCGCCTTCCCCGCCGCCGGCTACTGCCCGCACTGCGGACGCGGCGACGCAGGACCCACCGCCGACGAGTACGAAGCCCTGCGGAAGCGGGCCCGCCAAGACGCCGCAGCCAGCCGCGAATCCGAACGGCAGCTCCAGCAGCAGATCGATCGGCAGGCCAAGGAGATCGACCGGCTCCGGGACGCCCTCGCTGGCCTCCACGAGGGCGAGGAATCCCACCCCGAGGCCGCGAACAGCGGCAGCCCCGCCCAGTGGATCTGGAGCTGGAATCGCGCCGCCCCTGAGCAGCGCCTCGACATGGCTGGCCGCATCCTCGCTGCTTTCGAGACCGCCGATGGCTGCTTCCTGCTCAACCACAAGACGGAGACGCCCCGCCGGAAGTCAGCTGAAGCCACCATCGAGCGCGTTCGAGAGGTCGCCGCCTGGCTACGACTGAACTACCCCGGACTGGACGCCGGGCAACGAGTCCTCGCCGCGCTCGAACCGCCGAAGGAGGTCCCCGATGCCTGACCGCATGGAGGAACCCGGCATCTGCCCCGACTGCGACGGTCTCGTCGTCACCACCTGGAACGACCTCACCCCCTTCATCCGCAGCATCAGCTACGACGGCGGCCCGGCAGTCCACGCCGAAGTCTGGATCGCAGTGGCACCCGAGCCGTGCGACAAGCCGCAACCGCCCACCGCCTGACCCAACCCGTACCGCCCGCACAGGAGTTGCCGTGAACGAGTCCACGAACTGCATCTGCTGCACCCGAGAGCTGTGGGAAGACGAGCTGGGGAGGTTCGCTTGCCGCCCCTGCGAGCGCCGCATCGGCGACCAGCTCGCCGCGATAGCCGGCCCCTACGGCCTGTACGCCCGCCTCTGCCTCCGCATGGAACCCGGCGCCCACACCGGAGGCGAGATCGTGTCCGGCAGCAGCAGCCCATCCATCCCTGCCAACCTGCAGATCCTCGACCTCACCGCGGCCGGCGGGATTGTGGGGACGTTGGAATCCTGGGTGGAGGAGTGGTCCAGCCAAGGACTCGCCACCCGAGGCACTGGCGGACGGCTTCAGCACCGCATCGACCAGGCCGTGGCCACCCTCCGGCTCAACCTGCCGCGGGCCGTCGAGCGGCATCCGGCGCTTGATGAATTCGCTCGGGAAATCGATGGGATTCAGCGGACCGCCAAGGCGCTCGTCGACGGCGGGCGGGAGCCGGTCAAAGCCTCTGCGGTCTGCCTGGGCTGCGGGGGAGGGTTCAAGTTTGGGCTGTTCGACATCGGCGGGACCGACTGCAACCGGTGCGGGCACCACCACACGCGGGCGCAACTGCTACAGCCCGAGCAGGCGAACGCGTCCGCGGCATGAACGAAGCCCCCGGCCTCATCCGAGGTCGGGGGCAGTCGTGTGTCCGGGGTCAGGCCTGAGGCTCCTCGTAGGGCGGGATCGGAATTGTGTAACTCAGCGCGTACCGGTCCGCCGCGATCACGATGTCGCACGTCTCCACCGCCCGGTCCTCGACGTAGTACGTCCGAACGATCTCGATGACCGGCACGCCGGGCGCCATCCTCAACGCCTCACCCTCGTAGGGTCGCGGCGCCCGCGCAGTCACATCCTCCGTGACGTGCGTGATGTGCAGCCCGATCGAATCCATCCGCGGCACCACTCCAGTGATCGGCCCGCTCTCCGGGTGCTCGATCGGCGTGCCACCCGTTAGCGCGAGCGGCTCGTAGGACGTGGACAGCATCATCGGCGTCTCGTCCGCAAGGTACGTGTAGGTCGTGCGGACGACCTGGTCTTCGGGTTCGATACCGAGGCGTTCGGCAATGGCTTGGGTTGCCGTCGTGGTCCGTGTCGTGTGGTCCCACTCGGAGCGTCGGCCTTCGGCCTCTGTGGCGCGCTTCATGGGCGAGGCGACCGGCCGCTTGCCGTAGAGGTCACCCGAGATGCGGCGTTCCGGGGGGCGTTGGTCGCGGACGAAGGTGCCCCTACCTTGCTCCTTCTTGACGAGACCTTCGTTTGAGAGCAGCTCGACGGCGCCGCGGACGACGATCCGGGAGACGCCGTACTCGGCCATGAGGTCGACCTCGGTGGGCAGTCGGTCTCCAGCCCGAAGGGCGCCGTCGAGGATGCGCTGTCTGATGTCGTCGGCGATCTGCTGGTAAGCCGGCTTGCCCTGATACGCCACTTTGCCCCTTCCTTGGCCATTGGTCACAACAAGTGAACCACGGGGCTGACCGGCACATCTACGGCGGATCGCGTGATGACACGCTCACAGCCTTGCACTGGAACGACATTCGTCATAACCTTTAGCCATCGGCAACTTCGACAGAAGCCGCAAGTTCTGCAATGCCCCAGAGCGCGCAAAGGCCCCAGCAGGTTGATCCCGGTGCTACCAACACCAGGCCTGCCAGGGCCAGCGCATCAGAGATTGGGTCTCAGAGATGCAGCACAAGCCTAACGTGCCTGCCCCGCAGAGAGGGCAGGCCACCGATCCCCTGAAGGTCAAGGCCATCGCCGACGTCCTCGACGTCGACAGGGCGACTGTGTACCGCGAGATCAAGTCCGGCCGCCTGACTGCCTACCGCGTCGGCTCCGGACGAGGCACCCTCCGCGTCAACCCGACCGTCTTCGAGCAGTACCTCGCGGACCGCGGCATCCCGGCGATGACGTCGTGAGCGCCGCGATCACCGCATGCGACTGGTGCGGACAGGGCAGCCGCGACCCCATCGAACCGCAGGACGGCGAGTGACCAAGCTCCTCGCCAAGTGGCGGTGTCGTCACTGCGACACCTGGAACGGCCGCAAAGACCAGGGCCGCTGCCACTGCTGCGGCAAGCCCCGCTGAATCCCACCCCCAGCTCGACCACTGGAGGCACAGCCATGCCCGAAACCGACATCACCGAGCGCGTCCGCGTTCTGGAATGGGTGACCGTCTACGCCCACCTCAAGGCCCACATGGAGCAGCGCGGCCCGCTCACGGCAGACCAGCGGCACTCGTTCGCCAACGCCGTGGCTGCTCAGAAGAAGCACGGGATCACCGACGCGGAGATCAGCGCCTACCGCGTCAAGCACAAGGACTACCTGGACCGGCTCGCCGCCCGCCAGGCCTGAACCCCCACCCCGCTTGACCACCGGAAGGACCACCGTCATGTCACACCTCACCCTGATCCAGGCCGAGACCGAGGACGCCTGGTACGAGCACAAGACCCTGCAGCAGCTCACGGCCGAAGCCGCCCAGCTCGTCGCCGTGGTCCAGGTCCACGAATTCCTGCAGACCTCCGCCGACCTCGACCTGCCCTACGCCGCCTGATGGCGTCGTCCATTGGAAAGGAGGAGTGATGGGCCGCATCAAATCGATCAACGCGTTCGCCGTGCTGGAGCGTCTCCTCACCGCCGCCGCTCTCGTGTTGACGGCTGTGACCGTCGGCCCTCTGGCTAGCCAGAAGATCGGTCTGGAAGGGCACGCCGCGATGGCCGCCGGCTGGACCATCGCCCTCGTCTACGACCTTGTGTGGGTCGCCTCGATCCGCTACTCCGGGATGGCGATCCGACAGCGCTCGACAGTCGGCATGATCGTCATGTTCGGCATCTCGCTCGTAGCGCTCGGCGTCTCCGTGGTCGTCCTGCTCAAGCTCGGCCACGCCCAAGCGTTCGCCGGAGTACCCGTTGCCGCCGCCGTGTTCATGGGGGTACGCCTCTTCGTCGACAACGTCCTGGCCGACCAGGAAACGTCCACCCGCATTGCGGACCAGTCCGCTGCCGCCCGCAATGCCCAGGCGCTGGCCGCAGCCGATGCCCGGAACCTGGCCTCGGATGCCTGCATGGACGTGGTCGTCGAGACTGCCGAGCACCTCGCGGAGATGGAGCGGCAGATCGCCCGAGCCAAGGTGCTTACCGATGCTCAGAAGAAGATCAGCAAGGCGCGTTCCAAGGCCGAAGAGACCCTCGCCGAGGCCGACAAGAAGTACGGCGTGAAGGCCTCCGCGTTCACGTCCAGGGAGCTGCTGACCATCGGGCCACGCCCCGTGGCCACGGGAGCTGGCCACACCCCGCCTGAGCAGGGTGGCCACACGCTGGCCACGCAGGTCATCCCGGAAATTGAGGCCGCGGCCACGGAGCCCGTCACTCAGGATGAATCGGACACCGAGCCGGACCTGGAACAGGTCCCTGTCGAGGACCCCATGACCCTCGAAGAGCTCGCCCAGGCCGCAGGGGTCGATAAGCCCGAGCCCAACGAGTACCTCACCGACGAACGGCTCAAGGTCGTCATCCGGTGGCTCCGCTTCACGATGGAGCCGCCCCGCTCCTACCGGCAGGCGTATGCCGCCTTCAAGGAGGAGGGCTTCCAGGCCCGCGAGAAGCGTGTCCGCCTCGCCTGGGACGAGATCAAGGCCCATGAAGGCGAAGTCGTACCCGCCTGACCCGCGCCCCGGCACAGCCGGCAAGGCCCAGCGGCGCCAGCCCCTGGACCCTGCCGAGACTGCCGGAAGCAGTCGGAACCACAAACCCGCAGGCCAGCCGAGGAGTGACCCGGGGAGCGGAACGCTCGCAGACCCGGCAAGCAGACCCGGCAGGCCCTGCCCTCCAGTCGAAGGGATGAGGTCATGAGCTCGAACTACTGGACCAAAGAGATCAAGCGCGCAGACGCCGCGTCCCCCAAGGCCGGGGCGACCCGACGAATGGACCGCCTCCGCAGCACTCTTCAGCAGGTCGATCCGGTGATCGCCAACCGGGCCTGGCAGGAAGCGGCGGACGCTCTCCAGCGCATCACCGAACGCTACACACGGTAATCATTCACTCGTTCATTCACCTGGGTAGAGATGAACCGGCGGATCTGCTACGCGCGCACGTGCGCGCACAGCCCAGCCGTTCACCCCTCCCCGTCGCAGTACGTGAGGGGAAGTGATGGAAGTACTGATCGCCGCCTGCCTCTTGGCGTGGGCCGCAGGAGCGCAGAGCGAACAGGCGAAGCTGGGCCTGAGCCCGGCCGAGCGTGATCTGAGGCGGGAGCATGTCCGCCACGAGAGGGCTGTCCGGAAGATCGCCGACAAGCACGGCAGCACGCCGGCGGACAGCGGTGTCGAGCCGCTCACGATTCCCGAGTCCTTTCGGTCCGGGTATCGCGGCCACACTCCGCTGGAGCGGGTCGCCACCCCGGCTGGCAGGCATCTCGGGAACTGGACCGCCAAGGGCGTGTACTGGGCCCGCGACACCGGCCGCTCGGCCCTCAAGGAGTACCGCGAGCGCCGCAAGGCCGAGGGCGAGCCGGACCCGGCCCCGATCATCGAGCCGCCGTTCATGCCGCCCATGCCCACGGAACCGCCCACTGCGGGCGTCCCCAGCGGAGTGGTCATGGCCAAGCCCGAAGCCCCGGCCGCACCGGCGGCAGAGGGTCCGGCACCCGCCCCTCTCGTCGAGGCCCCCGCAACGGCGGCTACTCCGCCCGCCGCTGCGCCCGCACCCGCTGGCGCCGCCCTCGTGCCGGGGCCCCGGGAGCCGGAAGCGCCCACCGCACCCACAGAAGCCTCCGAGCCCATAGCCCCAGCCCAGCCCCACGAGAACGGAGTCGGCCGCATGGCAGCAGAGATCACCTACGAGTCGGTACTGGACGAGAGCGGCGAACTCTCCGCCATGTGCGAAGACGACCTCCTGGCCTACGACCGGATCAGGGACCGCTGCGAACGCGAGATCGGCCGAGCCGACGAGCTCGTCGCACAACTGCGCAGCCCCGGCATGCGGGACTGGATCAGCCGATGCGCCGAGCAGTACCGGGTGATCCTCGCCCAGCTCGACGACCTCAAGTCCAACACGATCGCCCAGAGCGAAGCCGTGACGAAGGCCAAGGCCTCCCTCGAGTCCGGCCAGGGCTTCTACGCCAGCATCGCCGCCGACATGGAAACGGTCGAGGACCGCGAGTTCTACACCTCCGACCGGGTCGACAGCGAAGACGTCAACGCCGAGTCCGAGATCTACGAAACCCAGGGAGCCTGACCATGAGCGCCACCTACGCCGGCGTCCTAGCCCGAGCCGCCGCCTACGGAGTCCGCGCAGCCCGAACCCGCGAAGCCGTCAGCCGGCTGCAGACCCGCTTCGGCGACCGGGCTGACTCCGCCCGCTACCTCTCCGAGGGCATGACCCTCCTCGTGGTCGATGCGCCGACCACGACCGCCTACATGGAGGTCGCGAGCCTCTCCGCCGCCATGGCCGACAACGTAGGCGGGATCGTCTCCGCCGCCGACGTCCTCTCCGTCGCGGCGCAGGGACTCGACGACGAGACCCGAGGCCAGCACAGCCGCATGGCCGACGGAAACCGCAGCCACGACGTGGAGATGGCTGAACCGGTCTTCATCCAGCGCCGCTGACCTGACATCACGAGGGCGGGCCACGCCCATGGCCCGCCCTCCACCACCGCAGACCCGGAGAGACCCGATGGCAACCGCGACCGTACCCAAAGCCACCACCGAAGAAGCCCCCGCCAAGCCCACCCGGCTCCGCGCCGCCCTCGACACCCCCGGCCTGTACGCCGGAGCGGCCCTCGGGACCGCGTCTGCGCTACTGGCCGGCGACCCGCTCCTCTATTCCACCGTCGGCGCCGCTGGCGTCACCGCGGGCTGGGCCTACCTCGGCATGCACCCGGGACCTTGGCGCTGGCTGCCCGGTCAGGGCGAGCCGTGGGAGTGGATGTGCCGCTCGAGCCGTCGCGGCTACCGACGCACCCTGCGCCGCATGCGACGTCGCCTCGCCGCCCCTGCCAATGTTCCAGTCGTCTGGCCTGTGGACCGGCAGGTCATCGCCTGGCACACGCATCCGCAGCGTCCCGCCCTCGTCCGTGAAGTCACCGCCGACGCCCGTCGTGCCCGCTGTGACGCATTCCGCCAGGCCTGGACACGGGTCCTGCCTTCCTGGAAGTCCGGCTGGTGGCGCCGCTACAGCCCGATAGAGATGGCCCTGCGCGCTGGACCACTCACCGCCATTCCCATCACCGGCCACCTCGACATGCCCTGGTGGGCACACCTCCTCATCGGCTCCATTGCCGCGACCTGGGGAAAGTGGGTGTGGCGTAAGCCCACCCCGGCCCAGGCCCCCGCAGAGCAGCAGCTCGCCGGGGAAGACTGGTACCTCGCCCGCTGGGCAGAGTGGATCGCCTGCGACCAAGGACCGCTGCCCGGATCGAAGCTGGTCAGCGTCGAGCTGAACGCGGACCGACTTACCGCGGTCATCGTTTCCACCACGGCCAGGCCCGCCGCCGGACTGGACCAGGACTCCGTGTCGATCGCGTTCGACGTCCCCCCGCGAGCCGTCAACATCCACCGGCCCGACGACATGGCCGCCTCCCGAGCCAAGCTCTCCGTCCGGCTTCGAGCCGTGACGTCGGGGCTTGACGAGAACGACCTTCCCGCAGTGTGGCGGGAGTTCAGCCCCTACCCGCAGAGCGAGCTGTACGACGCGGAAACCACCCGGTTCGGCCGCAAGTTCAAGATCCTCCTCCCCAGGCGGGGCACCGACGTCGGGCAGGTGACCGCCCGCGCCGTCGCCCAAGCCCTCGACATGCAAGGCTCCGCTGCCGAGGCACGACTGCACCTGCGCGTCATCGACGCCCGACGTGTCGAGGTCAATGACATGGCAGTCAACCCGCTCGCCGGCGGCGTGAAGCTCGACCTGGACGCCCTGATCATGGACGACCAGGGATACATCACCATCGGCCGCGACCTCTACGACAACCCCGCCAGGTGGCGGCTGCTCAAGTTCGACGCCAAACGCCGAGGCCTGTCCGGCCGACCCTCCGCATCCGCCAATCACTCCTTCGGATCCGGAACCACCGGCGCTGGCAAGACCAGCCTTGAGGAAGACCTGCAGGTCGCCCAGCGCGCTAACGGGTTCGTCTCCTGGCTCGCCGACGGCAAGGGCGGCGCCGGATACGCCCCGTGGATGAACGACATCGACTGGATCCTCAAGAGCCCCTACGGAGCCATGGTCATGGCGCAAGCCGGCACCGCCGTCTCCGAGTTCCGCTACGCCGAGCAGATGAAGATGCAGTGGCTCGACGAGGAGGGCTACACCGAGAACGGCCGGTCCTTCTTCGTGCCCTTCGAACCCTTCGCCCCCATGTCGCTGACGTGGGACGAGTTCAACGAAATGATCCTCAAGGATCCGCAAGCCGACCACGTCAAGCCCCTGCTTAGCGGCGTCTCCAGCATCGGCCGCCTCTCCCGCGCGGCAGGCGTATCAGCCCGCATCTGGCTGCAGATCCCCAACCTCGACGCCATCGGATCGAACGCCTCCGCAAACGCCGTCCGCGACATGCTCCAGTCCGGGAACATCGCCCTCTTCCGCACCGCCCGCGCCGATGTCGACGCCATGTCCCTCGGCTCCCGCAAACCGCAGTTCAAGCTCGCCCCGCTCCCCGAGCGCTTCCCGGACGGATCCGAAACCGGCGGCCTGTTCTACATGGCCGACGGCACGGCCCAGTACACGCAGTCGCGCGTTGCCTTCCACAGCAACCCCGCCCGCCTCAGCCGGCAGTACCCGCTGACATCCGTGACCGACCGCGAGGCAGAGATCGCCGGCCCCGCCTACCTGCGTCGCGCCGAGTACCGCCACCTTGACGCCGACGGCGAAGACGCCTTCCTCCGCGAGCTCGCCAAAGAAGAACACGCCAAGAGGCCCAAGAACACCACCGTCATCGACACCCGCCCCGCACCCGCCGTCGAAGACGACGACCTCGACGACCTCGTCCCGCCCACCCGATCGCAACTCGTCTGGGATGCCGTCGACAGCGGTGCCCGGCGCAACAAGGCCATCGCCGACGTCACGGGCCTCAAGCCGACCAACGTTGCCAACGCCACCGCCCGCCTCGAACGCCTGGACAAGCTCCGCAAGATCGACCGCGACTGGCACACCGCCGAACTCCTCGACGCCTAACCCAAACGAATCGGAGCCCGCCATGACCATCACCCTCTCCGCCCTCTTCCTCCTCGCCGCCATCGGCCTCGGCGTCTGGTTCAAGAAGGACTCCTCGTTCCGCAAGCGCGAGTTCTTCGCCGTCTCCGTGTTCTGGATCCTCCTCGTCGGCACTCCGTGGGGAGCCGAAGGCGTCGCCAAGGTCCAGGAGATCATCGGCACCGGCGTGCAGACCGCCAGCCAGACCGTCAACTCCGTCTCCAGCAAGTAGGGCCGGCCATGACCACCGACGCCGAGCGCCTCATCGCCGCCGTAAACGAGGCCATGGAGCCCCCGACTACCTACCGCGACCCCAGCCCGAACCCCACCATCGGAACCACGCCGCCCGTACCACAGCCCGGTCGGCCGCCGATGAGCCAGAAGGCGACCGACGCCAGCATGCTCATGCTCGCCGCCGGCGCCGCCTCCCTCCCGATCGGCGGGGCCACGTCGCTGGTGCTTTACACGCTCGGCCACGTCGACCCCGTCGCCCTGGCCATCGGAGCAGCCGGGCCCGTCGCCCTGGTCCTGGCCGTCGGCTCACTGGTCCGGTCGGCTGGCCGCGGGCTGCAGGGCATCAAGGTGGAGCACAACCACTACAGCGGGGCCGTCCATCAGGAACGCCGTACTGCCATTACGGAGACCCGCGGACTGTTCGCCAAAACGATCAACAAGCAGTAGACCTACCGCTCGACCAGGCCCTCGCCGCCCGCGGGGGCCTCCGGCGTGGGTACGGCCCGCGCGACCCAGCGGGTACCGCCCACCTGCGCCGGCCGGAGCGTCACCGTGACGTCGACGCCGTGCTGGCGGAGCAGGGCGAGCAGGGCGAGAGCCTCCGCGCACTCCTCGGCCGTGTCAGCTGCGATGCCGAAGGAGACGCCCATGGGGGCATCATGCCGCGCCTTGAGCTCCGAGGGGGCGGCGCTGGGAGAGGTCCACCGGATCGAGGTTTCGCCACGTGGCCCGAACCATCCCTTTGTCAGTGCAGGTTGACGTGCGACCTGGGCGAACGTATCGTCGGTCTCACTGGACACGTGTGACTCTGAGGCCCGCCCATTCGGCGGGCCTTTGTCGTACCCGGAGGTGGGCATGGCATCCGGAATCGCCCTCGTCGATGAGGAAGCCGCCGCCTGCTGGACAGGCCGACCTGGCGTCACCATCCGCCGCTGGGCCCACGAGGGCCGCATCCAACGGTACGGCTCCGGCCGCGGCCGAGTCCGCTACAACGTCTTCGAGCTGCCTCGGAAGACCGTCGACGACTGGACGGGCGAGGTCACCGTTGGTGAAGCGCCGCCACTGCCCACCGCCGCGCGAGCCGCCTAACCCCGCGACGGGTACGCCGCCGGCAGCCGCAGTAGGCGGCCGACGCTGGCCAGCACCGGTTCGAATCCGGAACGGCGGCGCTACCTGAACACCCGATCTGCCTGACGAGGAGGTGCCCCATGGCCTTCCCTCCCGGCACCCCCACGGTCACGCTGGCCGGCACGATTCCGTCCGCCGTCGCGGGCACCGCCTTCAAGGGCAAGCTCGTCTGCAAGCCGTCCGCCTACCTCGTGGATGCCGGCCGCAACGCCGTCTACCCGGGCGGCGGTGAAGTCGCCTTCGACGCCGACGGCAAGTTCTCCGTAGTCCTCCTGCCCTGCGACGCCGCTGGCATCGAGCCGGCGGGCTGGCGGTGGTTCCTCGACCTGCAGCCCACCCGCGGCCAGCGCGTCCAGTTCTACGCCAACATCGTCGGCAGCGGCACGGTCCAGTACTCCGACCTGACTCCTGTGCCCGCCCCTGGTGGCGGCTCCGGTAGTGGTGGAGTTGGACCTACGGGCCCCGAAGGCCCTCCCGGCCCCACTGGCGACACTGGCGCGACGGGCCCCCAGGGGCCGGCCGGACCGCAAGGCCCCGCCGGAGCTGACGGCGACAACGCTGATGCCGAGGCCTACACCGACGCAGCCATCGCCGACGAAGTCACCCGGGCCAACACGGCCTACGAGACTCCGGCAGGCTCCACCGCGAAGGTGGCCGCACACGACGCCGACACGACCGCCGTTCACGGCATCCCCAACACTGCACTGCTGGAGACGGCCACCGCCGCACAGGCCAAGGCCGATGCCGCCCAGGCCGCAGCCACCAGCGCCGCGGCCACCGACGCCACAACGAAGGTCTCCACCCACGCTGGCGCGTCCGACCCCCACGGCGACCGCGTGGACGCTGCCACCAAGTACCTGGCGAAGACCGCGAACCTGTCCGACGTTGCCAGCCCCGCAACTGCCCGGACCAGCCTTGGACTCGGTGGCGCCGCGACGCTCTCAGTCGGCACCACCGCGGGCACAGTCGCAGCAGGGGATGACGCCCGGTTCACCGCGGCGGCCCCGTGGGTGTTCGACATCAGCGCCTACGGAGCGGTCGGCGACGTGCGGGTGGCGACCGACGGGGCGATGACCTCCGCGAGCGCCGTACTCACCTGCGCGAGCGGCCCGTTCACCGTGGCTTCGTCCCCGGTGGGCAAGTCCGTGATCGTCAAGGGCGCTGCGGCCACGGGTGTCACGAGCCTGGTGACGACCATCCTCAGCCGCCAGAGCGACACGCAGGTCACCCTCTCGACTAACGCGGCGACCACGGTCACGGGCGCACAGGTCGTCTGGGGCACCGACAACACCACCGCTATCCAGGCCGCTGTCGACGCTGCCGAGGCCTACCTCACGGCCGGCGCGACCTATGCGCAGGTCTACACCCCGCCGAAGCCGTACATGATCGCCGGGCCGCTCAACAACACCAAGAGCGGCAACGGCCAGATCGTCTTCGGCGTCTACCCGGTGGCCGCCGGCAAGAAGGTGCTGGAGTTCCGGGGTGAGACCGACGGCGCTGCCGCGGTCCGGCACTGGCAACAGACTGTGCCGCAACTCGCCGGTAGCTGCTGGGTGTCAGCTGGGGTCTTTGCTTCGACGGCCGCGCAGATCACTAACCTGAACGCCGACGGCAACCCGGGCGTGCTGTCGGGGCCACAGGAGGGTTGGGGCTACGGTGCCGCGGCCCTGTACAGCAACATCATGCCGGTGCTCAGGAACATGGCCATCCTGACGACCCACAGCGCATACGGGCTGACCTACGGCGCCGCGACCTTCTGGGGTTGCGCCAACGCGCACATCGAGAACTTCGGGTGCGGCACGCTCGGCACGGTGGCCTCCCCTTCAACGGACTACACCTCACCAGGCGTCTTCGGCACTGGGCTCAGCGTCGGTCTGTTGATGCCAGCGCCTGGCAATAACGACAACGTGATCGGTAAGAACATCAGTGTGGGCGGCGGCTACACCTACGCCATGTTCATCACCGAGCACGCCGTCGTCGACCGCTACATGGCCCTGTACTGCTGGGCCGGGCTCGTTGCGGTCGGTACCTACGCCGGGTCGGTCGGCTCAGTCCACGCGATGAAGGTGCTGAGCGCCTCGATAGAAGCGTGCACGAACGAGCTGCACATCATGGGCGCAGGGTCGGCTGGCATCGGCCCGATCATCGACATCGACCAGCTATCCACCGAGTCCGGCGCTCCGAACATCTCCGCGAGCAGCGCGGGCGCCATCGCCGCAGCCCGCGGCATCGTCCGCCTCACCGGCCTATTCACCGAGTCCGGTGTCTCCGTCGCCAACCCGTGCGGCATCAAAATCATCAACGGGCAGGCGCCATTCCCTGTCCGCTCGATCTCGGCCGACACGACGGTCCGCGTCATCGACGAGGTTCTACTCGTCAACGCGACCGCGGGCGCCCGGGTGATCACGCTGATCTCGGCTGTGGCCACCCCGAACAGCTACACGATCAAGAAGACGGACTCGTCCGGCAACACCGTCACAGTCGCCTGCACTGGGGGGCAGACCATCGACGGGGCTACAACCAAAGTCCTGTCCGCCCAATGGGAGACGGTCACCGTCATCCCCGACGGCACCAACTGGCTCACCGTCTGATCCACCTCTCACAGAAGTCAGGGGGTGCCCGTGGACGACCTCCTGATGATCGTGCCCACGCGAGGCCGGCCCGACAGCGTTCCGGCCATCCTCGACTGCTGGAGGCAGACCGGCGCTACAGCCGACCTGCTGTTCGCCGTCGACGACGACGACCCGATGCTTCCCGGATACCGCGAGCACATGGAGAACCTCAACGACCCGCACATCCGCTGGCGCACCGGCCCTCGCCTGCGGATGTGCGGCACCCTCAACGCCGCCGCAGCCGAAGAGGCCAACCGCTACCGGTTCCTCGCGTTCATGGGCGACGACCACCGGCCGCGGACCCCCGGCTGGGATGAACGCTTCCGGATCTGCCTCTCCGGCGGCCCCGGCATCGTCTACGGCAACGACCTACTGCAAGGCGAGATCATGGCCACCGCCGTAGCGATGACCTCCGACATCGTCACCACCCTCGGCTACATGGCGCCGCCCGCCCTCATCCACCTGTGCCTCGACCTGTGTTGGATGGATTGGGGCCGCGGCATGGGCCGCATCACCTACCTCGGCGACGTCATCCTCGAGCACATGCACCCGGCGAACGGCAAGGCGACCATCGACGCCGGCTACATCGAGTGCAACAGCTCCGCGGTCTCCACTGCCGACGCCACCACCTACTACGACTACCGCGACAACGGCGGCCTCCAAGCCGACCTGGAGAAACTGCGGGCACTCATCGAGGAGGCGGCATGAGCATCGACACCGTGATTGGCGCCTGGAACGCGGCCGACCCCTCCGCGATTCACCCCGCGCGCGGCATCAGCGAGGACGCCTACCGGGAGTCCGGGCAGGTCCAGGCCGAACTGCTCGCCTCCGTCCTGCCTGCTGGCTGCAGGGTCGTCGACTTCGGTTGCGGCGACGGTCGCGTCGCCCTCCCGCTCGTCGAGCTTGGCTTTGACGTCATCGGCGCCGACGGCTCCCAGGCCATGCTCGACCGGCTTGCCACCTCCGCACCCGACGTGCCGACCGTGCTCACTGACGGCATCGACCTCGGGACGCAGATCGGCAAGAAGGCCGACGCGGTCGTCTCCCTTGCCGTACTGATCCACCACAGCTACGAGTCCGCCGAGCGCATCATTGCTGGCCTTCGGGCCGCAGTTCGTGTCAACGGGCTCCTCGTTCTCGACTGGCCGACCAGCGACGACCCCCGCGAGGGCGGCGGCTGGATCAGTGTCACCACCTGGAGCAGGCTCAGGCAGGATGAGATCTGCCAGCGGATCGGCCTCAAACGGCTCGACAGCGATCTTCCCTGGGGTGTGTTCCGCGCCGTGAAGGCCGGCTGATGCGTGTCCTCCTCACCGGGGGTGCCGGCTTCGTCGGCCGTCACCTGCATCGGGCCATGCACGACCGCGGCTGGCAGGTCTCCGCGATCGACCTCACGTTCACTCCGGCGGTCATCAGGCGCGACGCACTGGATCACTTCCGAACCAGCGACGTCCGGTTCGACCTGGCCATCCACTGCGCGGCCATCGTCGGCGGGCGGGCCAGCATCGACGGATCACCCCTCGGCGTCGCCACCAACCTGGCGCTAGACGCCTGGTACATGCGGTGGCTCGCCCGCTCCAAGACTCCACGGGCCGTGTACTTCTCCAGTTCCGCGGCCTACCCCGTCGCACTCCAACAGCCCGGCAAGATCCGGCGGCTCGTCGAGAGCGACATCGACTACGAGCAGCCCGGCCGGCCCGACGCGACCTACGGCCTGGCCAAGCTCACTGGCGAGCAGCTCTGCCAGTACGCCGAAGCGGGCGGTACACGCATGACGGTGCTGCGGCCGTTCTCCGGCTACGGCGAAGACCAGGACGAGACCTACCCCTTCCCGGCGTTCATCCGGCGGGCACGCGAATGGCAAGACCCCTTCGAGATATGGGGCGACGGCAGCTCCACCCGCGACTGGATCCACATCGACGACCTCGTCGGCGCCACCCTCGCGGCCGTGGAGCAGGAGGTCGCCGGCCCGGTCAACCTGGGCACCGGCAAGGCGACCAGCTTCGACGAACTAGCCCGCTTGGTCACCACGGCGGCCGGCTACCAGCCCGAGCTGAAGCACCTACCGAGCGCGCCGCAAGGCGTTCACCACCGCGTGTGCGACCCCAGTCGGATGCTCGACTTCTACACGCCCAAGGTCACCCTCGAAGAGGGGATCCGGCGGGCACTCGCCAACTAGACCAAGGAGCCAGCGCCATGGCCTCGTACCTGATCAAGTACCTCGATGGAGAAGACGAAGTCGTTCAGGCTGAGACGTTGGAACGGTTCGGTGACCAGTACATCGGCTTCACCGATGGGGCCTCAGTCGCTTTCATACCCCGCGGCAACGTGCGCAGCATCGTCCGCCAAGACGCGTCGGACGAGCGAGGCGAGTGATGGCCCGAATCCAGATCCTCGAACTCCCCTCAGGCGTAGACGAGGAGAGGCCGCCCTTCATCCTCGTCGTCGATCAGTGGGAAGCGATCGATGTCGATGCCTACCAGGTGATCACCAGCTACTGGGATGCCTTCGGCGAGAAGATCGGCGCTCGAGGCGTTCTGTTCGCCGAGTGCACCGTCGGCATCCCCGCCAACGAAGCGCTCATCGGCCCGGACGGATACCCACTTCGCTTTCAGGTCGAAGGTGACTTCACCCGCTTCCGCGAGCAGGTCGAAGAGCAGGCCCTGTATGCGCAGGGCAAGCTCACTCGAGCAATGGCCCCGTGAGCGGCGGCTGGAAGGGCTCGGATCGAAAGGCCCGACTGCCCTCAGGCTGGACGAAGATCCGGGCCCAGATCCTGGCCCGCGATCCGGTCTGCAAGATCTGCAACGTCAGGCCATCCCAGTTCTGCGACCACATCGTGGCCAAGGCGGACGACCATACGGAGGCTGGCCTCCAGGGCGTATGCGGACCATGCCACGACCAGAAGTCCTCACGAGAGGGCAACCAAGCCCAACGCGAGAACCCTCAACCGGGACGAACCCGCCCGCCCGAACAGCACCCAGGGCTGAGGTGAGCAGGTGGCCCGCTACCTGATCACTCACCCTAAGGGGCAGCAGGGCGAGGACGTGCTTGTCGAGGACCCGGACCTGACGCTCACCATCTACGGCGAGTGGGCCGTGCTGGCGGACTCTGATGGCCCATGTCTCGCGCTGCCAGCTCATGCGGGGGCGACCATCACGCGGATCGACGAGCAGCCCGAAGACGAGCCGGCTGCTTGAACCCCGGCCCTCGCCACCGCTGAACATCCCCACCCCAAGACTCCTGCGGCCAGCTACCGCAGGCAGGATGGCCCGACGTCTCCAGGCGTCGGGCCTTCCGCATACCTGGAGACAGAATGAACCTCTGCCCCTATTGCACCGCGCCAATGAATAGCACTCAGCGCAAGCAATGTGGGCGCCTCGAGTGCAAGCGGGCTTTCAATGCCGAGCGCATGCGTGAGTACCAGCGCAAGTACAAGGCAGAGCACGGGTACTACCAGACCCGCCTGTATGACAAACCCCGGGTGAAGCAGCACGACATCACTTGTCAGCACTGCGGCAAGGATGCCGTGGTGACCAAGGCCGAGGCAAAGTACTGCTCACACAGGTGCTTCTACGACTCACGCTTCGGTGACGCGAGACCGCGCGACGATCACGCGGGCAGTGCTGAACGCAAGAGGCAACCTGCCCGTCGTCGACGGGCGGAACGCACCCTTCAGGTCGCAGTCAAGGGCACATCCGGTTCTGTGCCTTGGGTTGCCGGCCACTGCTTGCGGTGCGGCGAGACCTTTGTGCGCCGGGACTCGGGCACTGGGGTATCCCACTGCTCGAAGGCATGTCAGCAACGGGACAAGGCGTCGCGACGGAGAGCTTTGGAGAAGGGTGCATCTGTTGGCACCGTGTCCCGATGGCGCGTGCACGTGAGGGATCACTGGACATGCCACATATGCGGCGACCCAGTAGACCGTGATGCGGTCGTACCGGATCTCGCCGCTCCGGTACTCGACCATGTAATGCCGTTGGCCAGAGGCGGAACACATAGCGAGGACAACCTCAAGACCGCTCACTTTTACTGCAACAGCGTCAAGCGTGATCTTGTTGCTAACTGGTCGGCCGCTGCATGACCCTGGGGGGTTAGGGGTGCCGGCCGCTTCTTTTTGATCGGGGCCGTATAGATCACGACTTTCTGTACGGGTTTCCTTGGCGCCGGCGCGGCGCCGCTCACCGCCCCTTGCTCGCCCCGGAGGCGTGCACTAGACCCTGGAGGTCGCCATGGGCACTCGCGGACCCGTCCCGGAGCGCTCCGAAGCGCGCCGGCGACGCAACAAGACCGACGACGTTGGCCTGGTCAAGGCTCCGTCGACCCCGACCGGCCTGCCCGAACTGCCTGAGCCGAATGAGCTCTGGCACCCGATCGCCACCGACTGGTACCTGTCCCTGCGGGAGTCGGGTCAGGCCGCCTTCTATCAGCCTAGCGACTGGGCGATGGCCCGGTACGCTGCCGAGCTCATGTCCCGCGGCCTGCTGGAGGACCGGCCGCCCAATGGCCAGTACGTCGCCGCCCTGAACTCCGTAATGTCGAGCCTGCTGACGACGGAGGGCGACCGCCGGCGTGTCCGTATCGAGCTGGAGCGGAAGCCGGCCGTGAAGGCGGTCTCCGCTTCGGTGACGGCCATCGCCGACTACCGCTCTTCGATCGGTGGCTGACGGCGAGGTCCCGGAGGTCGTCACCCCCTTCACGATCGGCCCGACGTGGCAGCGAGGCGAGGACGGCAAGTTCATCCTCCCCGAGTACACGCTGGGCTGGCAGGCCCTGGCCTGGACGGCGACCTACCTGCAGCACTACGCCGGCGCCCCCTGGCGGTATACCGCCGAGCAGGCCCGGCTGACCCTGTGGTGGTACGCCATGGATCCAGTGACGAACCGGTTCGTGTGGCGTGACGGCGTGATCCAGCGCCTGAAGGGCTGGGGGAAGGATCCCCTGATCGCGACCTTCTCGGCCTTCGAATTCGTTGGCCCCTGCCGGTTCGCCGAGGTAGCCGACGAGGGCAATGAGTGGGGCATCCCGCCCGGCCAGCCGTTGGGGCGGCAGCATCCAGCAGCCTGGGTCCAGATTGCGGCCGTCAGTCAGGACCAGACCCGGAACACGATGACCCTCTTCCCGTCGATTCTGACGAAGCGGGCCATCGAGGAGTACCGGATCGACCTCGGCAAGGAGATCATCTACGCCGACAAGGGCCGGGCCCGGATGGAAGCCGTGACGAGTTCGCCGCGGGCGCTTGAGGGTGGCCGGCCGACCAACACGAACCTCGGCGAGACCCATCACTGGGTTGAGTCGAACGGCGGACACGAGATGGCCGCGGTCATCGAGCGCAATGCCACCAAGTCCGCCGACGGCGACTCCCGGACCCTGGCGAACACGAACGCCTACGAGCCGGGCGAAGACAGCGTCGCCGAACGCACCCGCGAGGCCTATGAGTCGGCGGAGGCCGGACGCGCGGCCGATGTGGGCCTCTTCTACGACTCGTTGGAGGCTCCGGCCGAGGCGAAGCTGTCCGAGGAGTGGATCGAGCCGACCCTGCGGGCTGTCCGCGGTGACTCGACGTGGCTGGACATCGCGCGGCTGAAGGCGTCGATCCTCGACGTCCGTAACCCACCGTCTCGGTCTCGCCGGTTCTGGTTCAACCAGATCACCGCCTCAGAGGACGCCTACCTGGCGCCCTACGAATGGGATGCGTGCCCGCATGAGGGCATCGACCTGCAGGCCGGCGACGAGATCGTCATCTTCTTCGACGGCTCCAAGTCGGACGACGCGACAGGTCTGGTGGCGTGCCGCTTGTCCGACGGCCACCTGCAGACGCTAGGTGTGTGGCAGCGGCGGGCGAACTGGCCCGACGGCGTGCCATGGCGGGTACCGCGCGAGGAGGTCGACGGTGTTGTGGACCTGACGTTCGCTACGTACAAGCCGCTCGCGTTCTTCGCCGACCCGGGTTCCGGGTTCGACGAGGCGGATGGCGAACGCTACTGGGACGGCTTCATCGACGCCTGGGCCCAGCGGTACGGCAAGCGGCTGAAGCTCAAGGCCGTGCCCTCCGGCCATGGCCAGCACGCCGTCATGTGGGACATGCGCGACCGGCGCCGGCAGCAGACCTTCACCGAGGCTGTCGACCGCTTCTACCGGGACGTCCTGGAGCGGCAGCTGACCCACGACGGCCACAAGGTGCTGCGCCAGCACGTTGCCAACGCCCGCCGGCGGACGAACGCCTGGGGCTACACGATCGGCAAGGAACACCGTGAATCGGCCCGCAAGGTCGACCTCGCGGTGTGCGCGATCGGCGCGCGGATGCTCCGCCGGATGGTCATGAACTCGACGGCCTGGACGAAGAGGTCCACGGCCCGTGGCAAGGGACGGGTGGTGGTGCTGCGATGACGACTCCCACTCTTCCTCTCCTGTCGCTGTCGGACGACGAGCTGGGCATCCTGACGATGCTCCGCTCGGATCTGCTGTCGCAGCGCTTCAAGCTGGAGCTGTTCGACGCCTACTTCAACGGCGAGCAGCTGGTCCGAGACCTGGGGATCTCGATTCCCCCGCAGCTGAAGACCCTGCACACGGTCATCGGTTGGCCTCGGATTGGCGTCGAAGCGTTGGAGCAGCGTCTCGACCTGGAGGCGTTCCGCTGGTCTGACGGGGGTGACTCCTCGGACCTGCTGGAGATCGCCGAGGCGAACGACTGGTTCGACGAAGCCTCCCTGGGGCACCTGGACGCCCTCACCTACGGCCGCGAGTACATGGCCGTGGGTTCGGGCGAGGGGGAGGATGCGCCGCCGCTGGTGACGTTCGAGTCGCCCCTCGACATGACCCTGGCCTGGGATGCTCGGCTTCGTCTCTCAACGTCGGCGCTGCGTGAATGCCAGTCCAACGGACAGGACTTCGGGCTCACCCCTGAGCAGCGTTTGGTGACCCTCTACCTGCCCATGCAGACGGTGTACGCGGTGGAGGTGAACGGGGGCTGGGAGGTTCTCGACCGCGACGAGCACAACTTGGGCGTGGTTCCGGTGCTGCGGATGGCCAACCGGCAGCGGACTGCTGACCGGACCGGCCGGAGCGAGATCACTCCCGAGGTCATGTCGATCACGGATGCGGCCTGCCGCCGGCTGATGGGCATCGAGGTCGCTTCGGAGTTCTTTGGGGCTCCGCAGCGCTACATCCTCGGCGCCTCCGAGTCAGCCTTCCAGGACGCCGAGGGCAACACCAAGAGCGCCTGGGAGACCTACATCGGCCGTGTCCTGGCCTTGGAGCGGGACGAGGATGGTCAGGTGCCGACGGTCGGCGCCTTCACAGCTCACGACCCGTCCGGTCAGACGAAGATCATCGATCTGTACGCCCGGATCATGGCTACCCAGCTTGGCCTGCCGCCGCACATGCTCGGCTACACGTCCGACAACCCCGCCAGCGCTGATGCCATCCGTTCCAGCGAGGGCATGCTGGTCAAGAAGGCCGAGCGCCGGATCAGGCGTTTCAGCGCTACCCATCGGGAGGCCATGCGCCTCGCACTGTGGGTCCGTGACGGCGAACCGCCAGAGAAGAGCCGCCGCATCGAGACGGTGTGGCGGAACCCGGCCACCCCAACGATCGCAGCCCAGACCGATGCCGCGGTCAAGATGGTCCAAGCTGGGATCCTGCCCGCTGACGGCGACGTCGTCCTCGAGATGGCCGGCCTGACTGAGGACCAGCGCCAGCGCGTTGCTGCGGAACGGCGGCGCGCTCGTGGCGCTGACTTGGTTCGGCGGTTGACCGCCATCCCTGAGGATGACAAGCCAGCTCCGGAGGCGGACGATGGCGACGTCGGCGTCTGACGGCGGCCGGGCGGCCAATGCGCATCGACGGGCTCAACGCGGCCTGACGCGCCTCCTGACGCGGGATATGCGCGGCCTGCGAAGGCTGATCATTCCGTCTCGGCTCGAGGCTTCCGTTCCGGAGTGGATTGTGGCCGTCCGGGCCCTGGTCGAGCAGTACGGGTCAGCCTCCTCAAGCTTGTCGGCCGACTACTACGAGGCGGAGCGTGCCGCCGCTGCTGTCACCGGCCGCTTCACGGTTCCTCTCGTTGACCCGCCTCCCGACGAGCAGGTCGAGAGCGGTCTGCGTTGGGCCACCAAGGATCTATGGCCGCGTGACCCTGATGACCCCGCCACGACGGATGCCCAGCGAGAGCCGATGGACATCCGCCTACAGCAGGCTGAGGCGAAGGCCGAGGGCGTCGCACAGAAGCTGGTCGCCGATCAGGGGCGCGGCACCGTCAAGGAGGCGGTTCGGCAGGACCGCACGGCCGTTGGGTACGCGCGCGCCGCCGCTCTAGGGGCTTGCGTCTTCTGCAAACTCATGGCCACACGAGGCTTGACGTACAAGTCGGCCGGCTCGGCCGGCCGCGACGTCAACAGCAAGTTCACCGGTGACGACAGTGTCGTGAAGTTCCACGACAACTGTCACTGCCAGATCGTCCCGGTGTTCAAGGGGCAGCGGTTCGAGCTGTCCGATCATGCGCGCGAGTGGGAGCGGATCTACCGCGACTACGCCGCGCCCTACCCAGGCGATCAGCTGAACCGGTTCCGGCAGGCTCTCGCCGACCACGGGCACATGCCCGTTCTGTAACCCATGGCCGCCCTGGAGGTGGCCTTCTCTCAGCCCCTGGAGGGCCGTTTCACCATGCCCGAAAACGAGGAGACCGAGCAGTCCGTCGAGGACCCGCAGGAGCCCGACATCGCCCTGGAGGCTGCGGGCGCCGAAGAGGAGCCCTTCGACCGGGCGCGCGCCGAAGCCAAGATCCGGAAGGCCAACAGCGAAGCCAAAAGCCTCCGTGACCGTCTGAAGCTCCTCGAGCCACTCGCCGCGAAGGCAAAGGAACTCGAAGACGCCCAGAAGACCGAGGCCGAGCAGCTCACCGACCAGCTCGCCACTCAGCGGGAGCGGGCCGAGAAGGCTATCCGTGCCGCGGTCGCCTCCAAGGTCGAGGCCCTGGCCCGCGACTTCGCTGACCCGGAGGACGCAGTCGGCTCGCTGGACCTCACCGCCTACGTGGACGAGGACGGCGCCATCGACACGGACGCCATCAAGGACGCCCTCGCGGAACTCCTCAAGCGCAAGCCCCACTGGGCCCGTCCCGACGAGGGCGGCCCACGCCGCCCCGCCCCGGACCGCACCCAGGGCTCCTCGGGCAACGGCAACAGAACCCCCTCCGACCCCGGCGAAGTCTTCGCCGGACTCATGCAGCAGGCCCTGAAGGGCCACTGAGAGAGGTAGCCCTCCATGGTTGCGACCGCACCCATCAAGCTGAGCGACGTCAATGCGACGTTCCTCCCGCCCACCCTGACCGGCCCGATCTTCGAGAAGTCGGTCGAGCAGAGCGCCGTCATGGCGCTCTCGCGACGCATTCCCCTGTCGATGTCCGCGACAACCGCCATCCCGGTTCCGCTGGACGTCCCGACCGCCGACTGGGTTGACCAGGCCGGACGGAAGCCGCTTGGTACCGGCGGCGTCGACATCAAGACCATGAGCGGCAAGAAGATCGCCGTCCTCATCCCGGTCGCGATGGAGGTCGTGCAGTCCAATGCCGCCGGCCTGTGGACGCAGCTGCAGAACGACCTCCCTACCGCGTTCTCCCGGGCGTTCGACCGGGCCGCGATCCACGGCAAGACCATGAAGGGTGCGACCGGCCCGTTCCCCGACTACCTGGCGGAAACCTCGAAGAGCGTCACCATCGGGGGCACCAGCCAGGCCAACGGCGGTATCTACGGCGACATCGTCAAGGGCATGAACGACACCGTCGATGACGACTGGGACTACACCGGTACCCTCCTGGATCACCGGATGAAGCCCAAGCTCCTCGGTGCGACTGACACCACGGGCCGACCGATCTTCGTCGACACCACGGTCCCGGGCACGGGCGCGGCGCTGGCTGGGACTCTGATCGGCGAGCCGGTCGCCTACTCCCGCTCCGTCTCCGGCAAGCTCCGCCGTCAGACGGGCACCATCGACACGGGCCTGCGCGGCATCGGTGGCGACTGGTCCCAGACGGCCTACGGCGTCGGCATGGACATCACCGTCAAGATCTCCCGCGAGGCGACGTACATCGACGAGGAAGGCGGCGTGCACTCCGCCTTCCAGGAGAACCTCGTTCTCCTGCTGGCGGAGGCCTACTACGGCTTCGTTCTCGGCGACGTCGAGGCCTTCGTCAAGTACCTGGCGGCCGGCGGCTCCTCCTGATGCCGGGCGTGGAGGGTGGCCGGGCGCCGATGCGGATCGTCGCCCGGCTGCACGGCTACCCGCCGCGCCACAACGCCGGAGCGGAGTGGATGGTCCACTCCCAGCTCCGCGCGCTCGTCGAGCGAGGTCACGACGTGTCGGTGTGGCTGTCCCGCTACACCGACGACAAGGCCGACTACGACCTCGACGGCGTCCAGGTGGTGCCTCTTCAGTCCCGCCTGGACGCTGCGTCCGCCATCCGCAGGGCCGACGTCGTCGTCTCCCACCTGGAGAACGTCCCATCGGCCGGAGCGCTGGCCCGCGGCTACGGCAAGCCGCTGGCGGTCATCTGCCACAACACCCACCGCCAGTCCTTCCGCGAGATGGCCGGGGGCTGCGAGCTGGCCGTCTACAACAGCCAGTGGATGAAGCGCGAGGCCGAGCTGTTCTTCGCCGAGTATCCCAAGGGCATCCGGCCGGCGCGGGACGTCATCGTCCGACCGCCAGTCTTCGCCGCTGAGTACCGGACGAAGCCCGGCTCCAAGGTGACGTTGGTCAACCTCAACCTGGAGAAGGGCGGGGCGCTCTTCGAGAAGCTCGCCCGACGTATGCCTGACGTTGAGTTCCTGGCGGTCGTCGGCGCCTACGGGGAGCAGATCGTCCCTGACCTGCCGAATGTCGAGGTCATCGACCACATGTGCGGCCACGAGATGAGGGACGCCGTCTACAGCCGGACCAAGATCCTGCTCATGCCGTCGTCCTACGAATCCTGGGGCCGAGCCGGCGTCGAGGCCATGGCCAGCGGCATCCCGGTCATCGCCCACCCCACGCCGGGGCTGTGCGAGTCGCTGGGTGAGGCTGGCGTTTTCATCGACCTACACGATGCCGACGGCTACGAGATGGCCATCCGCAAACTCCTGACCAGCAAGACCGAGTACGGGCTCGTCGCGAAGCGGGCAAAGGCTCGCTCTGCCGAGCTGGACCCGACTCCCGACCTGGCTACTTGGTGCGACGCCGTGGAAGCTCTGGCTTAGGAGGATCCGATGGCGTTCGTCCCTCCTACCGCCGAACAGCTGGCCCTCTACCTGGGACTGGAGGAGATCGCTGGCGACCGAGCTGACCTGCTGATCGAGCAGGCTGTTGCGCTGGCGCAGTCGGTCGTCAAGCCGCTGCCGGACGAGGCCACTGCGGTTGTCCTGTCCGTTGCGGCCCGCGCCTACGTCAATCCTCAGCAGGTGTCATACGAGACGATCGGCCCGATGTCTGTCCAGCGTCCGACGGGCAGTGGCGGCCTGTATCTCACCAAGGCCGACAAGGCCGCCTTGAAGTCGCTGGCTGGCCGCGGCGGCGCATTCACCGTGGATCCGACGCCAGTGACTGCGACTCCGTCGCCGACCTGGCCGGTTGACGATTCCTACGGTCCCGGGCTGGAGTATGAGCCGGGCTGGGGTTGGGTGTAGTGCCCGCCCCGTACCCCTACGGCGAGACGGTGGTCCGACTTCGCCGCGGCACCTCCCCAGGCCGGGACCCACGCGGGCAGCCGCTCCCCGGCACCCTGACCGAGACGCCTTTCGCGGGTTGCGTCGTCACACCCCGCGCTGAGACGCCGCAGGTCGGCGGGGACCAGCAGCAAGCCAGGGATACCGTCATCGTCGGCTGGACGGTGTACGCCCCGCACGGCACCGACATCGTCACCACGGACCAGGTCCGCATCCGAGGCGAGGTCTGCGAGATCACTGGCCACCCCGGCGACTGGGGCGTCAGCCCCTTCACAGGACTGCCCGGCGTTCTGCAGTTCGCCGCCGACAGGGTTACCGGCTAGGTCGGGCCTGCTCGACGGAGGTCATCAGCTTCTGTGCGGCGTCATTGCTTTTGTGGGGGATCGACAGGCTGTACGGGTCTTCGTAGGGCGGTCGACCACCAACGAGCGAGCCCAGCGGCATTTCCTCACGGGGCCCGCTATCGGGAAGAACGAACTGGACGTACCCGTAGAAGAGGCGGCGCCCCGGCTTGTATCGCGTCGCGACTACGTCGGCTGCTCGGATCCTCGTCGGCGCTGGCCGCGATCCGATCGGAGTCTTCGTGATGGTGATCCACTCACCATCGAAGCTGACGCTGCCCAGCACGCCCTTGACTTCCATGCCACCCCCAAGTTGAGGAGGTGAGGCTATGGCCGCCCGATTCAAGATGTCCAACCGCGGCGTTGGGCAGCTGCTGAACTCGCCTGAGATCGCGGCAGAGATGCTGCGGCGCGCGGAACTCATCAAGAGCGTCGCCGAGGGCACCTCGCCCGTCGGCGGTCCCGGCGACCCACACCCCGGCCAGTACAAGCGTTCCTGGTACGCCAAGGTGGAGCGCAAGGCGATCGGCCGGTCGCGCAAGAAACGTCCGGTCGGCGTGGTTGGGAACTCGGTCTACTGGGCTCGTTGGGTGGAGTGGGGAACCGAGAGGGTCCACGCCCACCACGTGCTGCTGCGGGCCGCCCAGGCCGGAGGCGACTGATGGCGGCCGTCGGCTCAGTGGACGTTGAGCTGCTCGTCATTCAGTGGCTCCAGGCGCAGCTCGGCGGTGGCGTTGTTGTCCGCGACGAGCTCGACAACGACCTGCTCGCCGAGCTGCCGACGGTTCAGGTCGAGCGGATCGCGGCTGGTGACGACGATGGGTTCCGGCTGGACCGGGCCCTTGTCGACGTCGATGTGTACGCCGCAACCCGCGGTGAAGCCGTCGTGCGGGCCACGCAGATTCGCGGCCTGCTGCTCGGCACCCTGCCTGGCTCCACCACTGGCGGCGCTGTCGTCGGCCGGGTGAGAACCCTGACCGCCCCAGGCATCCGCCCCTACGAGAACACCGGGCTCCGCCGCGTCGGGGCCACCTACGAGATCTACAGTCACCCGGTCTCCTGACCGGTCCAGGACCGCGCCGGCCCTGTCCCGACCCCGTCCGTTGGCGGGGTCTTCGCATGTAGGAGACCCACCTCATGGTCAACATCACCCGCGCCGCGGACCTGACTCAGATCGGCGCCAACGGCGGCGGCTGGGTCGCGGACGTCGGCACCGCAGCTCCCGCCACCCCGCTGACCCAGCCGGCTGCCGCCTGGAAGCCGCTCGGCTGCATCTCCGACGACGGCCTCGTGCAGGGCTTCGACGAGGACTCTCAGGAGTTCACGCCGTGGGGCCTGACCTCGCCGATCCGCACTCAGATCACCAAGAGCCTGCGCACGTTCAAGCTCACGGCGTGGGAGACCAGTCGCACCACGGTGCAGTCGCTGCAGTACCGCATCCCCGTCGCGGAGCTCTCTCCGGTCGGCAGCCTCACCAGCTTCGCGGAGACGGCCTCGCCGTCCCCGGACCGTCGGGCCTTCTGGTTCGCGATCTTCGACGGCGACACCTCGCGCGGCTTCTATATCCCCGAGGGCGAGATCAGCGACCGCAGCGACGTCACCCACAAGCAGGACCAGATGGCTGGCTTTGAGTGGACGATCACCGCCTACCCGGACGCCGCCGGCAACACCGTCTACCACGCCGACATGGTTCCGGTCACGCCCGCCTACATCGGGTCCTGACCCCCACAGCGGCGGGCAGGCCGATACCTGGCGCGGTCCCGGCCTGCCCGTCTTCACCACCACCGTGACCGCGCCCGCCTGAAAGGACCGCGCCATGACCGAGAGCGACGCCACCCCCGCCGAGGCCCAGGAGATTGAGGCCGCCGGCCACTACGTCACCGCCGATCTCTGCGGAAAGACTCTGGAGATCATCCCGTCCGGGGCCTGGAGGCAGAGCAGCATGCGACTGCTCAAGGCGAACGAGATGGACGACTTCTTCGCCGATGTCCTCAGCTCCGAGTCCTACGAGCTGTACCTCGACCTCGACCCCACCAACGACGAGCTCGGCAGGTTCCTGGACGACTCCGGTGCCGCCTCCGGTGAGCCGGTGGGAAAGTCCAGTGGACCCAGTCGGTCGCAGAGGCGCACGCGGAAGCGCTAGAAGCCGATCTTGCGCACTACTACCCGCGGGACGCCGACCAGATCGACGCCTACTACCGCGGGGAGATGACGGTCCGCCGGCTGCGCGTCCTGATCCAGGGCCTGCCACCGGAATCGGGCACGCTGACAGCCTTGCGGAACGCAATGCCGGAGGAAGAACTCGACGAGCAGGCCGAGAAGGGTGAGCCGGAGAAGGGCCGCTGGTCGCAGTCTGAGCTTCTGCTCGCCTCGGCCATAGACGCTCTTCGGCGTGTCGAGTACGTGCTGATCTGCGCCAACACGGAGTCGAAGCGTGCCAGGCCCTCACCGCCTGAGCCGATCCCGCGGCCTGGGGCGAAGACCAGGAAGCCGAAGGTCACCCTGACCGAGACCAGCGCCAACAAGCTTTTCGAACTCATCAACGGCGGCGCGGCCTGACGCGCGGGAGGGGGCTCCCGTGGCGATCACCGTGGGTTCAGTCGAGGTCGACGTCATCCCCAACACGCAGGGGATCTATAGCCGCCTCCGCGCCGGCCTCGTGCCGGCGGCCACCCGAGCCGGAGAGGACGCCGGTACTGCCGCTGGACGCTCCTTCGGCCCCGCAATGCAGCAGGAAATCGGGGCCGTCGGAGTCTCGATCGGCCAGCAGATCGGCAGCCAGATTGCCGCCCGCATCACTGCGGAGATCCGCGGCTCTCTGCGGGATGGAGTAACGCAGGGCGGCCGCGAGGCCCGCGCGTCCGCGGCCAGGCAGGGTCAGGAGACTGGCGGAGCGTTCTCCCGCAGCCTGCGCGTCCACCTGGAGGCCGCATTTCGAAGCCTGCCGCAGCTGCAGGTCGGCGCGGACACCACGCAGGCCGACTCCGACATGCAGGCCCTTCGTGCCCGCATGGAGACCCTCGCCGGACAGCGGATCGGCATCGACATCGACGCGGCTGCCGCCCGCGCGGAGATCCGACTGATCGAGGCGGAGCTCACACGCCTTGGCGCCCAGCATCCCAACGTGCAGGTCCGCGCGGACACAGCCGCCGCCCGTGCGCAGCTTGCCCTCGTACACGCCGCAATCGAGGCGGTCGACGGCCGGCGTGTACGCATCGACGTGGACACCTCCGGCGCGCTGTCCGCCATTCTCCAACTGACGGTGGCCATCGGCGGCCTGGCCGTACTACCCGCGATCCCGGTCCTGGCCGCCGGCATCGGGGCGGTCGGGTCGGCCGCGGTGGTCGCAAGCGTTGGCGTCGGAGCTCTCGCCGCGGTGGCAGTGCCCGCTTTCATCGGTATCGCCGGCGCCCTGCAGGCTCAGAAGGCTGCGCAGGAGGCCTCTACCGCGGCCACAAGCCAGGGATCTCAGGCCGGCGCTCAGGCTGCATCACGGGCTCTGCAAATGGCGGGCGCCCAGCAAGCTCTCGCATCCGCCCAGCGCAACGCGGCAGCCCAGATCGCCTCGGCGCGGGACCAGGTACAGCAGGCCGCCCGCGGCGTAGTGGACGCCGAGAGGCAGCTCGCCGACGCTCAGAAGGAGTCGACCCAGGCGCAGCAAGACCTCGTGCAGGCGAGGAAGGACGCGGCACAGCAGCTCGAAGACCTGTCGAGCCGCTACGCGGACGCCCAGTTGTCCGTCCGGGACGCCGAGCTGTCTTTGGCCGAGGCCCAGGAGCGCCGCCGCGAAGTCGAGGCGGACCCCAAGGCCACCCTTCTGGAGAAGCAGCGTGCGGCCCTCGCGGTTGAGCAGGCGACTCAGCGCCTGAAGCAGCAGACCGTCGAGACGAAGCGGCTCGCCGAGGAGCAGGCAACGGCCGCCAAGACGGGCGTCGAGGGAACCCAGGTGGTCAAGCAGGCGCAAGACCGCCTGGCCAAATCCCAGGAGACTGTCGCGGACCGCGCACGCGGCGTAGAGGACGCACAGGCGGGCGTCGCCAAAGCGCAGCAGAACGTCGCCCGCGTGTCCGCCCAGGCCGCCGACTCAATCGCATCCGCCCAGCGTCAGATTGCCTCCGCGTCCGCCTCGGCGGCCGGGGGCGTAAATCAGGCTGCCCTCGCGCAGGCGAAGTATCAGGCGGCCCTGGACAAGCTGTCTCCCAGCGCACGTGGCACGTTCAACGCTTTCCAGTCTCTCAAGACCGCATTCAAGGCCTGGTCCGAGTCGCTGCAGCCCGCTGTGATGCCGATCTTCACCCGGGCGCTCGAGGGCATCAAGAACAGCCTTCCGGGCCTCGCGCCGATCGTCCTCGCCGCGGCGAAGGCTGTGACGGGCCTGCAGGACCGCATCTCCGCCGGCTTCAAGTCGCCGTGGTGGCTGGAGTTCAAGAAGGACTTCGCTGGGTCAGTTGAGCCAGCCATCACTGGCCTGGGCATCTCCTTTGGCCGCATCTTCAAGGGCATGGCCGGCGTCATTCAGGGCTTCCTGCCGCACATGGACTCGATTTCCGAGCGGATGCAGACCATCACTGGCCGTTTCGCCAGGTGGGGCACGCAGCTGAAGGGCTCTCCGGCCTTCGAGAGATTCCTGTCCTACTCGGCCTCTATGGGGCCTGTCGTCGCCGAGACGATCGGGAAGATAGCCGGAGGCTTCTTCGACGTCGCCAAGTCTTTGGAGCCGATCTCAGGTCCGCTTCTGGCGGTGCTCGGCGCGCTGTTCCAAGGGGTGTCGTGGATCGCAACGAACTTCCCGATCGCCATCCAGCTGATCTACGGAATCTACATCGCCACGCGGCTTTGGACGGTGTCGCTGCTTGTGTGGCAGGGCGCCATGTGGCTCGCCACGACTGCTACCTGGGCCTTCAACACGGCCTTCTTTGCTGGCCCCTGGGGCTGGGTCGCCCTCGCGATCATCGCTATCGTCGGCCTTGTCGTCCTCCTGTACACCAAGTTCGACTGGTTCCGGAACTTCATCGCCGTCGTCTGGAAGGCCATTCGTGACGGAGCGGTCTGGCTCTGGGAGAACGGCATCAAGCCCGCATTTGCAGGCATCTGGACGGCGCTGAAGCTCCTCGGCACGGCAGCCATGTGGCTGTGGGAAAACGCCATCAAGCCAGCTTTCGAGGCCATCTGGCTGGCCGCTCGGACTCTCTGGGCGATCGTCGCGGTAGCCGTGATCGTCCCCCTGATTCTTTGGTTCAAGATCCTCGGCGCGATCGCGATGTGGCTCTGGGAGTCAACCTTCAAGCCTGCGTTCGAGGGCATCGCCCAGGCTGCGATGTGGCTGTGGGAGAACGCGCTTCGGCCGGTCTTCGGCTGGATCGCCGACGCAGCCGTCTGGCTGTGGCGCGAGAAGATCAGCCCCGCCTGGGAGGCGCTGAAGTCCGGCACTCGTGGAGTGGGCGAACGCTTCCGAGAGTTCTGGAACTCCTACGTCAAGCCGATCTTTGAATCGATCGCGGAGAAAGCTGGCTGGCTCTACGAGAAGGGCATCAAGCCCCACTTTGACCAGATCCAGAAGGCGGCCGGTCTAGTCAAGGACGCGTTCGTCTGGGCCAAGGACGGCATCAAAACGGCCTGGGACCAGCTGGTCGAGATCACCCGCAAGCCGGTCAAGTTCATCGTCGAGACCGTGTACAACGGCGGCATCGTGCCCGTCTGGAACGCCGTTGCGAAGATCGCGGGGCTTGGTCAGCTCGAGAAGGTCAAGTTCGCGACGGGTGGGTCGGTCTTCGGTGCTGGTACCGGCACGTCGGACTCCATTCCGGCGCTGCTGTCCAACGGTGAGCACGTGTGGACCGCCCGCGAAGTGAAGTCCGCAGGCGGGCACTCAGTGGTCGAATCCCTGCGGCAGCGGGCGCTCCAGAGTGGATCCACGTTCGCGGCCGGCGGCGCGGTCGGCATTCCGCGCTTCGCTGAGGGTGGCGTCGTCGACTGGTTGTCCGGCAAGGCCCAGCAGATCGGCGGGGCCGTGATGACGGCCTTCGACTTCATGTCGAACCCCGGCAAGGCTTGGGAAGCCGCCACGAAGGGCCTGCGGAACAAGATCGGAGAGAACCTCACCGGGAACCAATGGGCCCAGGCTTTGAGTCAGCTCCCCCTGAGGATGCTCGTGGGCCTCAAGGACAAGGTCGTCACGGCGGCCGAGTCGCTGATCGGTGGCGGAACCGCCAGCGGGTCGGTGGCCGCGGCAATGGGCTTCGCTAAGTCGCAGGATGGCAAGCCGTACCAGTGGGGAGGCGCAGGCAATCCATCCTGGGACTGCTCAGGCTTCATGTCCGGCATCGAAAAGGTCATCCTGGGTCAGTCCCCGCTCGGGCGGCTGTGGTCGACGTTCTCCTTCCAGGGGGACACGGCTCCGGCTGGCTGGCGCCGCAATTTGCGCTCCCCGTTCATGATCGGCATAACGAACGCGGGGGTCGGTCACACGGCTGGAACCCTGGCCGGCATGAACGTCGAGAGCAGGGGCGGCGACGGAGTCACCGTCGGCTCCCGAGCCCGCGGCTACAACGACTCGCTGTTCACCGATCGGTACGGCTTCGCTCCTGCTCTCGGGACGTTCGACTCAGGTGGCTTTCTGCAGCCTGGGATGAACCTCGCCTACAACGGGACGGGGCGGCCGGAGCCGGTCTTCACCACGGCGCAGGCTAGCGCGCTGACCCGGGCTGCGGCACGACCTGCCGGCCTGCAGACCGGCGGTCACGTCACCCTCGTCGTCCAGGACGGTCCCACCCTCCAGGCCTATGTCCAGGGTGTCGCCGACTCGCAGGTCTCTGCCTATGACAGGGGCCTGTCCATGCAGGGCGCAGCCGGGAGGAGAAGCTAATGCCGATCATCATCGATCCGGACATCCCGCCGCCGACACCACCTGTCGAGGTCACCTCCCCGGATGGACTCCTCACCGCCCGCCGGGATGACCCATGGGCGGGGGTCTTCCTCACCTATGACGTGAACGTTCCCCCTGCGATCAGGAACCGGGTGCTCAACCCGGCCCTGACCGTGGGCTTGACGAACACGGTGTCGGTGGGGTCGGTGACCCGTGTCTGGCAGGCGGCGGGCGGCGTCCACAGTGCTGGCCGCGTCGAGTGCACCAGCACGGGCGCCGCGTCTGGCGGCACGCTGTGGCTCATCGACACAGTCGCAGCTGGCGAGACGATCCACTTCAGTGCCTGGGTGAAGGTCCCGGGCAGCGGCCTCTCTGACGTCTATGTGATCTTCCGCAACGGAGGGACCACGCTCAGCCTCCAGTCCTTCACCCCGCCCGCGGCCGGTAGCTGGGTACGCGTGACCCGCAGCTACACCGTGGCCGTCGGGCAGACCGTCGACCGGTGCGGCGTCGGCATCATCGCCACCGGCGCTGGCACCATCTGGTCGGCGGACTCGGCGCAGGCCGAGATCGACGTGACAGCCCCCAGCAACTACGTCGACGGGTCGCTGGCTGGCTGTGCGTGGGAGGGGGCTGCGAACGCATCGGCCTCCGTCTATCCTGCTCCGCTCGACCCGGACGACATTGCCCAGGTCCGCTTCGTCCGCCAGGACCCGGGCGCCGCGGAGCCTGTGCGGGTGCGCGGTGGGGATCCGGCGTGGGCGCCCGGCGGCGTGGCTGTGGCCTACGACCATGAGGCGCCGCTGGGTGTGGCGTCCGCCTGGTACGCCTATCCGATCGGCTGGGACGGCACGGTCGGGGCGCGCTCCGATGGCGCGGCGGTCACCCTGCCCGAGCCCACACCTGTCCTTGATGTCTGGCTCAAGTCCCTGACCGATCCGGCTCTGTCGATGCTGGTCAAGGTCATGGCCTGGCCCGAGCTGCAGTACGGGGAGCGTCAGCAGCGCTTCGATGTCCTGGGGGCGTCGTCTCCGGTGATGCGGGTCGATGCCTGGTCGCTGCCCACGTCGACCGTCACGATCGAGACCGACACCCTCGATGAGCGGACCACGCTCCTGGCGCTGCTCACCTCGGGCACTACGTTGCTGGCGCAGACGCGCGCAGAGTACGGCCGGGCGGACACCTACTGGGTTCCCGGTCAGATCACCGAGGTGATGCCGGGGATCGCGTCCGACCCGCACCGGACGTGGACGGTGACGGTCACCGCGGTCGACCGCCCCACCACGGTGGATTCGCCGCTGCGGATCCCGGGCCGCTCCTACGACGACAGCGGGACCACCTGGCCGACCTACGCGGACCGCATCGCGACCGGCCAGACCTATCACGAGGTAACGACCGGGGGGTAAGCATGTGGGCTGTCTCCGCACGCTGGGACCCGGCTCTGCGGGGGGCCGCCCGCCCGGCGGCCCGCGCCACCGTCTACCCGCCGCAGGCCGCCCCCTTCGAGGCACGCCTGCTTTCCTGGTCGGTCACCTCGGACCGTACCGCCCAGGTACGCCGCACCTGCCAGGTCACCCTCGCCCCCGAAACCCCGCGCGGGCTGACCGGCGTCACCACGCTGGGCGGCTACCTGCAGCTCGACGTCGGCCTCGACTACCTCGACGGTTCCCAGGAGCTCATCCCGCAGGGCTACTTCCGCATCGACGCGGACGACACCCAGCGGCCGGACGGCGGCATCGCCATCCAGGGCTACGGACGCGAGAGAGTCATCATCGACGACGCCTTCCTGACACCCCGCACGGCATCGAATTCGTCGGCCCTCGACCTGATCGAGAGCCTGCTGCTGGAGTCGGTCCCCGACGCGGTGGTAGTGCGCCGCACCGCGCGGGACGCCCCGGTCGCCCGCACCACGTGGGAGAAAGACCGGTGGGGCGCCATCGACGGCGGCGACGCCAGCCTCGCCCGCTCCCTCGGCGTCGAGGTGTGGGCCGACGGAAGAGGCCGCTACGTCATCTCCGACGTCCCAACCCTGTCGGACCCGGTGGTGTGGACCGTCGATTCCGGCGCCGGCGGCGTGCTCGTCACCGCCGCCGCCTCGACCTCCGTGGACCGCGTCTACAACGTGGTCGTCGCGGTCGGGGACGCCAGCAATGGGAGTGCGCCGATCGGCCCGGTGATCGTGCAGGACCTGGGAGCCACGTCTCCGACCCGCGTCGGCGGGCCCTTCGGCAGGCGGGTACGGCACTACTCCTCCCCGCTGCTGGGCACCGTGGGCCAGGCCGACACTGCGGCACGATCCCTGCTGGCCAACAGCCTTGGCCTGTCGAAGGGCATGTCCTTCACGGCCGTACCCAATGCGGCTCTTGAGCCGGGCGACGTCGTCCTCGCCAGCGCCGACCAGCCCGAGCTCCACATCCTCGACAAGATCTCGCTGTCGTCGAGCGGCCCCATGTCCTGCGAGACCCGGTCCACGAAGGCCGATGACGGGAGTAGCTGATGTCCCTGATCGACGCGATCATGCCGCTGGCCTCACGGCCCACACCCGGCTCCGCTGTCGTCTCCGCAGTCAACGTGGACGGCACCGTCGACATCGTCGTCGCCGGGGCCTCCCTGACCGCCGCCTGCCTTGAGGCCTACACCGACCGGCTCGTCGACGACATCGTCTTCGTCGTCCCTGTCCGCGGCGGCTACGTCGTCATCGACCGCTTCACCACTGCCTAGGAGGCCCCGTGCCCACCACCCCGATTGGCGCGGCCCCCTACCCGGCCGGCACCGACGCCGACGACGTCCCCGCAGACCTGGAAGCTCTCGCCGTCTGGGCCAGCACCCGGACCAACATGCGCTTCGCCGACGCTGCCGCCCGCGATGCCGCCATCACCAGCCCCGTGGCAGGCATGATCGCCTGGCTGGACACCCCCGGATCCGTCACCGTCCGCACCGCGGCCGCCTGGAAGACCCTCTGGTCGGCGCTGGCATGGACAGACATCACCCTCCCCGCCTCCTGCACCACCTACGGCACCACCCCGCAAGCCGCTCTCGACGGCGGAAACTTCATCGTCCTCAAGGGCGGCATCCAGCGGTCCACCCCGGCCACCAACATCATCGGCAATGCGCTCGTCGGCACCATCCCGTCCAGCCTTGGCGTGCCCCTCAGCGGGGACTTTCCGATCGCCTCGCAGTGGCTGGCCGTCACCACCGGCCGCCTGTACGTCGCCACCAGCCGGGACCTCACCTACGTGGGGGCCGACACGGGTTTCATCAGCCTCAACGGCGTCCGCATCCCCCTCGCCTAAGGAACCGTCATGCGCTATCAGTACGGCTCCGACGGCGGATCCGTCGTCACCGACTCCGACGGCGACATCCAGGTCGCCCGGTCTGGCACCGTGTGGACGGCGAAAGCCGGCGGCTCCCAGATCACCGACATCCTCACCCTCGCCGGCGCCCCGACCGGCGGCAACGTTGTCACCGACAGCCTCGGCAGGCTCGCATTCCAGGGCCCGGACGATGTCACGGCGACCCTGTGGTGGGACTCGGCGGGCGGTACCCGCTGGGCAGTCCTGCCCACGGAGACGGACCGCATCGCCCGCCTGCAGGTGGAGACTTACGGCGTCCTCGCCTCCGCGGTCGGCGCACCCGGCGGTGTCGCTGAGCTCGACGGATCCGGAGATGTCCCGCAGTCCCAGCTCCCGGACCTGTCGGCGTCCTACGTCGCCTACCCGGCGGGCGGCCAGGCCGGCGACACCCTCGTCCGCGGCTCGGGCAGCAGCGTCTCCTGGGGCAGGCTCACCGCAGGCACCATCGCGCCCTGGGATGCCCTCGAAGACCTGACCGGGCCCCGGTGGATCGCGCACCGCGGCGGCGCTCTCCTCGCCCCCGAGAACTCCATCGAAGCGATGCGCATGTCGTGCGAGCTGGGCGCCGACGCTATCGAGATCGACGTCTACAAGGTCGTCGGCGGCGGACTTTTTGTCATGCATGACACGACCGTCGACCGCACCACCAACTTGACGGGCACGCAGGCCACCGCGCTCACCGTCCCCGCGGCACTCCGCGGCCGGATCGACGCCGGCACCTGGTTCGCAAACACGTGGCCCTCCGACCTGCGGATCCCGCTCTTCGCCGACGTGCTCGCCGAGGTCGGCAACCGGATCCCGATCATCGTGCACTGCAACAACACCGGCTCCGGCGCGTCGGCGGTCGCCGAGATCCTCCGCCAGGAGATGGAGCAGTCCGTCTGCATCATGGCGTGGACCGAGGGGGAGCTCGTCGCTGCACGGGCCGCTGGCATCCCCACCGTGCTCCTCGACGCGGACGGGGTCCTGTCCGGGCAGACCTACGCTGGGCTCCTCGCGGCCGGCACCGGCTACCTCGGCGTCGATGCGTCCTCCGCCACGAACGCCACCATCAACGCGGCTGCTGCGGCCGGCCTGCGCGTCATGGTCTACACCGTGAACCGGCGCACCACCTACGCCGCCCTGGCGGGCGGCGGATCCGTGTGGGCCGTCATCTCCGACGACCCCTGGTACGTGCGCGGCACCTCCGCACTCCGCGCCTCCGACCTCTTTGCGGCTGGCACCTTCCATCACGGTATGCCCGCGATCCCCGACCTGGTCGACTACCGCGGCGCCTTCACCATCGGCTCGCCCAACTGGTGGGGGCTCGACGCCTCCGGCACCGTGATTCCCGAGATCAACACGAACAGCGGCTTCGGCGCGGTGGGCCACTTCTACCTCGGGCCGCTCGCCAGCAACTTCACCATGGACTTCGACTACGTCATCGACACCACGGACTACAGCTCGGCATCCCTGCAGGTGTACCTCGGCGTCGGTGACCTCCCCTTCGACGACCAGGGCACCGACACCGCCTGCAACGGCTACAACATCCTCGTCCGGCAGTCCGGGACGATCGACGTCTACCGCGTCACGGCCGGCGTACCCACGAGCATCGGCACGGTGGCGACCGCCGCGATCACGACCGGCACCACGCAGCATCTGCGGATCCAGCTCACGGCCACGCAGATCATCGTGACCCGGACCAATATCGCCCCGACCAACTCGGTCACCGTCACCAACTCGACCTACCGGGGCGGCATGTACCCCGCCTTCGGCGTCCGCGACACCAAGACCCGTTGGGCCAACGTCGCCATCACCTAGGAGGCCTCATGCCTGAGCTCTGGATGCCCGGCGCCACCCGCCTCGACGTGGGTGACCACGCGCCCACCGACGGCGGGAAGCCCAAGGCCATCGCCCACATCACGTGGGACGACAACGGCACCGCCGCCAAGCCCATCGACCTCGTGCCCTACGAGCGGCTCGTCGACTGGTTCGGCCGCAACCCCACGGGCAAGAAGGCCGCACCCCACATCCTGTGGGACCCGTTCACCGGCCGCATCACCCAGTTCCTGCCCGCCGACTCCCGCTCCAAGAGCCTGGCCGACAGCGCCGGCGGGACACGCACGAACCGGGCCGGCAGCATCGTGATCCAGGTGGAGACGCTCTTCTTCCCCTACTGCCGCGTCAACGGCACGACATACGCGCGGCTCGTCGATACGCCCTGCAAGGGCTGGCAGCAGCTTCTCGCCTGGGTCCGCTCTTGGGGAGTCCCGGACACCTGGCCGATGGGCCGCCCCACCGACTTCACAGCCCGCCGCTCCGAGAGCGTCTGGGCCAACCAGGGCGGCTGGTACGCCCACGCCCACGTCCCCGAAAACGACCACCAAGACCCGGGCAGCTGGCCCGCGTTCGCAACGTCCGAGGAGGACGACATGGATGCCACTCAGGCCAAGCAGCTTGCCGAGCTCCACAAGGCGACCGTCCCGTTCATGGGCTGGCAGTACCGGGGTGACGGAGCAGACCGCGATGCCTACGGCGACCTCCGCACCGCGGCGGCCTCAGCCGGCGATGCAGCCGCGAAGGCTAGCCAGATCCTGGCGAAGATCGGCACCCCGCAGCCCGTAGCCCTTACCCCCGAGCAGGTCTCGGCCATCGCCGACAAGCTCGCCGCGTCCCCGACCCTCGCCGAGCAGATCGCCGAGAAGGTCACCGCCAAGCTCGCCACCCGCCTCCAGTCCTGAAAGGGCCACCGTGAAGATTTTCAACCGCGAGCCAGCACTCTGGCTCGGCCTCGTCGCCATCGGCGTCAAGCTCCTCGCCGCGTTCGGCATGAACGTGACCGCAGACCAGCAGGCCGTCATCAACGCCGTCGCCGCAGCCCTCGTCGGCCTCGCGCTCGCCGTCATGGCGCACGATGCTGTCGGCGCCGCGGTCCTCGGCTTCGCCCAGGCCGCCCTCGCGCTCGCCGTCGGCTTCGGCCTCGACTGGTCCGCGGAGCAGCAGGCCGTCGTCCTCGCTGCTGCTGCTGCGGTCGTCGCCATGTGGGACCGGACGCAGATCACCGCGCCCGCGCCGGCCGCCGCGGTGGCCCGGCCGCTCTCGGGCGTGTAGGTGCGGCGCCGTGTGGTCCGGCGGCTCAAGCGTCAGCTGGGCCGCCGCGGCGCCACCCTCACCCCATTCGGGGTGGTCTGGATCCTCTACGGATACAGCATGATCTCCCAACCCCAGGCCGCCCTCCGCGGCCTGCCCCTCCTGCTTCAGCGCGTACCGCTGGACGTGTGGGGCTGGGCTTGGATCGTCACGGGGGCCGTGGCGCTCGTGTATGCGTGGGCCCCGCCGGGCCGTGACGCTGTCGGGTTCGTGTCCTTGGTCGTGGTTGTCGTGCCATGGACTACGGGCTACCTCGCCTCTTGGCTCCTAGGGGAGTACCCCCGGGGCTGGGTTGCGGCAGCGGTGTGGACGGGCGTAGCCGTCCCAATCATGGTGGCGCTGGGGTGGCCGGAGCCGGCCCAGCCGAAGAGAGTGGGCCCTCCGTATGAGCATGAATCCTGAGACGGTCGCCTCGATCGCGGTAACCGTGGTCACGGGGGTTACGGGGGTCTGGGCTGCCCGTGCCGCGAGGCGGACTCCACGGCAGGAGAAGCGTGACGACTTCGCTGCCGTCACTGACCGAATGAACGGCGAGATCAGCCGCCAGGGCCTGCGTATCACCGAGCTTGAGACCACCACCGGAGTTCAGAACCGGCGCCTCGAGGGCGCCGGCGTCGCCATCGCCTACCTCATCGGCCGAGTCCGCGAACTCCACGGCTACATCCGCTCCGTCGGCATGGAGCCGCCGACCGCCGAGCCGATCCCCGAGAAGGCGCGCGAGTTCATCCACCACGACGTGTGAGAGAACTGGAGTGCGAACAGCCCCACCGCTACGGCGGTGGGGCGTTTTGCTGTTTCCCTGACTTCTCTGCGACCTGCACTGTAAGCTTTTCCACGGAAAGACTTACGAGTTCTGGGAGTTGACCGGTGAAGCTTGTCGCTTATGTCCGCGTGAGTACGGCCGGACAGGTCTCCGACGGCTACGGCCTCGGTGTGCAGGAGCAGGCCGTCAAAGCGTGGGCCAAGGCCAACGGTCACCGCATTCTGAAGCTCATTCGCGAAGAGGGAGTGAGCGGCGCCACGGAAGCCGTGGATCGGCCAGGCCTGTCGGAAGCGTTGCTCGCGATTCGGGAACGCGAGGTGGAAGGACTTCTCATCCCGCGACTTGACCGGCTCGCTCGAGCCCTCACCGTTCAGGAGGCAACCCTTGCGATCGTCTGGCGAGACGGCGGTCGCATCTTCGCTACGGACACAGGCGAGATCGTCCGAGACGATCCGGACGACCCCATGCGCACGGCCATGCGTCAGGTCGTGGGTGTGTTCGCCGAACTCGACCGACGCATGGTCGTCAAGCGGCTCCGCGACGGACGCGCAGCCAAGGGCCTCGCAGGCAAGAAACATGTCGGTGCATACGCCTACGGCACCCACGGCGTTGGCGAGGGTCGCGAACGCGACGCAGGACTCAATCCTGCCGAGGAAGCGGCCCACGCCCTGATGCTCGGACTTCGCCGAGCGGGAAACTCATACCGCCAAATCTGTGAGGCGCTCCACGCCGAAGGGCATCGCCCGCGCCGTGCCAAACAGTGGCACCCCATGGTCGTGCGTGCGGTATGCCAGCGCGCCGGCCTCAACTAGAGGCCCAGCCCTGAGGAGTGGCATGAAGTACGACACCTCATCACTGCGCAAGGACACTGACGAGGATGACTTCCCCTATGCCGACAGGACGGTGACCTTCGTCCATGTCGACGGATCCGGGAAGGTCTGGAGCGACCACACCAAGACAGGCAAGATCGCCATACTGAACGACTGGCGCCCCGACGAACTGCTCGTCGCCACCTGGACCGGCGCCCGCCGCAGCGACACCTTCAGCGTGAACTTGAAGGCGGCACGCAAGGCCCTCTTGGGAAGCGCCGAACCTCGACGATCGACGAGCCAGGTGCGCAGGCGCGGACTGGGGCCCCGCCAGATACAGATCATCCAGCAGATGCACGCCGAGCTCGACACCGACGGCAAGCGCAAGTACACAGCTCAGCAGATCGCCGATGAGTTCGGCGTCAGTCGGCCCACCATCTACCGCCACCTCGAGAAGGAGAAGTCATGAGCGTCGAGGTCTACCTGCACTTTCCCGACGGCGCCGCCGGCGACGGGGGCGACCGCACGGTGACGCTGGCCGCTCTTCCATGTCGCGGTGACACCATCGAATGGGACGGCGAAGACGGTTACAGCGAGTGGGTCGTCACCAAGGTCGCGTTCACGGCTCGCCCGGACGTGACGGGAAGCGTCGGCCTGTACCTCTCTCCGGTGCCCAGCGAGTAGTCGAACGTTATGCGTTACCGAGAGGAGGACCCATGCAAGGAGACCTGACCCAACGCATCTACAGGGCCGCGCACGCTGCCGGGCCGGGAGCCACCCGCGAGGAGGTGGCGCAAGCCGTGTGCCTCGAGCTGAGCGCCTGGTGCGAGGAGGAGGCTGCGCTCTACGGCGCCAAGCTGACCTCGAGCCGGCGCGGGATCCGAGCGCCCAGCCCTGGCGATCGGGCTCACCGTGAAGTCATCGAGCAGCTGGCCGACCATCTCGCCCGCGTCGGTGACGCTGCCGCGCCAGCCTGACCGCCCTGCCACACTGGAGCCACCCCGAAGGAGGCGCCATGCCGTACCGCCCGTACCCGAACGCCCACCGCGCCCTGCGTCAGCTCGACCGGCATCATGTCCCGCAGCCGGTGCCAGCCTCCGAGCTGACCCTCCGGCTGAGCGAGCAGGCCACGGCGTGCCTGGCCGCAGCCCACGAGGCCCTGCTCCCGTTCAGGAAGATGGTCGAGCGGCTCCAATCTCAGCCGTACCCGAAGTCCGGCCAGTTCGCGCTGCTTGACTCCTGATCCCTGCCCGCTGTCGGCGCCGCGTGCCACACTGGCTCTGCGGTAGCTCAGCGGCCAGAGCTGCCCAGGGAGTAGGGATCGAGGCCCGCCGCCCGGCAACGGGAGGCAAGTGGCACCCCCTGGGTGCAGGCGCCGGTTCGAGTCCGGCCCGCAGGTCGATCGCGACGACCACAGAGCCCCCACCTCAGGGTGGGGGTTCTTCGCTGTCCTCGTAGGCATGCGGCCTCCCGCCCTGCCAGGCGATGGCCGCCGAGTCACCAAGGACCATGTCGTCCGGGTCGGGCAGGTCGATGCGCCGCAGGAACTCGATCAGGTCCCGGTCGCTGTAGGCGACGCCGAGGACGGTGTCGACACCGCCAATCCGGATCACGACCCGCCGGCCACCCGTCGGGGAGATCCGGTGCACGAGGATCGGCGCACGGTCCATCTCTCCAGCCTGCGTCGTGCTTGCCGAACCGGCATCCCGGGGGCCAGCCCGTTGTCAGTGGCTGGGTCTAGCGTGGACACATCATCCGCGAGCAATCCCTGACCCGCGGGGACCCTGCTGGGCTGCAGGTGCACGAAACCGCCCCACCGGAACAGCGCCCGGTGGGGCGGAGTGCTGTCAGCTGTCGGCTGGCTCCGGATGCAGAGCCGCCTTGACGACCTTCTTCTCCACGTCGAACCGATTCAGCCCGTGCACCTTGGCGTGCTCGGTCACCGCTGTATTGAAGGCGGCTGCCGCCTCCAGCCAGGGCGCCCATCGTTCGACCGAGTACTCCCCGGCCTGCGCTTCCGCCCGGGCCGCTTCGCTGGCGAGCTTCAGCTCGACCAGCCGTGCTCGACCTGCTGCTTCGTCTACCTGTTCGTCTGCCACGGCCGGATCCTAGGCGGCAGGTCTGACATCAGCCCGGATCGCCGCCGCCCACTCCGCGAGAAGCTCCTCGTACCGGACATCCCCGGCCCGGCCCGCGGCGACGAGCGCCCGGATCTCGCGGTTGATCTCCGCGAGAGGGCGCACAGGGCCACGGCCAGGAGGGGTGGGGGACATGCCGCACAGGATATCGGGCTGCACCCACACGGCCGTAGGGTGTGGCCATGATTCGAGCTGTCGTTTTCGATGTTGGTGAGTGCCTGGTCGACGAGACCCGCGAGTACGGCACTTGGGCTGACTGGCTGGGCGTCCCCCGCCACACCTTCGCCGCCATGTTCGGCGCTGTCATCGCCCAGGGCCGCGACTACCGCGAGGTCTTCCAGCCCTTCAAGCCCGGTTTCGATCTGACCGCCGAACGGGAGGCGCGCGCCGCCGCCGGCAAGCCCGAGCACTTCGACGAGAGCGACCTGTACCCGGACGTTCGGCCCGCGCTCGCCAAGCTCCGCGCCGACGGGCTGTGGCTGGCCATCGCCGGCAACCAGACGGTGCGGGCGGGCGGGATCCTCCGCTCACTGTTCACCGAGGACGTCGACCTCATCGGCACCTCAGACGACTGGGGCGCCAGCAAGCCCGACATCGCCTTCTTCGAGCGCGTCGCCGACGTCGTCCCCTACTCCAACGACGAGATCCTCTACGTCGGCGACCGAGTCGACAACGACCTCCGCCCCGGCCAGCAGGCCGGCATGCACACGGCGCTCATCCGCCGCGGCCCGTGGGCCACCATCCAGTGGGACACCGAAGAAGCGAAGAAGCTGCCGACGTTCCGCGTCGACAGCCTCCTCGAGCTCCCCGCCCTGATCGCAGAGTTCAATTCGCGAGAGCGCTGAGCATCGCACCCCAGCTGTAGAGCCGGTCATCGAGGGTGCGGACGCACGGCTCGCTCTGCCACGGAGCGAGCTCGCGCCGTACCTCCCGGACCCGCTCCATGCCCGTCGCGTACCAGTGCGTCTCGAGCAGGTCCAGGGCACGGACCGCGTAGTCGCAGGCCGCTTCGGGGTGGCCGGCTGCCGCCTCGACCGCGGCAAGGTCGCCGAGGACTACGGTCCGCTGCTTGTCGGCGTCCGCGGGGAGGTCCTCGAGGACGCCGAGGAGCGTCTCGCGGGCCTGCGGCAGGTGCCCGGCACGCAGTTGAGTGTTGCCCTTGAATGCAGCGAGGCGGACTCCGCTGAACCAGTCCATCCAGTCGGGGCTCGCCTCCTCGCCGCCGGCTTCGAGGATGTCCTCGCCGTGCGCGATCAGGTTGAGTGCAGCCCGCGTGTTGCCGCACCGGGTCTCGCACTCCGCCTCGACCGCGTCCAGCCACGCCAGGAGCTCGGCCGAGGCTGGCCCGCGGCGGGCGGAGGTACGCGCCATCGCCATGCGCTCCGAGGCGCCAGCCCGGTCACCGGCCCAACCGGGCACGAACGCGGTGTGCGCGAGGATCGCCGCACCCAGCAGCGCATCGTCAGCGTCCCCTGCGGCCTGCAGCGCGCGCAGCCACGTCTCCCGCGCCCGGCCCGGCTCGTTGAGGTCGAAGAACTCGATGCGACCGGCGAGCAGCCACGACTCGGCGAGCGCCGACGCCACGGCCTTGCGGATGACGCCGGACGTCGCGGGCAGGAGAGCGCCGCCCAGGGTGGCGTGCGCTGAGACCGCCGGGTGCAGGGTGGCAGGCGCGACAGTCCAGTACAGGCGGCGGTGGGCGCGCGTGACCGCCGCGAACGCCGAGGCCGCACTCGCCGGCTGCACCGCGTTGGGCACAGCCATCGGTGCCGCGGGCGGCGTCCGCAGCACACGGCCCGTGTCCGGCCCCGTGGGGGCGGAGGGGAAGCCGAGCTCCTCGATGCTGGTCACGCCCAGCAGCTCGACGAGCGCGCGCTGCAGGTCCAGGTACGGGAGCGGCGGCGCGTCGGACTCCCACCGCCGTACCTGCCGGGAGCTCACACTCAGGCCGCGGGCTGCCAGGGCGTCGGCGAGATCCTGCTGCGAGCGGTATCCCGCTGCCTGACGCGCAGCCCGGAGGCGTGCATTGCCTAGCGGTCGGGACATCCCAACCTCCATACGTTGTAGGGGCGGTGGCAAGTCTGGCAGTCCGACCGCTACCAGGCCACGCATCACCCACACGAGCGCACAGACGTCCGCTTTACGGCCACAAAGAGGCCGCTCGATGTCCTCGCCATACGTCCGCTAAGAGGCCACGCTGATCCCCACCACCCGCTGAGACCGGCAGGGAGCACCCCCGTGGCACCACCAATCACACCGCACCCCTTACCCGCGCTGTCGACGCTGACCGAGCAGCAGGTCCGCGGCACCGCCTGCGTGTACTGCGGGATCCATCTCGACAACGGGGACGCCGTCGACCTCGGGGAGCGCCCGATCTCCCGAGCCGGGCAGCGCAGCCGCTGGTTCCCCCGGGCCTGCCCCCAGCACGGGACCGCGGCGTGACCGCCGGACGGATCTGCTGCGAGTGTCAGCAGGCCATCGTCGGCGAGGCCCGCGAGATCGTGCGGCACAGCGCGTCGGGCGTCCGCCCCAACGACTACGTGCACGTGGACCCCTGCCCGCCGTGGCGCCCGAGCCGGTCCCTCGTGGCCCGCTACCTGCCGCGCCACCCCTAGACCCCCGCCTCTCCGGCCGCGGCGGCAGCGGGAGAGGCGGGTATCCAGCCATTCGCATCGGAGTTCACTCGCATAAAGATTCGTGCGAACGTTCGATCGATCAGGAGTCAATCGGTGGGTAGGGCCTGACTGTTGGTGACGTCTTCGCAGGTGGCAGTTGCATATATGCGGAGAACCACTAGAAACCCGTGCATGAGGCAGGCAGACTGGGGCAATCGCACAGCGTGGCCGAAAGGTCTCTATGCGTTTGGCGGCAGCAAACTCTTCACCGATACGCGGAGGACGCAGGCGATGCGCATGAGGTTGCTGAACTTGGCGTCTGTCGTTCCACGCTCGATGCGCTGGATCGTGGACCTGTCGATGCCGGCCCGCTCCGCCAGTCGCTCCTGTGTCAGGTTCTCCTGAAGGCGTGCCACTCGGACGCGGTCACCCAGGGCTATCTGAGCTTCACGAATCCACTGATCTTGATCACCTGGCACCAGCCCAGGTCAGCTCAACAAGATCAACTTGTCAGCAGCAGAAAAGAAGCATCTTGTGATCAATGTCGATCGGTCGGCCGATCGGCGCATCCGCTTGGGCGGCCCGCCGTTGTGCATGGAGGGCTGCCCACCCAAGACGTGTCGGGAACTGCCCCGTGGACTAGCCCCCCTTACGGGTACCCGGCACAGCGTCCCCCGATCCGCTACCGTGGATCGGGGGACGCGTCATTTGCCCTCTCACCTGCAGCGATGAACGAGGTGAGTGGGAGCCAAATGGGAGTGGACCTTGCGCATCGAAACGACTTGAGGCGACTTGAATCGTCCGGAACCGACCGGAGGCGTCGAGGTTTCTGCAGGTCACGCTACGTGCGGACCTCTGATCAGGTGACATCCAACCGGTGAGGCGCCTCTTACAAAGCAGATGTCGGCGGTTCGAAACCGTCCGCGCCCACCAGCGAAAAGACCCCCCGCCGATCATGGCGGGGGGTCTTTTGCATCCACATCTGACACCAACGGGAGCGGATCGGGAGCGCCTCCCGCCCTCCTGAATCGAACTCGCCGAGTCACCCGGGGCCGGCGTCCGCCGCGAAGTCCTGGAAGAGACGGGCGTCGAGGTCGAGGTGGACGAGCTCACAGGGGTCTACGAGAACACCGTCGCCCTGGTTCCCGCTGCAGGCTGTCCGGCGGCACGGAGCGCACCTCGGCGGAGTCGACGGCAGTCGCATGGCTCGCCCCGGAGGAAGCCGCGGAGCAGATGCCCGAGGTCTTCGCGATCCACCTCCTGGACGCCTTGGACGCCTTGGACGACTCAGGCCCTCAAGTCCGCAGCCACGACGGCCGCCAGCTCTTCACGTCATGACCCGCGACGAGGCCGTGCTGCCGGCCCGGCAACTCATGGCTGCCGCTCCGGAGACCGAAGCTGAGGGCGGCGCGATCCTCGAAGCGCTGGAACGGGGTCTGCGGTGCCCACATATCAGCGACTACACCTTCTACCCGGGGCCCGGTCGGCACCCTTCCGCCGAGCAGGTCGTCGAACGAGCGGTGTCCTACGGCCCGATTGCGCTCTGATCCCGAGGGCATGCGGTAAGAGTTTCCCTACTTCATCAAGGGCACTTCCGCCGCCAAGGCGGCGTCGCGCGCCCGTCGCCCCGGGCCTGCGCTCCTGTCTACGCCCCGCTCCAGCCCGGGACGCCGGCCGCGCGCCAATGGCTAAGGACTCGATGGGGGAGGGCCTGGCCTGATCGGTCGGCTACCTGCCAAGACTGATGCCTCCGGCGGGGGCGCCGTGCGCGGGTGCCGGTGGATCGTGGCGAGCGTGGGGGGCTCCCATCCCATCTGCCATCGACCCAGGCAGAGCCGAGCAGACACGGGTCCTGGCGTCCAGGTCGTTCGTACAGTGGCGCGCTCCACCTGGACGCCAGGACCCGCGCCTGCTCCACGGTGTGTGGGTCGACGGCAGACGGGATGGGAGCTGGGCAGAGTGGTGGGTTGAGGGGGAGGATGCCGCCATGGCAGATGCACCGAGGCGCCCTCTCAGCGAGCTTCGACAAGGCGAGACCGTCCAAGCAACGATTACCAGTCACCAGCCTTACGGCCTCACGGCAGAGCTCAACGAATACGAACCGGTGGGCGCCTCGATGGATACGATTCGCCGCAGCAGCGAGCCGGGAGTGAAGCGGCTCGTGCTGGAGCTGCCGCCCGTGGGGGCGACTGTCGACCTAGTCATAGGCAAGGTCCGCGTCTGGGATCACAAGCCGTGGATATGGGTCGACCTCACGGCACCCAGTCCCGTCGAAGACTGACCGTGCCCCCGGCGTGCCCGATCGAGCGGGGAATACCGGGGAACGACGGTCATGCACGGACAGCGCACAGCACGACAGCCCCTGACCGATTTACCTGGTCAGGGGCCGTTCACCTGCGGTGGGTGTGGGATTTGAACCCACGGGCTGCCTCTACGAAGGCGTCGCGGCTGGCCCGGGCCTCTATTCGGCGCTGGTTCGTCCGTGCTCGATGGTCTGCGCTCTGGGCAGGATAGCCGGAGTGCGTGGTGTCGTTCAGTCGGCGGGTCGCGCTCCAGAACGCGTTCACTGCCTCGTAGAGCTCCCGTACGGCGGCGCCGACTGCTGGGGGGCCTTCCAGGAAGGCCACGTGCATCGTGCTCAAGAGCACTGCACGGTCTGCCCTTGCCTCATCCAGTAGCTGAGTGAACGCATCCGTGTCGCCGGCGACCGAGACCATGTCGCCGACCCTGCTGTGCAGTACTGCAGCGGCCTTCGCGAATTCGGCGTACGACTGGCGGCGCTGCTGGTACCTGTGCTCGACCTGCGCATGCCGCAGCTGGGCGGCCTGCATCTCACGGTTCAAGCGGGCTTGCGTTCTGGCGGCGACCGTGGTGAACCAGCCGGTGGTTGCGCTGGCCACGACGGCCGAGCCGGCAGCGATCACGGCCGTCCAGGTGGCATCCATCGTGCCGAGGGTAGGCGTGGTCTGATCCGGGGATGGCGTGGTTGTTGTGATTGGTCGGCGGTGGCCATCGGCTGAGCACCCATGGGCTGCTCGCGCCGTTCACGGCCGTGACGGGGTGGTTGGTGGGCGGGATAGTGGGGGTATGTGCCGATCGATTAAGACGTTGCGTCCGCCCGCGATTCCGGAGAAGGCGACCGAGGAGGAGATCCGGGCCGCCGCCTTGCAGTACGTGCGGAAGGTGTCCGGTTTCAGGGCGCCGGCCGCGCACAACCAGGAGGTCTTCGACGCCGCTGTTGATGCGGTCGCGGAGGCTACGAGGGAGCTGCTGGACGGGATTCACGTGAGGGGGGCGGGGGCGGCCGTGGCCGGGTGAGGGTCAGGCTGCTGCCGGGACGGCGGCCTCCTCCGGGGGACCACCGCCACGGGGCAGCCGGTGTGGAGCAGTACCGCGTTGGTGACGGAGCCCAGGCGCCGGGAGAGCGGGCGCTTGCGGTGGCGGCCGATGACGATGAGGTCGGCGGCCCGGGAGGCGGCGACCAGGTGGCCGGCCGCGTCGCCGGGCGCCGACAACTGCTCGATCTCCACCTCCGGGAACCGTTCGGCGTACGGGCGCAGGTGCGCGACGACGACCTGGAGCCGGGCCCCGCGCCGGGCCGCCGCGGAAGGCGAAGTCGGTGGTGCTCGGGTCGGGGGCCGCGCTGTTGAGGTCGAGTACGACCTGCCCGTTCGGGTCGTGCACCGGCGGCTCGGCGCGCGGGACGACCACCACGGGGCAGGCGGCCTGGCCGGCGCAGGCCATGCCGTTCGAGCCGAGGAGGAGGCTGGCGAAGCCGCCGCGGTCGCGCGAGCCGAGGGCCATCAGCTGGGCGCCCTCGCTCGGGGCCGGCAGTACCCGGTCGGGGGAAGTCCGGCATGGCCGTCGAGGGCCTCTCGGACCCGGATCAGTACGGGGTCGTCGTCGAGGCCGGGCTCGGCGAAGGCTTCGGACAGGGCTGCGCCGATGCTGTTTATGGAGAGGCGGGCGTGCGCGATGCGCAGCGGGGATCCCGTCATCAGGGCCTGGGAGATGGCCCATTCCAGGGCCCGGTGCCGTTCGCGGAACCGTCGACGGCGGCGATCACCGGGCGCGGGCTCTGGTCCATGGCGGGCTCCTCGGGAGGCAGCGGTGCGTGGACTCAGCCTTGCGGGAGGGGGCTCCGGACGGGAGTGGGGAAGGTCCCGAACGGGCGGGACCCTCGGCCACTCCCGTTGAGGGGAGGGGAGGGAGAGGGAGTGGGGGAGGGGAGCACGGGTTCGGGGTGGGTGGGGCGGTGGGTCGGGTCAGGAGGCGTGGCCCGTGCGGCGGCGCAGGATCCAGGCGCCCGCGCCCAGGGCGCCGGCTACCAGGGCGCCGCCGACGGCGATCTGGCCCGGGCTCATGGAGCCGACGCTGCCGCCGAGTCCGCCGCGGGCGGCGCCCGGGGTGATGTTCAGCGCCACGGTGACGCGCTCGCCGCCGGGGCCGCCGCACTCGAAGGTGACGGGATGTGAGCCGGCGCTGATGTTCCGGGAGGTGGTGGCCGCGCCGAAGAGGTTGGTGGCCTCGGCGTTGCCGGGGGTCAGCCAGACGTCGCCGAAGGCGCGGGAGGTGGCCTTGCCGGTGCGCGTGCCGCAGCCGGTGACGTTGAGACTGACCCGGCCCCCAGGGGCGACGTTGGTGGGGGAGACGCTGCCGGAGGGCTGCGCCTGGGCGAGGGTCGGTGGCGCGGCCGCGGCGAAGGCGACGGTCGCGGCGGCGACGGCCAGCAGGCGGGGGAGGGGGCGGTACCGGCGGGGGCTGTGGGGGGTGGCGGGCATGGAGAGGACTCCTCGGGCTCCGGGAACGGCGCGGCGCGGATTCGAGTACGCACCGTTCTCTGGACGCTAGGAGCCCGGCGCGGCCGCGGCGATCGCTGCCGGGTGAACGGGTGAGCCACTGCTCCGCTCGGGGGAGGCGGGCGGACTGGGCGGCGGGGGCGCGGCGGGGGCGGGCGCCGACGGTGGCCTGTCCGGGACTGGAGCCGGAGCCGGGGGATCGGAGTGGGGCACAGGTGGGTGCTGGTGCTGGTGCTGGTGTCGGTGGTGGTGGTCAGGGTGTGGGCCGGTGGGGCCGGGTGTGTGGCCTCTTAGGTGTGCGGGGCTGCGGCGATCGATGCCGGGTGAGGGCGGCTGAGCCGCCGTTCCGCCCGGGGAGGGGCGTCGGAAGCGTGGCCGGGGCCGTGCGCCAAGAGCCCGCGGCGGCTTGTCGAGGGAGTGAGCCCGGGGCGGTGGGGCCAGCGAGGGCGGGCTCGGGGTTGTGCGGCCGAGGGGATCCCGCGCGGGGGTGGTCGGGGAAGGGCTGCTGGAGTGGCGGGGGTGAGTGTGGGCGGGCTCGGGGCTGTGCGGCCGAGGGGATTTCGCGTGGGGTTGGTCGGGGGAGGGCGGCCGGAGCGGCCGGGGTGAGTGTGGGCGTGCTCGGGGTTGTGCGGCCGAGGGGATCCCGCGCGGGGTTGGTCGGGGAAGGGCTGCTGGAGTGGCGGGGGTGAGTGTGGGTGGGCTCGGGGTTGTGCGGCCGAGGGCATGCAGTGCGGGGTTGGTCGGGGGAGGGCTGTCGGGCGTGGGGGGTTAGGTGGCTGCGGCGGTGGTGGGGCGGCGGACCAGGAAGGCTGCCAGGGCGCCCGCGGCGAAGAGGGCGATCAGGGAGACCGCGGTGCCGAGCCAGGTGGTGCCCAGCCACTGGGTGCCGAAGTAGCCGAGGGCGATGCTGTAGCCGGCCCAGGCGATGGCGGCCAGGACCGACCAGGGCAGGAACTCCCTGATCTTGCGTTGGGTTTTGCCCGCGCCGAGGGAGACCACCGAGCGGCCGGCCGGGGCGAAGCGGGCGATCACCACCAGGGCGCCGCCGCCGCGCGCGAGGGCGGTGCCGAGTCGCTCGTGGGCCCGGGTGAGCCGGCGGGAGCGGGCGATGGCCCGGTCGAGCCGGGCCCCGCCCCGCCGGGCCAGCCGGTACGCGGCCATGTCGCCCAGTACCGAGGCGGTGACGGCCGTCACCAGCAGCGCCAGGATGTCCGGCACCTGGGACTGCACGGGTACGGGTCCCGCGGCCCCGGCCGCCGCCGCGGCGGCAGCCGCAGCAGTGATCACCAGCACCCCGCTCGGCAGCACCGGCAGGAACACGTCGAGCAGGATGGACAGCGCCACGAGGGCGTAGATCCATGGGCTCGAAGTCAGCGAGCCCAGAGTCTCAAGCAAAACGGGACTCCCCAGTCCGGTTGACGTGCCTCGGCGTGAGGCGCCGCGACGTCGCGGGGAGCGGCAGGGGCGGCTGACAGCGGAACAGCGTACGCCGGGTGTCCACGGACCGGACGCCCGGGGCCGTGCTCCGGCGTGACGGGTCGCCCCGGCGCCCCGCTCCGCCGCGCGTCAGCGGGGAGGCGTGAGGTCGCGTTCCAAGACCGTCACCAGGCGGGGGCCCTTGCGCGCCTGGTCCAGGCGCAGCCGCGCGGAGCGCCCCGACAGCGCGAGCGTCATGAGCTGGTTGCCGAACCACGGGCCGCCCGTACGCCGCCAGCTCAGCGGCGGCCGGCCCGTCCGGCCGTGCCGGGAGAAGCCCCGGCCCAGCCACCGGCCCAGCCGTGACCAGCCCAGCCGGAAGCCCCATTTCACGGCTGCGGGGATGGAGTTGTGGACCGGGGAACAGGTGAGCTGGAACACCTGCGCCGTGCTCGGTATTCGGGGTTCGGCCACATACGCGTGGTGCACGTCCCCCGAGAGCACGCACACCGTCGCCGGCGCCCGCGGGCCCGTGCCCACCTCCTCGATCAGGTCGCTGAGCATCGCGAACGAGGCCGGGAACGCCGCCCAGTGCTCAAGGTCGCTCCGCCGGCGCAGGTTCTCCCCGATCCGGGCCCACCGCGGGCCCCGCTCCCCGCGGCACAGCGCGGCATTCCACACCTCCGCGTCGTGCACGAGGGGTGGCATCAGCCAGGGCAGTGACGAGCCGATGAGGAGGTGGTCGTAACCCCCGTGTCCGGCCAGTGCGTTCTCGCGGAGCCACTGCCGCTCCGCCGGATCGAGCATGGCCCGCCCGTCCTCGGCGAGCACCCGGGCCGCTCGGGTGTCCACCATCAGCAGCCGGGACCGGCCGAAGTCGCGGCGGTAGCTCCAGCGCACCGTGGCCGGGTCGGCGTCCGCCGAGGTGGCGAAGGCCCGTAGGACGTCGGTGCCGTCGGGGGTCGCCCGGACAGCCTCGAACACGGGGTCGGCCGCCAGCTCGGCGGGGGAGAGGTTGCCGAGGTGCTGGTACACCCAGTACGACATCAGGCCGCTGACCACCCGCTCCTGCCACCACGGGGTGGCGCGCATCTCCGCCTGCCACGCGGCGCTGGTGTTCCAGTCGTCTATGACGTCGTGGTCGTCGAACATGTGCAGGCTCGGGACGGTGGACAGGAGCCAGCGGATCTCCGGGTCGAGCCAGGACTCGTAGTAGAGCCGGGTGTACTCCTCGAAGTCCGCGACCTGGGCTCCGGGGGCCTCGCGGAGGTCCCGCCGGGCCGCCAGCCACTGGCGGGTGGAGCGGGAGAGCTGGTCCGCGTACACCTGGTCGCCGAGGAGGAGCAGCACGTCGGGCCGCACCGCCTCCGGGTCGGCGGCCAGGTCGGCGGCGAGGGTGTCCAGCGCGTCGGGGCCGTGCGGTCCGCGCCGGTCGGCCGGCGGGGCGGCCTGGCGGCAGGAACCGAAGGTCAGGCGGAGGTCGGGAGCGGTCGAGGAGCCCGGTCGCCGCGCGGGCGGGGTGGTGATGGTGCTCGCGGGGAACGGGCTGTCCGGCAGCGGCCAGACCCGGAGACCGTCGAGGAGGACCTCGTAACCCGTGGTGGAGTCAGGGGTGAGGCCGGTGACGGTGATCAGGGCGTAGTGGTGGCCGGCTATCTGGAAGGTGTGGACGCTGCCGCCGGAGCCGTCGGCGCAGCGCACCTCGGCGGTGCACGGGCGGTCCGCCTCGATCCATAGCGTGGCGGAGTCGCCCGCGTCCCAGTCGACGTGGCGCAGCAGCGGTCCCAGGCGCAATGCCCCCATGCAACTCCCCCTCCTTCTTCCGGCCTTGCCGTTCGATCACGGTACGACGGGGAGGGGGCGGTCCACCTCCCCCTGGCGGGGGAAAGATCCTTGGCCAAGGGTGGGGTGGGGTGGGGGTGTCAGCAGGCGTTGAGGATGTTGACCAGGGCCGTCTTCTCCGTCGAGTCCATGCTCAGGGCCCAGTACTGCTTGACCCCGACCCACATGCGCGCGTAGGTGCAGCGGTAGGCGGTGCGCGGCGGCAGCCACTTGCCGGGGTCGAGGTCGCCCTTCGCCTGGTTCACGTTGTCGGTGACGGCGATGAGCTGGGGGCGGGTGAGGTCGTTGGCGAACTGCTGGCGCTTGGCCGTGGTCCAGGAGTTGGCGCCGGAGCGCCAGGCCTCGGCGAGGGGGACCATGTGGTCGATGTCGACGTCGGAGGCGGCCGTCCAGGTGGCGCCGTCGTACTCGGAGTACCAACTGCCGCTGACGGCCGCGCAGGCGGAGTCCTGGACCACGCCCGAACCGTCGCGCTTGAGGACGGTCTCTCGGGTGTTGCAGGTGCCGGAGACGGTGCTCCAGTGGGGGAAGAGGTCGCGGCTGTAACCGCTGGTGGAGCCCTCGGTCTTCGGGGTGACCGTCGCGAGGTAGGAGCGGGCGGCCGCGGCGCTGATGGGGGTGGGAGGGGAGGCGGCGGCGGTGGGGGCGGTGAGGAGGGTGGTCAGGGAGGCCACCGCGAGTATGGACGCGAGCGTGCCGAGTCGACGCGCGTAGACGGAGGGCGTGGAGGGGTGCCTGGAGGACATGAGGGGCTCCTGGGTGGGGGTGGCCGGGTGAGTGGCTGTGCTGTGGGGCGTGGTCATGCTGGCCGCGCCGGGTTTCGAGGTGATGGGCGCGAGGTGACAGTCTGAAGGCATGAGCATGTCATGGCGAGGTTGATGACGAGCCTTGGGGCGGGGGGAGTTGGGATTTGGGATGGGGCGGGTGGGAGTGGCACTAATGTCCCGGCCCTGGTTCCGGTCCGGGTTCCAGCTCCGGGCCTGGCTCTCGTTCGGGGCACGGTTCGAGTCCCGGTCCTGGTGACGGCCCCGGTCCCGGTCCCGGTCCGGATTTCGTGTCCGCCTCGGCGGCGGGGCCGGGCGTGGTGGCCGTAGCGGCAGTGGACATGGCAACGGCGCCGCGCCCGGTCGTTTCGGGGGCGGCGCCGTGATCTGGGATCAGAGTCCGGTGGTGAAGTGAGTGTTGCGGACTGAACCGGAGCTGTAGGTGGTCCGGTCCTTGCGCAGCTGCTCCGTGCGCTCCAGCTCGATCAGGAGTCCCTCCGTCGTCGCCGAGCGGCGGCGCCCTTCCCGGCGCATCACCTTGACGACGGCGTAGATTCCCACGATCCCCATCAAGGCGAAGAGGACAATCAGTTCGGTCATGACATTTCCCCCGCGGTCCGCTCTCGGCCCGTGCGTTCCGGTGATCCGGTGCGCCCAGGCCGACCGTACCTTCCATTGTCAGACCTGCCTGCGAGGCTGAGGCCATGGAGACCACGCTGCAACTGACCATCGACTGCGCCGATCCCCGGGTGATGGTGACGTTCTGGACCGAAGCGCTGGGTTACGTGCCGGAGCCGGCGCCGGACGGGCATGCGACGTGGCGCGCGTACTGGGAGGGCATGGGGGTGCCCGCGGAGGAGCTGCCCGAAGGGGTGGGGGATTTGGCGGAGTCGATCGTGGATCCGACCGGGCGGGGGCCCCGGGTGTGGTTCCAGCAGGTTCCGGAGGCCAAGGCCGGGAAGAACCGGGTGCACCTGGATCTGAAGGTCAGTGGGGGGCGCGGGGTTCCGATGGAGCTGCGGACGCGGCGGGTCGACGAAACGGTGGAGCGGCTCACGGGGGCGGGGGCGACTGTGCTGCGCGTGCTGGACGAGCTGGAGACGCACTACGGGGTGGTGCTGCAGGACCCTGAGGGGAACGAGTTCTGCGTCGCTTGAGCCGGCGGGGGTGGAGCGGGGCGCGGGGGCGCGGGGCGGTTTGGCCGGTGAGGCGTGGCCGGTGGGGTGGACCCGCCGGGCAGGTCGGACTTGGCCGGTGGGGGCTTGTCCGTGGGGTCTGGCCGGGTGGGTGGGCCCGGCCACTCGACTGGGTGAGGCCCGCTCAAGGCGGGGCGCTTGGGGCGGCGGGCGCCCTGCTGTCGGGTTGCGGAGGGCCTGGGCCTGGCGGGGTGAGTCGCGCCGGTTGGGCCTGACTGTCCGGGCCCGAATGTCCGGGGTGAGGGTGCCTGCCCCTGGGGTCGGCTCCTGGCCCACGTCCAGCAGCATTCCGTCCGGGGCACCAGCAGGGCGTCGGTAAGCGACTCCCCGGGGGCCGAGCGGGGGTGGCCGGGTCTGGTCGACCGGGCGCGTCGGCTGGGTTAGATCGTCTGGAGGGTGAGGGTGATGGAGCCGTCGGGGGAGGTGGCAAGGGCGACGGCGGTCAGGTCGAGGACGCGGGCGGTGGGGCCGTGGGCGGCGGCGCGGGGGCCGACGCCGATGACCCGCATGCCCGCGGCACGGCCCGCGGCGATGCCGGCGGCCGAGTCCTCGAAGACGATGCAGTCGGCCGGGTCCACGCCGAGGGCGGCGGCGCCCATCAGGAAGCCCTCCGGGTCCGGCTTGCTGGCCTGCACGGATTCGGCGGTGATCCGGACCTCGGGCATCGGCAGGTCGGCGGCCGTCATCCGGGCCGTGGCCAGGGCCGCGTCGGCGGAGGTGACCAGGGCGTGCGGCAGGGTACTGAGGGCGGCCATGAAGGCGGGAGCGCCACCGATCGGGACCACGCCCTCGGTGTCGGCGGTCTCGCGGGCGAGCATCACCGCGTTCTCGGCGAGGTTCTCCTCCATGGGGCGGTCCGGGAGGAGGATCGCCATCGTGGCGTAGCCCTGGCGGCCGTGGACCACCTTGAGGGTTTCCTGGGGATCCAGTCCGTGGGTGACGGCCCAGTCGTACCAGCAGCGCTCGACCACCGCGTCCGAGTTGACGATGGTGCCGTCCATGTCCAGGAGCAGGGCCTTGGCGGTCAGGACGGCGGTGGTGGCGGTGGCGCTGGCCGGCATGGGAGGGGCTCCAGACGGGACGGGAAAGAGAACAAGTGGTTCCGTCCACCGGTCAGGGAGTGAGGACGGAACCACTTTGTTCCTGAACAATACAAAAGAGGGAGGGGTGCTTGCTACCTGATCCGGTGTGTTCTATCCCTCCAAGGCGCGGCGGGTCGCCGGACCGTAGACGCCCCAAGGGTCCTCGTCGATGTCGTTGTAAGCCTGGAACGTAGAGACCGCGGATTCCGTACGCACGCCGTACTTGCCGTCGTACTTGCCGCGGTAGATGCCCTGCGCTGCCAGCAGGCGCTGGAGCTTCTCCACCTCGGGGCCCGAGTCCCCGTACCGGAGGGTCGGCGCCGAAGGGGGCCGGGAGGTCGGCGCGGAGGAGCGGCTCGGGGTGGGGGACGGGGTCGGGGATGGGGCGGCCGAAGGGGTCGTCGAACGGCTCGGGGTGCGAGACGGCGAGGCGGACGCGGACGCGGACGGGGACGCCGACCGGGAGGGGCTGGGGGTGGTCGACGGGGGCGGGCCGGTGCTCTTGGCGGGCTGCGACGGGGCGACCTGGGTGAGGCTGATCAAGGGGGAGGACGGCTTCGCGTCGAGGAAGGTGGTCTCCGGTGCGCCGGAGCCCGAGAAGGCCCTCAGGACGAGGACGGCCACGCCGATCACCGCGGCGGCGGCAGCGGTGATGGGGAGCGCGCGTATGCGGCGCCGCGGGGGTCCGGAGTCGTGCGGGCCGTCCGCTCCGGCCATCCCGTGTGCCCCGTACCCGTGAGCCGGGCCGGCCTGCTCCCACGTGGGGGTCCCCTGCGACCCGTGCGAGGTGTGTGCCCCGGGCCCGGGCGTCGCGTACGGCTCGTACGCCGGGATCGCGCGCAGCTGCATCGTTTCATCGGGCAGGGAGGCTACGGGTGTCCCGTACGCGGGAGTCTCAGCCTCGGGCGGCAGCGGCGTGGTGCGGGTGGGGCTGGTGGGCTGTGCGGGGGTGTCGGCGGACCCGGCGTACGGCGACGGGGTGCCCGCCGGGCCGGGGTGTGGCGGCAGGCCCGCTGCTTGGCCCGGGTTGGCCGCGGGAATCGGGGCGTCAGGGCGCGTGGTGGTGCCCGCCGGGTGGGCGTGGGGCGTAGCCGTGTCCGCGGGGCGAGGGGTCGCGCCGGTGCTCTCCGGGCCGGGGTACGGGGAGGTGGCCCCCGCCCGGTCGGGCACCAGGGTGTACGCCGGGCCGGGGTATGACGGCAAGCCGGGTGTCCGGCTCGGGTGCGCCGCGGGATCCGGGGAGTCGGGTCGCGTGGTGGTGCCCGCCGGGTCGGTGTGGGGGGTAGCCGTGTCCGCGGGGCGAGGGGTCGCGCCGGTGTTCGCCGGGCCGGGGTATCGCGGCAGGCCGGGTATCTGGCCTGGGTGTGCCGTGAGGCCAGCCCGGTCGGGGGCAGGCGGGGGAGTGCCGGGTGCGCCGCGGGGCGTGGTGCCCGCCGGGTCGGTGTGCGGCGGAGTGCTGTCCGACCAGGCCGCGGGCGGGGGTGCCGTGCCCGCCTGGCCGGGGCGTGGCGTGGTGCCCGCCGGGTCGGTGTGCGGCGGAGTGCTGTCCGACCAGGCCGCGGGCGGGGGTGTCGTGCCCGCCGGGCCGGGGTGTGGCGTGGTGTCCGCCTGGCCGGGGTGTGCCGTCGTGTCCGCCTGGCCGGGGTGTGCCGTGGGGTGCGGCGGGGTGGGGGCGGGTGGGGGTGGGGTGGCGTTCGGGAGGGATACGTAGGGGCGGACGCGCAGGGGCTGGAACCCTGGTGCGCAGTCGCAGGCCCCTCCCGTTCTGCTGCATTCCGGACATTGCTCAGTGCTCACTCGAATCCCTCCCCTGGCTGCTGCCTGCGATTATGCAGACCCCCGGTAACCCGCCCAACCCGCCCGACAGGCCATAACCGGACACACCGATCAGGATGGAGGAGTCGATCAGGCCTGAGGAGGAGCCGATGGTGCAGGACGTGACCACGGAGCCCGACCCGCGGAAGCGGACATCCGGCCCCAGCGCCGAACACGCATCGAGGGAAGTGCTCGTTTCCATCGGTGCGCTGCTGCTGGGGCTGCTCATCTCTTCGCTCGACCAGACGATCGTGTCGACGGCCCTGCCGACGATCGTCAGCGATCTCGGCGGGATGTCGCACCTGTCGTGGGTGGTCACGGCCTACATGCTCGCCTCGACGGCCGCCACGCCGCTGTGGGGCAAGCTCGGGGACCAGTACGGGCGCAAGAAGCTCTTCCAGTCCGCCATCGTGATCTTCCTGATCGGGTCCGCCCTGTGCGGCCTGGCGCAGAACATGCCGCAGCTCATCGGCTTCCGCGCGCTGCAGGGACTGGGCGGCGGCGGGCTGATGGTGCTGTCGATGGCGATCGTCGGAGACATCGTCCCGCCGCGCGAACGCGGCAAGTATCAGGGGCTCTTCGGCGCCGTCTTCGGAGCCACCAGCGTGCTGGGTCCGCTGCTGGGCGGACTGTTCGTGGACCACCTGTCGTGGCGCTGGGTCTTCTACATCAACCTCCCCATCGGTCTCGTCGCCCTCATCGTCATCGCCACGAGCCTGAAGATCCCGGTGCGCACCGAGAAGCACACCATCGACTACCTCGGCACCTTCCTCATCGCCTCCGTCGCGACCTGCCTGGTGCTCGTGGCCTCGCTCGGGGGCACCTGGGGCTGGAGCTCCCCGCAGATCATCGGGCTCGCGGTACTCGGCCTGGTCCTGCTGGTCGCCTTCGTCATCGTCGAGCGGCGGGCCGTGGAGCCGGTGCTCCCGCTCAAGCTGTTCCGGATCCGGACCTTCACGCTCTGCTCGCTGATCAGCTTCATCGTCGGCTTCGCGATGTTCGGCGCGATGGTCTACCTGCCGACCTTCCTCCAGGTGGTCCAGGGCGTCTCCCCGACCATGTCGGGCGTCCACATGCTGCCGATGGTGCTCGGACTGCTGATCACCTCCACCGTGTCCGGCCAGATCGTCAGCCGCACCGGGCGCTGGAAGGTCTTCCCGATCGCGGGCACCGCACTGACCGCGGTCGGGCTGCTGCTCCTGCACCAGCTGGAGCGCACCAGCTCCACCTGGGAGATGAGCGTCTACTTCTTCGTCTTCGGCGCCGGCCTCGGCCTGGTCATGCAGGTGCTCGTCCTCGTGGTGCAGAACTCGGTCAGCTACGCCGACCTCGGTGTCGCCACCTCGGGTGCCACCTTCTTCCGCTCCATCGGCGCCTCCTTCGGCGTCGCCATCTTCGGCACGATCTTCACCAACCGGCTCGACGACAAGCTGGCCGGTGCGCTCAAGGGGGTCCCGCTGCCGCCAGGGCTGGACGCGGGCAAGCTGGAGGCCGACCCGCGTGCCATCGGCGCCCTCCCCGCCGTGCTGCGACCGCGCGTGCTTGACGCCTACTCCACCTCCATCACCGACGTCTTCCTCTACGCGGCGCCCGTGGTGCTCGTGGCCTTCGTCGTGGCCTGGTTCCTCAAGGAGGACAAGCTGCGCGGTTCGGTGACGGCGCCCGATGTCACCGAGACCCTCGCTTCCAACCCCGTCCAGCGCTCCTCCCGCGATGAGGTCGCCCGCGCTCTGACGGTGCTCGGGACCCTCCAGGGCCGCAAGCACGTCTACGAGAAGATCACCGCGAAGGCCGGCTACGACCTGCTGCCCGCCGCCAGCTGGATGCTGCTGCGGATCAACAAGTACGGAACCGTCGATCCGGCCGTGCTGGCGGAGAAGACCATGGTGCCGCTGCGGGCCATCACGGACGCGGGCCGTCAGATCGAGGAACGGGGGCTGGCCGTCCGCGACGGGCTGCCGCTGGTTCTGACGGCGAAGGGGCGGGAGAGCGCGCTGAAGCTGTCGGCCGCGCGGGAGGAGTCGCTCGCCGAGCTGCTCGGCGACTGGTGGACCGCGGACCGCCCGACCGACCTGTCCGAGCTGGTGGCGGAGATCAACTCGGAGCTCTGCGGTTCCGTCGACGAGGAGCCCTACGAGACCCTGCCCCGCCGGGACCACTCCGCCAGGTGAACCACCCCGCGGGGTGCCGGTCAGACCAGGCGCTTCTCGAACCAGTGCTCGGCGTAGGGACCGGAGCTGTACGCGGGTATCTCCGCGTACCCCTGGCGCGCGTACAACGCGCGGGCCTCCACCAGGTCGGACCGGGTGTCCAGCCGGACCCGCTCGGCGCCCAGCGCGCGGCCGGCGTCCTCCAGGACCCGGAGCAGGGCCGCCCCGCCGCCCGTGCCGCGGGCGCGCGGGTCCACGTACACCCGGGTGAGCTCGGCGGTGACGGGGTCCAGGAGACGTATCCCTCCGCAGGCGAGGGGCAGGCCGTCGAGTCTGCCGACCACGAACCGGCCCGTCGGCGCCGTGAGCTCGTCGTCCGGGAAGTCCAGGAGGCCCTGGTCGATCTCGGCCTCGGTGACGGACCGCCGCCAGTACCGCCCGGCCACCTCCGCGTAGTAGGCGCGGCGCAGCAGCGTGGCGTCCGGAGTGGTGAACGGCTCGGCGGCAACCTGCCAGGTCCCGGCCGGGGCGTGGGACGGGGGCGGGGACTGGGACGGAGGGGTGGCCCCGGCCGTGCTCCCGGTACCGGCCCCGGTCGCAGTCCCGGTCGTAGCCGTAGTCGTAGCCGTAGGCGTAGGCGTAGTCGTAGTTGCAGTCGTAGTCGTGGTGGGGGTCTCTCTGCTGGTCATGACGTCATTGTGGAGCCGCCCACCGCCGCCCGCGCTGGAATATCCACAGGGCCGGGCCGATGATAGGAAAAAGGGCAAACCGTTCCCACGAAGGGCGTGACCGTCATGTCGGAGCATCCTGACTGTGCCCTGATCCGCCGCGGCTACGAGGCGTTCGGCCGGGGCGACATGGAGAAGCTGAGCACGATGATGACGGCCGACGTCATCCAGCACATGCCCGGGAGCGGCCCCCTCTCAGGGCACCACAAGGGCCGGGAAGCCGTCTTCGACCTCTACCGCCGACTCGGCGAGGAGACGAACGGCACATTCAACGTACATCTGGACAAAGTGCTCGCCGACGGCCGCGGCCACGTCATGAGTTTCCACACAACGCGCGCCGACCGCGGTGACCGCGGGATCGAGATCCACGAGGGGATCTTCTTCACGATCGTCGCCGGAAAGATCAGCGACCTCGACGTCTGCACCGAGGACATCGAGGAGACCGACGCCTTCTGGGCCTGAGCCCCCAGGAAACCGAGAAGGGCCCGGAGCCGCGGCTCCGGGCCCTTCCAACGCTCAGCCCTGCTTCGGCGCCGCCTGCTGCACGACCTCGAACGACCACACCGTCGAGCCCGTGGCAGCGGGCTTCGGCCGCTCCGCACCGCCCTCGGAGCCCTCGCCGCCCGCCGGAGCGCCACCCGGGCGCCCCGCGCCGCCGCCCTGGTGGGCCGCCTTCATGGGCCCGTCCATCCACGCCTGGAAGTCCGCCTCGGAACGCCACCGCGTGTACACGAGATACTGGTCCGTGCCCTCGACGGGGCGCAGCAGCTCGAACCATTCGAAGCCGTCCGAGCTCTCCACGGAGCCCGCACGGGAGGCGAACCGCTGCTCCAGAACCTCCCGCTGTTCGTCCGGGACGGTGAGGGCGTTGATCTTCACGATGCTCATGCCCGCCATCCTAGGTATCGCGCGGGGGATATCGTCGTCCGGGTAAATGAAGCACGCGGTATGAAACGCGGTACGAAACGCGGCAGCCAGGCGAAGTCAGGGTTGCGGTCAACAGGGCGGGAGGCCGGCGAGGCGTGGCTAACGCGGCGGAGCACAGTGGTGCGAACGGACATGCCGGGGTCATAGGCGGTAGCGGCGGCGGCAGGCTCGGGGCGGCGCGCCTCATGCTGTGGGCACTGGCCCTGCTGCTCGCCGTCAGGCAGGCCGCGGTAGTGCTGCGCGTGCCACCGGGCGAGTGGCTCAGCGGCTTCCACCTCCCGGGCGGCCTGCCCGGCTCGCTCTATGGGAGCGGCCAGTTCACGGGGACGCCCTTCGCGGGGCTGGTCCTCAAACCGCTCCTGGGGCTCGCCGCGCCCTCCCTGGAGGTGGCCTGGACCTGCGTGACGCTGCTGCTCGTCGCCGCCGTCGGGCTGGTCGCCGCGCGCGCCCTGCCCGACCCCGTGCCGCGGCGCACCGCGCTGCTCGCCGCGCCCGTGCTGGTCGCGCTGATGATGGTCTCGCTGCCCGTCCGCGAAGCCGCCCTGCCCGGGCAGACCGCCGTGCTGCCGGTGCTGTTGGTGCTCCTCGCCGTGTTCCGGGTCCCGAGCGAGCGCCCCTCCGGCTTCCTGATCGGCCTGGCCGCAGCCCTGCAGCCCGCGCTGCTGCTCTTCGCGCCACTGCTCTGGCTGTCCGGGCGCCGGGTCACCGCGCGCTCCGCCGCCGTGACCTTCGCCGGCGCCACCGCGCTGTCCTGGGCGGCGCTGCCCGGCGACTCGTGGACGTACTGGGTCCAGCACCTGGCCGGCACCGGCCTCGGCGGCGCACCCGGCAGCATCGCCAACCAGTCCGTGCACGGCGCCCTGCTGCGCCTGGGCCTCTCCGGCCCCGGCGAGATCCTGCTCTACGCCGCCCTCGCGGCTCCGATCGTGTGGATCGGCCTGCGCCGCGCAGCCCGCTACGCCCGTGACGGCCAGCTGCTGCTCGCCGTCGCGATCACCGGCTGCGTGGCCGTCGCCGTGTCCCCGACCGGGTGGCGCCACCAGATGCTGTGGGTGCTGCTCGCGGTCGCCGGCAAGGTCGGCAAGCGGGCCGCCGACCGGCCCGTGTGGCCGGTGGCCGTGGTCCTCGCCATGACCCTGCCCAGCGACGTCCTGCTGCCCAACCTGGTCGCGCTGGCCCCCGTACGGGACAACGTGCTGCTGCTCGCGGCCCTCGCGGCGGCCTGCGCGGTGCCGTTCCTGCCGCGCTCCTCCCCGTACTGGCGCGAGCCGGTCCCCACCGCCTACGGGCGGCCCGCGCCCGCGCGGTGGTCGCGGGTGCCGCTGCTGCCGTTCTGGCGGCGGGTGCTGTCGCGTCCGAACCTGCTGCTGGAACTGCTCCTGATACGGGTCGGGTACTCGCTCTACTCGCACATCCGGGCCGCCGCCCCCACCAGCCGGAGTCTGGCGGAGGGCAACGGGAGCCAGATTCACGGGATCGAGAAGGCGCTCGGCATCGACATCGAGCACGCCGTGAACCACGCGGTGGTGAACACGCCCTGGCTGGAGGCGTTCTTCAACTTCTACTACACCTCCTTCCACTTCGTGGTCCCGCTGGCGATACTGGCCGTCCTGTACTGGCGCCGGCCCAAGGACTACCGCTGGGCGCGGGCCTCGCTGGGCCTGGCGACGGTGCTGGCGCTCATAGGGTTCTGGCTGTATCCGCTGGCGCCGCCGCGGCTCATGCCCGGCATGGGCTACGTCGACACCGTGCACGGGGTGCAGGACCTGGCGAACCCGAGCTACGGGGCCATGACCGCGATCTCGAATCAGTACGCGGCGATGCCCTCGCTGCACTTCGGCTGGTCGCTGTGGTGCGGGATCGTGATCGTCATGATCGCGCCGAGGGGCTGGCAGAAGCTGCTGGGTGCGCTGCACCCGACGATCACGGTGTGCGCGATCGTGGCCACGGCCAACCACTGGGTGCTCGACGCGGTCGGGGGCGCGCTCGTCGTCGGGGCCGGGTTCGGGCTCGTCTACGTGCTGTCGGGGCCCCGGGGCGATGCCGTGCCGGCCGGGGTGGCCGTGCCGCGGCCTCGGCGGCCGGAGCGGGTCGGAGCGGGGTCCGCTGAGCGGACTCGGGCCTAGCCGGTTGGTCGCCTGGCCGGCTGGCCGGCGTCGACGAAGGGGTGACGGGGCGGTGTAGCAGCCCGCCCCGGCGCCCCTTCGCGATGGATCGCCGCGTTCTGTCAGAATCCGCCTGTGGGGTGGCTTTCGCCACTCGGGGCGGGGGCGCGTGCGGGGCGGGCGACGTCGGCGGGCCCTGCGGGGCTGTCCCCTACCCACCCTTCGCCCGTTCCCCGGGGCTGCGCCCCGGACCCCTCGGGGCTGTGCCCCGGACCCCCGACCGTGCGGGGCCGTTGCCGGGGGCGCTGCCCCCGGACCCCCGCGCCTCAAACGCCGGCGGGGCTGGATTTGGGCCGGCGGGAGCTGGATTTGGGGTGGCGGGGCTGGATTGAGGCCGGCGGGAGCTGGGTCTGGATTGGGGCTGGATAGGGCGGATGGGGGCTGGACCCCGGTCGGACTATTCGGCCGGTAGGTGGGATACGACCAGGGCTATCGCCGCCCGGGCCGTGTCCGTTTCGCCGAGGATGGTGGTTTGGCGGGGGCCTCGGACGCGGAAGCGGCCGTTGGGGAGGGGTTCTACGGCCGGGGCGGTCACGGCGAAGGGGTGGCCGGCGGAGGCGCTGAACCAGAGGGTGAAGTGGCTGGTGTACGGGTACAGCCGGCGGAGTTCCGGCTGTTCGCCGGCGGCCTCGATGAGGGCCAGGACCCCCTGGCTCATGGGCTCGGAACCGTCGCCGAGATCGACCATCCGCTGCCACGTCGTGGGCAGCCGCTGCCACCGTCTCGCGCTGGGGTCATCGAGGTTCATCCGGGCAGTCTGGGGTCCGGTCCGCCGCCAAGGCAATGATCCCGAAGGTGGCGGGATGGTAACGACCGGTGACTGGCAAGTAACAACCGAGGGACGGCAGGGGCCGTGCGTGGGAGGTGGGGCCCCTGCCGTCCTGGATCACGGGTCAGCCGTGGCTGACCCGCAGTTCCTTGATGCCGTTCAGCCAGGCCGCGCGCAGCCGGCGCGGGTCCTCTCCGGCGAGGCGCAGGTCCGGCAGGGCGTCGGCCAGGGCGTTGAACATCAGGTCGATCTCCATGATGGCCAGCGACTTGCCGAGGCAGAAGTGCGGCCCGCCGCCGCCGAAGCCCAGGTGTGGGTTCGGGTCGCGGGTGATGTCGAAGACGTCGGGGTTCTCGAAGACCTCGGGGTCGTGGTTGGCGGAGGAGTAGAACATGCCGACGCGGTCGCCGGCCTTGATCTTCTGCCCGCCCAGTTCGGTGTCCTGGGTCGCGGTGCGCTGGAAGGACACCACGGGGGTGGCCCAGCGGACGATCTCCTCGGCCGCCGTCGAGGGCCGGGTCGCCTTGTACAGCTCCCACTGCTCGGGGTGGGTCAGGAAGGCGTGCATGCCGTGGCTGATGGCGTTGCGGGTGGTCTCGTTGCCCGCGACCGCCAGCAGGAGGACGAAGAAGCCGAACTCGTCGGAGCCCAGGTTGCCCTGGCCCTCGGCGGCGACCAGCTGCGTGACGATGTCCTTGGCCGGGCATTCCTTGCGGGCGGCGGACAGGTTCATCGCGTAACCGATCAGCTCCGCCGCGGCGTTGCCGCCGACCTCGGCGGTGATCGCGTACTCCGGGTCGTCGTACGCGATCATCTTGTTCGACCAGTCGAAGATCCGGGACCGGTCCTCCTGAGGTACGCCGATCAGCTCGGCGATGGCCTGCAGCGGGAGCTCGCACGCCACTTGGGTGACGAAGTCGAAGCTGCCGTCCGCCGAGGCTTCGAGGGCCTCGGCGACGATCTTGCGGGCCCGGTCGCGCAGGGCGTCCTCCAGCCCGCGGATGGCCCGCGGGGTGAAGCCGCGCTGCACGATCTGGCGTACGCGGGTGTGTTCCGGCGGATCCATGTTCAACATGATCAATCGCTGGGCATCTATGGTCTCGCGCTGGATGTGCTCGTTGAAGCGGATGATCGCCGTGTTCGTCGTGGAGGAGAACAACTCCGGGTGCGTGGAGATGTACTTGACGTCCGCGTGCCGGGTGACGGCCCAGTACCCCTCGTCGTCGAAGCCGGTGATGCCCCGCTGCTGCGGGCACCACCACACGGGTGCGGTCTGCCGCAGCGATGCGAACTCGGGGTAGGGGACCCGGTCTTGGAGTACGTCCGGGTCGGTGGCATCGAAGCCTTCGGGCAGTGCGGGGCAGGTCATCGGGCGGCTCCAAAGTCTGACGGCCCATCAGAAGTTGGCTTGAAGGTAGTAACGAGTTCTAGAAGTGACAAGGGGCCCCGCGCCAACTGTTGCGTGTGGAATCCGTGGAAGCCGCGTGCAAGACCCTTGCGTACCGGGTGTTCTGGTCATAAGACTGCGGGGAGAACTAGAACGCGTACTAGTTCGGGTGGGGCGCCGGGACGGCCCGCCCGTCAGCTGAGGCGCGCTAGCCGATGCGCGCTGTGCGCTACGCAGGAGCAGGAGAGGACGAGCTCATGGCCGCGGAACCCGTCATCGTCGAAGCCGTACGCACCCCCATCGGCAAGCGCGGGGGCGCGCTCGCCAATCTTCACCCCGCCTACCTTCTCGGCGAGACCTACCGCGAGCTCCTCGCCCGCACCGGCATCCAGCCCGACTGCGTGGAGCAGATCGTCGGCGGCACCGTCACCCACGCCGGCGAGCAGTCGATGAACCCGGCCCGCAACGCCTGGCTGGCCATGGGCCTCCCGTACGAGACCGCCGCGACCACCGTGGACTGTCAGTGCGGCAGCTCCCAGCAGGCCAACCACATGGTCGCCAACATGATCTCCGGCGGAGTCATGGACATCGGCATCGCCTGCGGGGTCGAGGCCATGAGCCGCGTACCGCTCGGTTCCGGATCCAAGCACGGCCCCGGCAAGCCCTTCCCGGACGAGTGGAACGTCGATCTCCCCAACCAGTTCGAGGCCGCCGAGCGCATCGCCCGCCACCGGGGCCTGACCCGCGAGGACGTGGACAAGCTCGGGGTCCTGTCCCAGCAGCGGGCCGCCGCCGCGTGGGCCGAGGAGCGGTTCAAGCGCGAGACCTTCGCCGTGCAGGTGCCCACCACGGAGGCCGAGCAGGCCGCCGGGCAGGGCATGTGGCGGCTGGTCGACCGGGACGAGGGCCTGCGCGACACCTCCATGGAGGCGCTCGCCCGGCTCAAGCCGGTCATGCCGACCGCCGTGCACACCGCCGGGAACTCCTCGCAGATATCCGACGGCGCGGCCGCCGTGATGTGGGCCTCGCGCAAGATGGCCCGCGCGCTCAAGCTGCGGCCGCGCGCCCGGATCGTCGCCCAGACCCTGGTCGGCTCCGACCCGCACTTCCACCTCGACGGGCCGATCGACGCGACGCGGGCCGTGCTGGGCAAGGCCGGCATGTCCCTCAAGGACATCGACCTCGTCGAGATCAACGAGGCCTTCGCCTCCGTCGTCCTCAGCTGGGCCCAGGTCTTCGACCAGGACCTGGAGAAGGTCAACGTCAACGGCGGCGGCATCGCGCTCGGCCACCCCGTCGGCGCGACCGGAGCCCGCCTGATCACCACCGCGCTGCACGAGCTGGAGCGCCGGGACAAGGAGTTCGCGCTGATCACCATGTGTGCGGGTGGCGCGCTGGCGACGGGCACCATCATCCAGCGGCTCTAGCACTGCTGCGCCGCCTCTGGACCCAGTGGGATGGGATCGCGAAGGCCCCGGTGGCCGGACCTGGGGAGGTCGGCCGCCGGGGCCTTCGCATGCGGTGCGTGGGTACTGAGCGGGTGCTGCGTGAGTACCGCTGCGATACCGCTTCGTCTGCTGCCGCTGGTGGTTTAGTACCAGTGGTGGTTCTGCCAGAAGCTCCAGGCGCCCTCGGGGCTGCCGTAGCGGGAGTTCATGTAGTCCAGGCCCCACTTGATCTGGGTGGCCGGGTTGGTCTTCCAGTCCGAGCCCGCCGAGGACATCTTCGAGGCCGGCAGGGCCTGGACCAGGCCGTAGGCACCCGAGGAAGAGTTCGTGGCGGTGTGGTCCCAGCCGCTCTCACGGGAAACGATGTTGTTGAACGCCGCGAACTGCGCCGGGTCCTTGATCATCTGCTGAGCGATCGCCTTGGCACTCATCGGGGCGGCCTGCGCGGGAACGGCGGCCAGCATGGAGCCGGCGACACCCAGGGCGAGGACGGAACCGACGAGGGTCTTCTTCGAAGCGGCGATGCGGCGGATGACGGCGTTGGACACGGACGGACCTTTCGACGGGGGCAAGGACAGTCGCAGGCGTGCACGAGCCACTCACGTGAAAGAGAGGGGCTCACCGGCGGGAGCGGGAGACCCGGGGGTCTCCGTCCGCCTTGCGACTCATCCAGTTCTACGGGGGTAGAGCGCGCCTGGCAACGACCCCTCTTACTAGTGGTCCTCGCAGCCGGGGTGCAACGGCCCCTCTTGGGGTGGGTGGGCATCGCCGCTGGTGGGGGGCCGTGTACGGGGGTGGGCGCGGGCCGTTCAAGGACTACTATCCCGGGTCGTATGTGACCTAGGTCCTGTGGGGCGGGTCACCGGCGGACGGCCCGGATCTCACCCTCCGTGGCTGTTCGTACGCCTTCCAGGGGAAGGTTTGGGTGGATTTATGACCCCCAGATCGAAGGCCACAGGCGCGTCGAACGCCGCTTTCCGGGTCGCCCGCCGCAACGCCCTCAGCAGGGTCGCGCCGATCGTGAGGGTCAGTACGACGGTGAGCGCGGCCCGGCCCAGGTCCCAGCCCAGCGAGGTCGCCAGGCAGTACGCGAGGAAGCGCGCGAGGTTCGCCGGGACGGGGTCCCCGGGGTGGAAGGAGATGCCCTGGCCCATGCCCTGCAGGATCACCCAGCCCTGAAGGTTCATGATCGTGCCGTACGCGAACGAGCCGAGGAACCCGTACAGCGCGAGCATCGCCAGCTCGGCCCGCCCGCGGATCCGGTCCGGACCCGGCAGCAGCCCGGCGCCCAGCGAGAACCAGCCCATGGCCAGCATCTGGAACGGCATCCACGGCCCGACACCACCCGTGAGCAGGGCCGACGCGAACATCGTGACCGCGCCCAGGACGAAGCCGAAGCCCGGGCCGAGGACCCGGCCGCTCAGCACCATCAGGAAGAACATGGGCTCCAGACCGGCCGTACCGGCGCCGAGCGGGCGCAGCACGGCCCCCACCGCGGCCAGTACGCCGAGCATGGCGACGGCCTTGGCGTCCACCCCGTCGTCGGAGATGGTCGCGACGACCACACCGACCAGGAGGGGGAGCAGGGCCGCGAAGAGCCAGGGGGCGTCCTGGGCGTGGGCGAAACCGGACTGGCGGTCGGCGAGGAGCGGCCAGCCGAAGCCGGCGAGACCGATGAGGGTGACGAGGGCCAGGGCGGTGGCGGCGCGGGGGCCGATGCGGAGGGGGCGGGAACGGGGGCGGACGGCCGGGGCGGCGGGGCGGCTCGCGGCCGGGGTGCGGGCGGGGGTGGGGTCCGGGGTGGGGGTGCTCATGAGTCGGCCTGCGTGGAGAGGGCCGCCTCGACCTGGGAGACCGTGAGCCAGTGGCCCGGGGCCAGGATCTTGGCCACCTGCGGGGCGAAGGCGGGGGAGGAGACGACGACCTCGGCGGTCGGGCCGTCCGCGACGATCTCGCCGCCGGCCAGGATCACCACGCGGTGGGCCAGCTCTGCCGCGAGCTCCACGTCGTGGGTGGCCAGGACGATGGCGTGGCCCTCGGCGGCGAGCCCGCGCAGGATCTCCACGAGGCGGGCCTTGGCGGCGTAGTCCAGCCCGCGGGTCGGCTCGTCGAGCAGCAGCAGGGCCGGGCGGCCGGTCAGGACCAGCGCCAGGGCGAGGGCCAGGCGCTGGCCCTCGGAGAGGTCGCGCGGGTGGGTGTCGTCGGGGACGTCGGGCAGGAGCGCGGCGACGAGGGCACGGCACGTGCCGGGCGCCTGGCCGGCGTCGTGGTCGGCGGCGGTGCACTCGGCCGCGACGGTGTCCGCGTAGAGGAGGTCGCGGGGCTCCTGGGGGACGAGGCCGACGCGGGTCACCATCTCGGGGGGCGGCGTGAGGTGGGGCGTGCGGCCGCTGACCGTCACCTGGCCGGTGGTGGGCTCCAGCGTGCCGATGAGGGTGGCGAGGAGGGTGGACTTTCCGGCGCCGTTGCGGCCCATCAGGGCGATGGTCTCGCCCCTCGACACGGTGAGGTTGATGTCGCGGAGGACTTCGGCGCGGCCGCGGCGGAGGGAGACGGCCTTGACCGTGGCCGGGGTGGACCCCGTTGCCCCCGTTGCTCCGGTGGCTCCGGTGGCTCCGGTGGCTCCGGTGGCTCCGGTGGGGCCGGCCGGGGTCGGCTGGGGGGTGCGGAGGCCGCGGCGGCGCAGCCGGGCGAGCAGGCCGGGGCGGGGGCCCTGCGGGGGGCCGTCCCCTACCCACCCTTCGCCCGTTCCCCGGGGCTGCGCCCCGGACCCCTTGCGGGGCTGCGCCCCGGACCCCGCCGGAGGCTGCGCCTCGGCAACGGCACGGGGGTCCGTTCCGGGCGTGGCCTGGGGCTGCGCCCCGGACCCCGCCGGAGGCTGCGCCCCAGCACCGGCACGGGGGCCCGTTCCGGGCACGGCCGGGGGCTGCGCCCCGGCACCAGCCTGGGGCTCCGCCCCGGCCTCAGCCTGGGGCTGCGCCCCAGCACCGGCACGGGGGCCCGTGCCGGGCGTCGTTTCCGGCTGTGGCTTGGTGTTCGTTTCGGGATGGGGTGGGGTCGGTAGGGGTGGGGTGATGGTGGAGAGGCGGGTGCGGAGGGGGGTGGCTTGGCGGCGGGCGTCTCGGATGGAGAGGGGGAGGGGGGACCAGGCTGCCAGGCGGCCCAGGGCTACCACCGGGGGGTGGACCGGGGAGATGGCCATGATGTCCGACGGGGTGCCCAGGACGGGGGGTGCGGTGGGGGAGGGGAGGAGCAGGACGCGGTCGGCGTACTGGACCACTCGCTCCAGGCGGTGCTCCGCCATCAGGACGGTCGTGCCCAGGTCGTGGACCAGGCGTTGCAGGACGGCCAGGACTTCTTCCGCCGCCGCCGGGTCCAGGGCCGAGGTGGGCTCGTCCAGGACCAGGACGCGCGGGTGCGGGGTCAGGACCGAACCGATCGCCACCCGCTGCTGCTGGCCTCCGGACAGGGTGGCGATGGGGCGGTCGCGCAGGTCGTTCAGGCCGAGGAGGTCGAGGGTCTCCTCGACGCGGCGGCGCATGACGGAGGGCGGCAGGCCCAGGGACTCCATGCCGTAGGCGAGCTCGTCCTCGACGACGTCCGTCACGAAGTGCGCCAGCGGGTCCTGGCCGACCGTGCCGACGACGTCCGCGAGTTCCCGCGGCTTGTGCGTGCGCGTGTCGCGGCCGGCGACCGTGACCCGGCCCTTGAGGGTGCCGCCGGTGAAGTGCGGGACCAGGCCCGAGACCGCCCCGAGCAGGGTGGACTTGCCGACGCCGGAGGGGCCGACCAGGAGGGTCAGCTCCCCTTCGGGGAGCGTGAAATCGGCGTGCGCGAGGGAGGGGGCGGTCGCGCCCTCGTAGGTCACCGATACGTCTTCGAAGACGATCACGGGCGGGGTGCCTCCTTCTGCGGTGAGGGGGGTAGGGGGGCCACCAGCGCCGGGAGGAGGCCGATGAGGATCGCCGCGGCCGGCCAGAGCGGGAGGGTCGGGACGACGAGGGGGACGACGCCGGGGCGCAGGGCCTCCGGGTCCAGGGACGCGGCCCGGATCAGCAGCGCCGCCACCGCCGCGCCCGACCCGGCGACCAGCCAGGCCCGTACGCCCCACCGGTCGGGCCGGTAGCGGGTTCGGATCGACCGGCGGCCGCCGAGGCGCAGCCCGGCCAGGGCCAGGAGGAGGGAGAAGAGGAGGAGGGTGAGGCCGTATCCGGCGCCCTCCGCCGCCATGAGCCCGTACGTGCCCGCGCAGATGCCGAGCAGCCCGCCGAGGGTGAGCACGTTGGTGGTGTGGCGCACGGCGGCCGGGACCTGCGCGGTGCGGCCGTAGCCGCGGGCGTCCATGGAGGCGGCGATGGCGACCGAGCGTTCCAGTGCGCCTTCCAGGACCGGCAGGCCGATCTGGAGGATCGCCTTGACCCCGCCCGTGGGGCGGCCGCGCAGGCGGCGGGCCGTACGCAGGCGGACCACGTCCGCGACCATGTTCGGCGCGAAGGTCATCGCGACGACCACGGCCACGCCGACCTCGTACAGGGCCGCGGGCAGCGACTTCAGCAGCCGAGCCGGGTTCGCGAGGGCGTTGGCGGCGCCGACGCAGATGAGGAGCGTGGCCAGCTTCATGCCCTCGTAGAAGGCGAACACGAGCTGCTCGGCGGTGACCCGGCCACCCAGCCGGATGCCCTGCGTCCAGTCCGGGAGCGGGATCTCCGGGAGGGTGAAGAGGATGTGCGCGCCGGGGATGGGGGAGCCGAGGAGCATGGAGAAGACGAGGCGCAGCCCGATGACGAAGAGCCCGAGCTTGACGAACGCCCCGTAGGAACGCGCCCACGGGGCGTCGGTACGGCGGGCCGCGACCACGTACCCGGCGACGCCGACGATCAGGCCGAGGAGCAGCGGGTTGGTGGTCCGGGAGGCGGCGGTGGCGAGCCCGAGGGCCCAGAGCCACCAGGCACCCGCGTGCAGGGCGTTGCCACGCGATGCCTCGGGGGCCTGCCATTTCTTCTTGTACGTCGGCACGCGCGGGGTGCGGATCGCCCCGGCGGGGGCGTTCGGGCCGGTCGGGGGCGGGACGTAGCCTGACGCGCCGTGGGGCGTGCGCCCGGCCTGCGGCCGGGCGGGGTTCCCACCCGCACCACCCGTGCGGGTGGGCGGGCGGGAGCGGGTGGCCCTGATGCTGGGTTGCCCGCCGTCGGCGACCGTCCCGCCGTCCTGCGTGGGGCCGTCCGTCATCGGGTGCGGCGGCGGGACTGCCAGAACGCGGCTGCGCCCAGGGCGGCCACCGCTGCGATGCCCGCGAGGAGGCCCGCCGACGGGCCCCCGCCGTTCGGGTCGGATTCGGCGGTCGGCTCGCCCGGGGCGGTGGCCGTTGCCGTGGCCGTGACGGTGTCCTCGACGGGTTCGCCGCAGCCCCGCTTCGGGTAGCCCGAGACCGCGCACAGCAGCGCCGCGCTGTTGTAGCGCAGCGGCTTGGCCACCTCGGCCAGCGCCTCGGCCGTCGTGGCGTCCGGGGCGACCTGCGCGCACGCCGTGCGCGGAGCGTCCTGCGGCGGGGTCTCGCCCGCCTGGGCTTCGGCGGGCGTGCCGAAGTCGATGACCAGGGCGATCCGCTTCTTGCCCGCCACCGGGGCGGTGCCCGAGCAGATGGCCGCGAAGTCGGCGTCCGCGCGCGGCGGGGCGGCCTGATCGGCCGCGTCCTTGCTCACCACGAAGTGGAAGCCCTGCACGGAGCCGTCCGCCGGGCGCAGCGAGGAGGGGCCCTGGGTGGCGTACGCCCACGTGCCGCCCGCGCCGTCCCAGAACGACCAGTAGCGGTAGGTCGAGGCCAGGGCGGGCGAGGCGGCCAGCACCGTCAGGATGACGCCGAGCACGAGGACCGGCAGAGCCGGACGGCGGCGGCGCATCAGAGCTGGTTCTTCTTCCGGCGGCCGCTCAGCACGATGCCGATGCCCATGCCGGCCGCGGCGCCCGCGAGGATCATCCACCAGACGTTGCTGCCGGAGTCCTTCTCCTTCTTCTCGTCCTTCTTCTCCGCCGGCTGGTCGGACGCCTTCGCGGAGGCGCTCTGCGGCGCGGGGCCCGTCGCGTTCAGGGCCGCGACCAGGTCGGTGCCGCCGAAGGACTTCGGGTCGGTGCCGGTCGCGTGCGCGGCCAGGACCAGGGTGCCCAGGGCGGCCGGGCTGCCCTTGGACCACTCGGCGGAGTTGGTCTTCAGCCACTCCAGGGCGCCCGCCGCGGACTGCTTGTGCCCGGCCGCGGCCAGGGCGATGACCGCGTCGGCGGTGTTGCCGGTGTCCGGGGTCGGCTGGTCGGCGCCCGGGGTGAGGGCGGTGAGGTGGCCGTCCTTCTTCAGGGCCTGCGCCAGGTATCCGGCCGCGCCCTGGGCCGCCGCCGCCGGGTCACCGGCGGTCGCCGGGCAGGCGAGCGCGGCCGCGGGGGCGTCCGTGGGAGAGGAGGAGGGGGAGACGAGCGCGCCCTTGCCGAGGCCGGCCAGTACGGCGGCGGCCGTCGCGTCGGCGTTGGCGGGGAGCTTGCCGTCGGCCGTCGGCTGGTAGGCGAAGGCACCCCGGTCGGCGGCCGGCTCGGCCGAGCAGCCGAGCTGGAAGGCGAGCAGACCCTCGTACGCGGACTTGCCGTCCTTGGACTTGACCTCGGTCGGCTTCTCGCCCGCCGCCGACAGCGCGCTGATCACCACGGAGGTGGAGCTGGCCTCGCTCGGGGAGCCGGGGACGTAGGCCCAGCCGCCGTCCGCGTTCTGGACGGACTTCAGCCAGTCCACGCCCTTCTTCACGACCGCGTCCTGGCCGCCGAGCGCCTTCAGCGCCTGCACGGCCACCGCGGTGGCGTTCGTGTCGAGCATCGTCTTCGCGTCGCACGCGGCGGCGGTGTCCGCGCGGAAGGAGGCGAAGCCGCCGTCGGCGCACTGCTGCCCGACGAGCCAGTCCACGGCCTGCTGCGCGGGCTTCACGCCCACGGTGTGCTGGGCGAGCAGCGCGAACGACTGCCGCCACACTCCGTCGTACGTCGGGTCGTTCTTGCCGTAGAGCCCGGAGGGGACCACGGGCGCCGGGGACGGGGTGGCGACATCGGCGAGGGCCGCGGGGGCCGCGCCCACGCAGAGCACGGCGGAGGCGGCGAGCGTGGCGGCGCTGCGGCGGACGTTCATGGCGGGGCGGGTGCCTCTCGTGCTGGGGACCCGGAGGCAGGCAGCACAGCAGCGGAGGCTGGCACCGGGCTCCGGCTCCGTTTACCTCGACGGTGCCGGCCGCCGGAGGCCCCGGCGGCACGAGCCGCGCACCTCCGGAACGGGGCAATCCGGCTCCCCGCCCCGATGCTGCCGGGGAGGATCACGGTTGCGGGTCAGCGCCGGATTCGCACCGGCTTCCCCCCGTACGGAAGTGTGGACGACGCCCATACTCTACCGGCCCGTAGCTCCGGTGCCGGGTGGCGCCGCCCACCAGCACCCCTTACACGGCGCGGTACGTCACGGGGTCGGTGCCCGGCACCGCCTCCGCGCGGCCCTGCTTCACCAGGCGCCGCAGGTGGGCCTCCGCTTCGGAGACGGCGATGTTCCGGGAGCCGTACGGGATCTGTTCCCAGGGCCGGTTCCACTCCATCCGCTCCGCCAGCGCCCACGGGGTCAGCGGCTCGGCGGCGAGCAGTTCGCGCAGCCCGGTCAGCCGGTCCTCGTGGTGGTCCAGGAGTTCCCGTACGCGGCCCTGCGCGTCGGTGAAGGCGTGCTGGTGGGCCGGGAGCACCTCGGCGGGCTGGAGGCGGCCGATGCGTTCGAGGGAGTCGAGGTAGTCGCCGAGGGGGTCGGTGACCCGCTCGGAGGAGGGGTCCTCGTAGAGGCCGATGTGCGGGGAGATCCCGGGGAGCAGGTGGTCCCCGGAGAAGAGGCGGCCGTTGCCGGGCAGGTTCGCCGGGTGCTTCTCCTCCAGGTGCAGGCAGACGTGGCCGGGGGTGTGCCCGGGGGTCCAGATCGCCCGCAGCCGGCGGCCCGCCAGCGGCAGCAGCTCGGCGGGCACGATCTCCCGGTCGGGGACGGCGGCCCGCAGCCCCGGGAGGGTGCTCATGCGGCCGCTCGCGCGGGCGGCGCGCAGCGGGGCGATGTGCTCCTCGGGGGCTCCGGAGGTGGCCAGCTTCTCGGCCATGTAGTCGAACCAGACGCCGGGTTCGGAGGCCCGGGTCCGCACCACGATCTCGGTGTCGGCGGCGTGCATGGCGATCCAGGCGCCGGAGGCCTCGCGGACCTGGCCGGACAGTCCGTGGTGGTCCGGGTGGTGGTGGGTGATGACCACGCCGTGCACGTCGGCGACGGCGATGGACAGGGCGCCGAGGCCGGCGACGAGGGTGTCCCAGGACTCGGGGTCGTCCCAGCCGGTGTCGACGAGGACCGGACCGCGGTCGGTGTCGAGGACGTGGACGAGGGTGTGGCCGAGCGGATTGTCGGGGATGGGGACCTTGATGCCCCACACGCCGCCGCCGTGATCGGTGACGTGAGGTGTCACGTCTGGGGTGTCCTCTGCCATGAGGGGCTCCGCTCTAACGAGAACAGGTCTAACGAGAACAGGTCCGACGAACCAACGGGAACAGGTCTGCGGACCAACGAGAACAGGTCTAACGAGAACGTGTTGCATTAGTCGCCCAAGTCGACCACTTCTGCGGGCTCCTGACTAGTCGTTGGATCTTCGGGGTCTCGCGCGAACCGGCGAGAGGGCGGTTCGGTCAGTGCCGTGGACTCCTAGAACTAGAACTGGTATCAGTTCTGCAACGCCAAGCCGCAGGAGGCATCAGCCATGACCGAGCTCGTGGAACACGGAAAACTGTTCATCGGCGGTGAGTGGACGGATCCGCTGGGCTCCGACACGATCAAGGTCGTCTCGCCCCACACCGGGCAGGTCATCGGCAGCGTCCCGCACGCCTCGAAGGCGGACGTCGACCGGGCCGTCGCCGTGGCCCGCAAAGCCTTCGACGAGGGCCCCTGGCCGCGCACCACGCTCGAAGAGCGGATCGCCGTCGTCACCCGGATCAAGGACGCGATAGGCGCCCGCTACGAGGAGATCGCCGCCTCGATCAGCTCCCAGAACGGCTCCCCGTACTCCTGGAGCATCATGGCCCAGGCGCTCGGGCCGATGATGGTCTACGACGCCGCGATCACCGTGGCCCGCGACTACCCCTACGAGGAGTACCGCCAGGGCGCACTCGGCCCGATCCTCGTCCGGCGCGAGGCCGTCGGCGTCGTCGCCGCCGTCATCCCGTGGAACGTCCCGCAGTTCGTGGCCGCCGCCAAGCTGGCGCCCGCGCTCCTCACCGGCTGCACGGTGATCCTCAAGCCGTCCCCCGAGGCGGTCCTCGACTCCTACATCCTCGCCGACATCGCCAGCGAGGCCGGGCTGCCCGAGGGCGTGCTGTCGATCCTGCCCGCCGACCGCGAGGTCAGCGAGTACCTCGTCGGCCACCCGGACGTGGACAAGGTCGCCTTCACCGGCTCCGTCCCCGCCGGCCGGCGGGTCATGGAGGTCGCCTCGAAGAACCTCACCCGCGTGACCCTCGAACTGGGCGGCAAGTCCGCGGCCGTCATCCTCCCGGACGCCGACCTCGCCACCGCCATCGCCGGCATCGTCCCCGCGGCCTGGATGAACAACGGCCAGGCCTGCGTGGCCCAGACCCGCGTCCTCGCCCCGCGCAGCCGCTACGAGGAGATCGCCGAGGCGCTCGCCGCCGCGGCCTCGGCGCTGGTCGTCGGCGACCCGATGGACCCCGCGACGCAGCTCGGCCCGCTGGTGGCCAGGCGGCAGCAGCAGCGCTCGCTCGACTACATCCGGATCGGCCAGGAGGAGGGCGCCAAGGTCCTGTCCGGTGGCGGGCGTCCGGCCGGCTCGGACCTGGACCAGGGCTGGTACGTGGAGCCGACCCTCTTCGGAGACGTCGACAACTCGATGCGCATCGCCCGCGAGGAGATCTTCGGCCCGGTCGTCTGCCTGATCCCGTACGGGGACGAGGCGGAGGCCGTACGGGTCGCCAACGACTCGGAGTTCGGGCTCAGCGGCAGCGTCTGGACCGGTGACGTCGAGCACGGCATCGACTTCGCGCGGCAGGTGCGGACCGGCACCTTCAACGTGAACACCTTCAGCCTGGACATGCTCGGGCCGTTCGGCGGCTACAAGAACAGCGGCGTCGGGCGGGAGTTCGGTCCGGAGGGGCTGAGCGAGTACCTGGAGCACAAGATGATCCACCTCCCGGCAGGGTACGCACCCCCCGCGGCCGGTGCGTGATGGGTGACCGGTGGCACGTCGAGGTGGACCGCGGGGTCTGCATCGGCTCGGGGATGTGCGTGAACCACGCCCCTGAGGGCTTCGCCCTCGACACGGCGCGGCAGTCGCACCCGCGGCTGGCGGAGACGGACGCGAGCGAGCCGGTGCTCGCGGCGGCCGAGGGGTGCCCGGTCGAGGCCATCGCGATCACGCTGCTGGGCAGTGGCGAGGCGGTGTTCCCTCCGGAGGAGTGAGGGGGTCGCCGGGGAGCCCGGGGGCCGGGACCAGGGTGCGGGGGCCGGTGCTGGGCTCCCGGCCTGGGCCGGGCCGGGCCCCAGGTATCCCAGGCCCCCGGCCCGTTGCCGAGTGCGGCGCCGTTGCCGTTGCCGTGGGCGACCAGTCCCCGCACCCCTGCGCCTCCCACGCCGCCGGGGCTGATTCCGGCCGGCGTCGGCCTGAATGGGTCGACGTGTGAGACTCCTGTTGCGACGGCCCGGCGCACGTGGACGGGCGGCACGGTGAGGGTGGGGGACGAGCGGTATGCGCAGGAACGGGTGGGCGGCCGGAGCGTTGCTCGGGGCGATGGCGGCGATGGTGGCGACGCTGGCGACGGGCTGCGGGACGGCCGGCGACGGCGGGAGCGCGGACGCGTCGGCCAAGGCATCGGCCCAGGCGTCTACCAAGGCATCGGCACCGGCGTCCGCATCGACGTCGGGCGGCTCCGCCTCGCCCGCGGTCACGGGCGCCTTCGGCAAGGAGCAGGCAGCAGCCGACGTGGTCGCCGCCACGGCCGCGGCCGACCTGGGGCAGTCCGGGGAGACGGCCACCGCGACCCCGGACCCGGCGGACCCGAAGGCCAAGCGCCGCGCCGAGGTACTGGCCTGCGCGGCGCCCTGGCAGACGACCGTGCCCGCCGGCGACGCCGTGAAGGCGTACGAGGCCACCATCGCGACGCTGGAACAGCGCGGGTGGAAGCGCGGGGAGCGCCGGCAGGTGGACATGCTCACCCAGACGACCCTGACCAAGCAGGGCTGGACGGTGCTCGCCCGCCGCTACGACTTCTCCGGCGGCAAGGGCGCCGGGATGGGCATGCCCGACATGCTGTCCTTCATGGCCACGGACCAAGCGTGTGCGGAGCGTTTCACGGACGCCGAACTCGAAGACGCCTTCAAGGACGACGAAGCACAGGGTTAGCCCCGCCCCCGCCCCCGCTACGGCGGGATCAGGACTTTTTCGCAGGCGCAGCAGGGGCCGTCGTCGGGGGCTCCGGGGCCGTGAGGTCGATCAGGCGGCAGACCGTTTCGATGTCGATCTTCACCTGGGCGATCGACGCGCGGCCCGAGAGCCAGGTGATCAGGGCCGAGTGCCAGGTGTGCTCGATGACCCGGACCGCGGAGAGCTGTTCCGCCGTCGGCGGGGCGTCCAGGCCCATCGCGTCCAGGATGATCGCCGTCGTGAGGCGGGACACCGTGTCCACCTCGGGGCTCACGCTGCGGTCCGCGAAGGTGAGGGCCCGGACCATCGCGTCCGCCAGCTGCGGCTCGCGCTGCAGCGCGCGGAAGGCGCGCATCAGGGTCTCCGCGACCCTGGCCGCGGGCTCGTCCCCGGCCGGCGGGCGCTTGCGCAGCGTTCCGTGCATGTGCTGGAGCTGGTCCTGCATGGTCGCGACGAGCAGGTGCACCTTGGAGGGGAAGTACCGGTACAGGGTGCCCAGGGCCACGCTGGAGGACTCCGCCACCTCCCGCATCTGCACCGCGTCGAAGCCGCCCCGGCTCGCCAACTGGGCGCTGGCGTGCAGGATCCTCCTGCGGCGTGCCTCCTGGCGCTCCGTCAGGGGCGGAGACGCCGGTGTGGTGACGGCTGGGGTCACGGCCTTCGCTTCCGCTGTCATCTGTCCCGTTCCGGTTCCAAGGCGTTTCAGTTCCAGGGCGTTCAGGTCTGCGCCGGGGCGACCGCGCGCGCTGCCCCGGGCTGTCGTGCGCCCCAGCATGGCAGGCGCCCGATCCGTGGCGCGAATCACCCGCCACCCCTCTTACGGTGTGGTTTCCGGCCGGTAGATTCAATGCTCTTCAGCGGATCAAGTCTGAAACTTGTTCTACATTATCCGAGCGGTTACGCTCCGGCGAAAGTGCAGGGAGAAGGGGGCCGAGAGTGACCGCAGAGGCCATGGTGACGAGCCCTCTCACGGGTTCGGCCGCCGACGGCGGCCGCCCGTTGCGGATCGCACTCCTCACCTATAAGGGGAACCCGTTCTGCGGTGGCCAGGGCGTCTACGTCCGCCACCTGGCGCGCGAGCTCGTGAAGCTGGGCCACAGTGTCGAGGTCATCGGCGCGCAGCCCTACCCGGTGCTCGACACCGACGCCCTCACCGGCGCCGGCGCCACCCTCACCGAGCTGCCCAGCCTGGACCTCTACCGCAGCCCCGACCCGTTCCGCACCCCCAAGCGCGACGAGTACCGCGACTGGATCGACGCCGTCGAGGTCGCGACCATGTGGACCGGCGGATTCCCCGAGCCGCTGACCTTCTCGCTCCGCGCCCGCCGCCATCTCGCGGCCCGGGCGGGCGAGTTCGACGTCATCCACGACAACCAGACGCTCGGCTACGGGCTGTTGGCGGACCTCGGTGCCCCGCTGGTCACCACCATCCACCACCCCATCACCGTCGACCGCGAGCTGGACCTGGCCGCCGCCAAGGGCCGCAAGAAGCGCGCCTCCGTGCGGCGCTGGTACGGGTTCACCCGCATGCAGGGCCGCGTGGCCCGGCGGCTGGCCTCCGTGCTCACCGTCTCCGGCTCCTCCAAGAAGGAGATCGCCGAGCACCTCGGTGTCCGGGACGAGCGCATCCACGTCGTCCACATCGGCGCCGACACCGACCTGTGGTCGCCCGACGCCTCCGTGGCCGAGGTGCCCGGGCGGATCGTGACCACCTCCAGCGCCGACGTCCCGCTCAAGGGGCTCGTGCACCTCGTCGAGGCGCTCGCGAAGCTCCGTACCGAACAGCCCGACGCCCACCTCGTCGTCGTCGGCAAGCGGGCCGAGCAGGGCCCGGTGGCCCGTGCGATCGAGACGTACGGACTCCAGGACGCCGTCCGCTTCGTCAAGGGCATCACCGACACCGAGCTCGTCGACCTCGTCCGAAGCGCCCAGATCGCCTGCGTGCCCTCGCTGTACGAGGGCTTCTCGCTCCCGGCCGCCGAGGCCATGGCCACCGGCACCCCGCTGGTCGCCACCACCGGCGGCGCGATCCCCGAGGTCACCGGCCCCGACGGCGAGAGCTGCCTCGCCGTACCGCCCGGCGACGCGGGCGCGCTGGCCGCGGCCCTGGGCCGGCTGCTGGGCGACCCCGAACTGCGCACCCGGCTCGGCGCCGCCGGCCGCGAGCGGGTGCTGTCCCGCTTCACCTGGGCCAAGGCCGCCGAGGGCACCGTGGTTCACTACCGCGCCGCCATCGAGCGGGCGGCGGCGGGCGCGCAGGATCCAAGGGCTCTGAAGGCCTCCAAGCCCTCGAAGGCCGCGAAGGCCGCAACGACCCGGTGACCTCCACCTTCCGTCCGATGCAGTTCCCCTCCCCACCCCGCGACCGCGAAGGCAGGACCACGTGCTGACCGTCGATTTCTCCCGGTTCCCGCTCGCCGCAGGCGACCGCGTACTCGATCTGGGCTGCGGCGCAGGCCGGCACGCCTTCGAGTGCTACCGGCGCGGCGCCCAAGTGGTCGCCCTCGACCGCAACGGCGAGGAGATCCGCGAGGTCGCCAAGTGGTTCGCCGCGATGAAGGAGGCGGGCGAGGCCCCGGCCGGCGCCACCGCCACCGCCATGGAGGGCGACGCCCTCGCGCTGCCCTTCCCCGACGAGTCCTTCGACGTCGTCATCATCTCCGAGGTGATGGAGCACATCCCCGACGACAAGGGCGTCCTCGCCGAGATGGTCCGCGTCCTGAAGCCCGGCGGACGCATCGCCATCACCGTGCCGCGCTACGGCCCCGAGAAGATCTGCTGGGCGCTCTCCGACGCCTACCACGAGGTCGAGGGCGGCCACATCCGCATCTACAAGGCGGAGGAGCTGCTCGGCAAGATGGAGTCCGCGGGCCTCAAGCCGTACGGCACCCACCACGCGCACGGCCTGCACTCGCCGTACTGGTGGCTCAAGTGCGCCTTCGGCGTCGACAACGACAAGGCGCTGCCCGTCAAGGCGTACCACAAGCTCCTGGTCTGGGACATCATGAAGAAGCCCGCGCTCACCCGGCTCGCGGAGCAGGCCCTGAACCCGGTCATCGGCAAGAGCTTCGTCGCCTACGCCACCAAGCCGCACCTCCCCGTGGACGCTGCCGCGGCCGAGGCCGTGGGCGCCGCGCAGTGAGCTCTCCCGGGCGCACCGCACCCGAACACCTCGTCCTGGACGGCGTACTGACGGCCGATCAGGCCGCCGCCACCGTCGCCGGGATCCTCGCCGCGCAGCGCGCCGACGGGGCCATACCCTGGTTCCGCGGGCACCACCTCGACCCGTGGGACCACACCGAGGCCGCCATGGCCCTCGACGCCGCAGGCGAGCACGAGGCCGCCGAGCGGGCCTACGACTGGCTGGTCCGCCACCAGAACGACGACGGCTCCTGGTACGCGGCCTACGCCGACCGCGAGGACGGGGTCGACACCCGCGAGCCGCAGGACGCGAGCCGGGAGACCAACTTCGTCGCGTACCTCGCCGTCGGCGTCTGGCACCACCACCTGTCCACCGGCGACGAGGCCTTCCTCGACCGCATGTGGCCGGCCGTGTACGCGGCCGTCGAGTTCGTCCTGCGGCTCCAGCAGCCGGGCGGCGAGATCGGCTGGAAGCGCGAGCCCGGCGGCGAGGACGTCACGGACGCGCTGCTCACCGGCTCCTCCTCCATCCACCAGGCGCTGCGCTGCGCGCTGGCCATCGCCGAGTACCGGGGCGATCCGCAGCCCGACTGGGAACTGGCCGCGGGCGCCCTCGGGCACGCGATACGCCGGCACCCGGAGCGGTTCCTGGACAAGTCCCACTACTCCATGGACTGGTACTACCCGGTCCTCGGCGGGGCACTGACCGGCGCGGAGGCGAAGGCCCGGATCGAGGAGCGGTGGGAGGAGTTCGTCGTACCGGACCTCGGCGTACGGTGCGTGCTGCCGAACCCCTGGGTGACCGGCGGGGAGTCCTGCGAACTGGCGCTCGCGCTGTGGGCGACGGGGGAGTCGGACCGGGCCCTGGAGATCCTGCGCTCGATAGGCCACCTGCGGGCCGACAACGGCATGTACTGGACCGGGTACGTCTTCGACGACCGGGCGGTCTGGCCCGTGGAGCAGACCACCTGGACGGCGGGCTCGCTCCTCCTCGCGGTGGCCGCCCTGGGCGGCGACGAGGCCACGGCCCAGGTCTTCGGCGGCCAGACCCTGCCGACGGGCCTGGAACCGGACTGCTGCGGCTAGCGACTGGCGGCCGACGGCCGAAGCAAAGCGGGCACGGGCGCGATCTGCGCCCGTGCCCGCTTTACGTCTCGCGACCTGCCCTACACCACGTCGACGTGGTCCTCGCGCCCGATGGCGGCGTAGTACGGATCGGTGGCGTCGAGGTAGTGGATCTGCCAGGTGCCGTCCTGACGGGTGGTGACCTTGGTGAGGAACGAGCCGTTGGCGGCGGTCGTCGCGCTGCCCTGGTAGGTCCAGCCGGAGCCGGTGGCATCGGCCTTGAAGTAGACGCGGACCCGCTGGCCGGCGAGCGGCAGCCAGGCGGTACCGGACTTCACCTGGAGGGTGCCGCCGGCGTTGATCCGGGTACCGGCGGGGATCCCCTCGGGGGCCAGGTTGTCGCCGACGATCCGGGTCGTCTTGCGGGTGAGCCTGCCCACCCGGGCGGTGGGGCCGATGTCGGCGGCGCCGGCGTAGCTCAGGCGGACGTAGTGGCCGTCCTGCGCCGCCGTGTGCTTCACCTGCTGGCTGAAGGTCGTCCCGAAGGCGGTGGTGAAGGACTTCACCGTCTTCCACCCCGTCTTCCCGTCCGGGGACATCTGTACGTCGACCGTGGCCCGGGCCCCTGCGGGTGCGGACCCCTGCTGGAGGGCCAGCTGGCCGGCGACGGTGATCGTCCGGTTCTTGTCCGCACTGACGCTGAACGGCGTGAAGCCGGTGGTGTGCGTGGCGTCCACGGCCAGGCGGGAGGAGAGCTCGCCGGTGAACCACCCGTTGTTCCACCCCGGCGGGAGCAGCTCCACGCGTGCGTACCCGTCCCGCGTGACGGGGTAGGGCAAGTCGAAAGCGCCGGCGGCGTCACTGTTCCGCTGGAGCAGCGAGCAATGGTCGGCCGCACACCCCTCGTTGGACAGCCTCACCACCATGCCCGCCAGCGGTCGGACGGTGCCGTCGGAGGCGGTCCAGGTCACGACTCCCTGCACGGGCACCTGGCTGCCGTAGCGCCCGGTGATCCCCGCGGTGGGCTGCCGGATGGTGAGTTTGGCGGGGGTCGCACGCACCTGAAGGTCCAGGGCGCGCTCTGCCCTGTCGTCGTAGGGCCCCGATTCCGGGGCGAACGAGGCATCGAGTCCGGGATCTCCTTCACCGCCGTCGAACTGGAAGAGGGTCGCGAAGCGGCCCGCGCCGTCGGTGGTCAGACGCTCTTTCAGATGGTGGCCCCGGACGGTGAGGTCCACCGGGGCGTCCGCCAGCGGCTTCACCTCGTGGGTACGGGGGTGCTCGGCCACCAGGGTGCCGGAGGCCTTCCCGCCGCGCCGCTCGTAGGAGAGCACCGGAGTACTGGACACCAGCGAGGTGAACCGGGGGTTGAGCGCGTAGGCGAAGCCCCATGCGTCCTTGCGGTGCACCGTCTCGTCCTCGGCGCCCTTGTGGAGAACGATGTCGAGGTCGTACATGCCCATCTCGTCAAGGACGACCGGGGCCGATTCGGCCACGCTGCTGAAGCAGTGGTCATCCTCGGTGGCCACGCACTTCCAGGTACCGACCCCGACCTCGGCCGCGACCGTCTGGCCGCCCTTGGGCCGGACCCGGAGCGTCGTGGTCCCGTCGATCGACTCGTCGTTGTGCAGCTGGATGCGGAACTCGCCGCCGGACTGCACGACAATCACGCGGGGCGGGAAACGGATGTCGTCGGCGTGCGCCACGGAGCCGAGGCCGAGGCCGGATGCGGCCGTGGTGACGGCCAAGGCGATGCCGAGCGATGTCATCAGCTTGTTCAAGGATCCTCCGGGCATCACGGGTTCACCACCGTGAGGTTGGGGCTGGTGCCGGGCTCGAGTTGCTTGGAGCCCGCGAAGTGGACGCGCCAGAACCCGCCGGCGGGGAAGGTGCCCGGCTCGAGCGTGCGGTTGATCGGCCCGGTGCGCCAGTGGGCCATGGTCTTGTACGTCTTCCAGCCGGTCTTGCCGTCGGCCGAGTGCTGGATGAGGTACGGGTCCCGTTCGGTGTTCGTGCCGTAACCGAGCCGGGTGCTGCCCTGGATGGTCAGACGGCCCTGCGGGTCCTTGATCGCCTTCATGTTCAGGAAGGCGAGGGTCCGGTCGACCTTGACGGTGACCTTGGCCGGGGAGACGCTGTCGATCAGTGCTCCGGGACCGTGGGTCACCGTGAGCACGCCGTCTCCGTGCAGGGTGTACCGCGACCAGGTGAAGTCGGGTCCCTCTCCTGACGTGCCGAACCATCCGCACTTGTAGCCGACGCCGGGCACCCAGACTTCGCAGGGCTCCCGCTCGCTCAGCAGGTTGCTGTCGGCGAGGGGATGCAGTGTGCCGTCCCCGCCCTGGTAGAAGACCTTGCCCGCGATGCTGAAGCGGCTCCCGTATCCCGGTGCCAACGAAGACGGGCCGCTCAGTGTGACGACGACCTTGCGCTTCTCGACGGGAACCACCGTCGTGGCCGGGGCGGCGCCCGCGGCTTCGGCCTTTACGGCCGTGCTGGTGTTCCGCGAGGTGTAGGTGAAGGTGGTGGAGAACGTGCCGTCGTTCTCGGTAACCGCCGCCTTCGGTATCTCCTCATCGAGCCCGCCGACGAACTTGAGCAGCACCTTCCGTCCCTTGAGCGGGGTCTCGGCGCGGGTCCGCGGGTCGCGCACGACCAGCTTGCCGGTGAGGTTCGCCGTCGGCTTCTCCAGGGAGACCGGCTCGCTCGGCGGGGTCAGGGTGAGCGCGGGGTGCGGCAGGTAGCGCAGCTCGCCGCTGTCGGCGCAGCTGACGGACTTGCCCGCGGCGTCGGTGTACCGGACGTCGAGGTCGTAGCGGCCGAGTGCCGCGAGTGCGGGCAGCGCGGCGGAGCGGTGGCGCACGCCGAAGCCGGGCCGTGCCGCGGACTCGAAGCCCCCGGCGCTGGCCAGCACCTTCGTCGTGCCCGGGGTGCGAACGTCGACCCGGAGGTCCTTCAGGGCGCCGAAGGCGTCGACCTGCACCCGGGCCGCGTCGGCCGGATCGGTCGAGGCGATCACGTCACAGGCGCCGTCGGCCGTAGCGGCGAGGCTGGCCGGTGCGGCGGCGACCATCGTCGCGGCGATACCGAAAGCGGCAACGAGAGCCGTTGCCGTGCGAGTTGTCCTGGCGGACATCGGTGGATGTCCTCCCGTCTCCTGGTGATCCGAGGGCCGGGCCGGATCGGCCCTGCCCGGTTTTCTGTGCTGCCTGCGCCCGTGCGGGATCCTGTGCGGGGCGGGCATGGCGGGACCCCCGTACCGGCCTCGCCCGCCCCGCATCCGGCTGCGCGCGGCACGCGTCAGCGCACGGCGGCGTAGTCCTCGCGGTGGTGCGCCCGTCCCCCGGCGGAGACGGCGAACAGGAAGACGCCGAGGGGTTCCCCCGGGGCGGCCGTCACCTGGTCCGGCGCGGCGGCCGGGGCGGCGGGCGCGGCCGGCGGGTGGGGTGCGGAGTGGGCGGGCAAGGCCGCCTCCATCGCCGTGTTCTTCTTCACTGGAGCCCCCCGGGCGAAGTCCAACTGATCAACTCTCGCCCGTACGACCCACGGCGGGCACGGATGGTTGCCCTCGTATGCAGGAATTCCCGAAGGAAGCGCGCGCGGCCGCCGACGGCATGCCGCAGCTCGCCCTCCGGCCGACGGGAGGGCGAGCGGTGTTCGACGTGCGGCAGCGGACCACCGGGCCCACCGGCCTCGGTGCCGCGCTGCTGGGCCGTCTAGCGGCGGTAGAGCCGGCCCGCGATGGCGTGGCCGATGACGATGTAGGCGACGGCCGCGATGCCGTAGCCGACCACCACCTGGATCCAGTCGCGGTCGAAGGTGAACAGGTCGTAGGACCAGCCGGCCAGCCAGCTCGCCGCGTCGTGGATGAAGTCCACCAGGGCGTTGCCCTGGTTGGCGTCCAGCAGGTACAGCAGGATCCACAGGCCGATGATGAAGGCCATGACGTCCGCCACGACCGCGACGGCGCGGCCCGCCTGGCTGCTTCCTCTGGTGTGCACTCGCGTGTGTGTGGGCATGCCGCTCGTCTTGCCGCTTCCCGGCCGGGTAAACCCGAAGGCGCATACCCGAACGGGTCCCCCGGGTGGCGGAGTCGGGTGGCCGGGGTGAGGCTGCGGGGGACGCCTCAGTCCCCGGAGGAAACCCGTGTCCCTACCCACCACAGCCGTTCGTTTCCGCCGTGCCCTCACGGCGGTTCTCCTGTCCTGCGCCCTGCTCGGCGGTGCCACCGCCTGCGGCTCGGGCGGTGGCGACAAGACCGCCGCCGGTCAGGCCGACGAGGTCTCGGTGGCCATGGCCGCGTTCGCCGAGGCCGACGCCGCGGCCTCGGCCGAGGACGCGGAAGCGGCCGCCGCCACGCCCTCGGCCACCACCCCGGCGGAGAAGCAGAAGTTCGCCAAGGCCCGCTTCGTCGCCAACGCGGGGCTCGCGGCCGGTGCCACCTACCAGTGGATCATCAAGCCGTACCGTGACGGCAAGTTCAAGAAGGGCACCAAGGGCCGGACCTTCGCCCTGGTGAAGGCGGGCCTCGCGGGCGCCTTCGCCTACAACCGGCTGAAGGCGGCCACCGAGAACGCCAAGGGCGACCCGTTGCTGTCGAAGGCCGTGGGCCCGCTGACGGCGGGCATCGACTCCCTCAAGGGTCTCGGCTCCAAGCTGCGCAAGGGCCAGGCGGGCGACGCCGACATCGGCGCCTTCGAGGACGTCATCAACAGCGTCAAGGAGGCCGGGAAGAGCGCGGGCGCCACGGTGACCGACAAGATTCCGAGCGCCGGGCAGCTGACCGGCTGAGCACAGCCGCCGCCTTCGCGGTGTCGCCGTCCTGGAACAGGCCGGACCGGAACATTCCGGTCCGGCCTGTTCCCTCTGTTTCACCTGTTTGAATGGGTCGGTGATCGAGTACGTGGTCCTCGCCGGCGCCGCCGCCGGAACCGGCTGGCTGATGCGCCGCAAGCACCTGAGGCGCCAGTCCGTCGCGCCCGTGCCGGGGCTCCCCTGCATGGCACGCCGGCCCGCGGGCGCCGGCCGCTGGCGCAGCGGCCGGGTGTACGCGGACCGGGGCGCGGCCCGCTGGGTGCCCGGCCGGGGCGAGCCCGTGGCCCTGACCGGCGGCCGGGCCACCGGCGTACGGGCGCCCTCCGTGAAGGAGGGCATCTCCATCAACCCGGGCTCGCGCATCGTGACCGTCGAATTCGCGGGGGACGGCGGCGGCATGGAGATCGCCGTGATGCCGCTGGACCTGCGGGAACTGCTGGCCGCGGTGGAGCCGGCGGATCCGGACCCGGCCCCGGAAGAGACGGCTTAAGGCCTGTGCCCTGGGACGGGCCCGGTTCGTGGGCGCCGTCACGGGACGTAGCGGACGTCCTTGAGGGGTGCTGCTCGCTGTGCGCCGAACGCCTCCACGACGCTGCCGCCGGCGCCGGTGTGCACGACCTGGAGCGCGACGCGGGCGTCCTGCTCGCGCAGGTCGATCCGGACGCGGGGGGAGCCGCCTTCGGGCTCCATGTCCACGATCCGCCCATCGGGGTAACCGGCCCGCCTGAGCGCGGCCCGCACCTCGGTGGCGTTCGGCCCGATGCCCTTGAGGGCGGTGGTGACGTGGGCGCCGAACGTGTCGGCGAAGCAGATCTCGGGCGCGGCGAGGGGGACCGGCTCGAGGAGTTCGGTGTCGGGAATGCGGGCGGCCGAGGCGTCGGGCGCGTCGGCCGAGGCCGGGTCGGCCGAGTCCCGGCCGGGGGGCAGGGGCACGCGGTCCCCGGCCTCGCCGGGCACGCGGTCCCCGGAGGGGGCCGGGGGGGAGGGCGGGACATCGTCGGGGCCGAGGACCTTGCCGGTCTTCGTGTCGTCCAGCGGCGGGCAGCCGTCAGTGACCTTGAGGGACAGCTCCATGAACGCGAACGCCCGCTCGCCGGTGACGTCACCCCCACCGCCCTCGCCGCCCCCCTCGGCCACGGAGGCGACGCGTTCCGCGTCGATCTTGGTTCCGGCGGCGCCGCCGGCGGAGGTGCCGGCGCAGGCGGTGAGGGTGAGCGCACCCAGTACGAAGGCGGCTGCGGCATAAGCGATTCGGGGCATGTGATCAACGTAGGGCGGCTCGGCGGCTCGGCGGCACGGCCGTGAGTACCCGTACTCACGTGTGAGCGGAGGAACGACTCACCACGGTGCGGGGGCTGTTGGCCGGGCGGCGCGGGCCAGGCGAGATCCGAAAGAGACGGCCTAGCTGTTCAGCTCCGCCAGGACCCGCAGGGTGTGGGGGTCGGGGGCGGTCAGGAGCAGGTCGGTCACCGGGCCCTTGCGCCACAGCTCCAGGCGCTCGGCGATCCGCTCCCGCGGTCCGACCAGGGAGATCTCGTCCGCGAAGGCGTCCGGGACGGCCATGACGGCCTCTTCCTTGCGCCCGGCCAGGAACAGCTCCTGGATCCGGTGCGCCTCCTCCTCGTAGCCCATCCGCCCCATGAGGTCGGCGTGGAAGTTGCGTGCCGCGTGGCCCATCCCGCCGATGTAGAAGCCGAGCATCGCCTTCACCGGGAGCAGCCCCTCCGCGACGTCGTCGCAGACCTTCGCCCTGGCCATCGGGGCGATCATGAACCCCTCGGGGAGCTCGGAGAGCGAGGCCTGGTAGACGTCCGTGCGGGTCGGCGACCAGTAGAGGGGGAGCCAGCCGTCCGCGATGCGGGTGGTCTGGGCGATGTTCTTCGGGCCCTCCGCGCCGAGCAGGATCGGCAGGTCCGCCCGCAGCGGGTGGGTGATGGGCTTGAGGGGCTTGCCGATGCCGGTGCCGTCCGCGCCCCGGTACGGGTGGCTGTGGAAGCGGCCGTCCAGTGCGACCGGGGCCTCGCGGCGCAGCACCTGGCGGATGACGTCCACGTACTCCCGGGTCGCCGTCAGGGGGCTGGAGGGGAAGGGGCGCCCGTACCAGCCCTCGACCACCTGCGGGCCGGACAGGCCGAGGCCCAGCATCATCCGGCCGCCGGACAGGTGGTCCAGGGTCAGGGCCTGCATGGCGGTGGCGGTCGGGGTGCGGGCGGCCATCTGCGCGATGGCGGTGCCCAGGCGGATCCGCGAGGTGTGCGCGGCGATCCAGGTGAGCGGGGTGAAGGCGTCCGAGCCCCAGGCCTCGGCCGTCCACACGGAGTCGTAGCCGAGGTTCTCGGCTTCGGCGGCGAGGTCGAGGTGGTCCGGGTTGGGGCCGCGGCCCCAGTAGCCGAGTGCGAGTCCGAGGCGCATGTGACGGTCCCCTCCACGAATCTGACGATGCGTCAGGTGACTGTAGGGCAACGGCCCCCCGCCCGGAAGGGCGGGGGGCCGTCGTGACGTCTGCGGGCTCGCGGGATCAGCCGCGCTGGATGCCCGAGGTGTCGTTCAGGACGCCGCGGCGGCCGTCCTGGGTCTGGGCGATGAGGGTGGCCGGACCGCGCTGCTCCACGGCCAGGTACCAGGTGCCGGGCGCGAGCTCCGCGATCGGGGCGGGGTTGCCGTCCTCGGCGAAGAGCGGACGGGCCACCGGAACGGCGAACCAGAACGGAGTGAAGTCCGCCGCCGGGGCCGGCTGCGGGGCCGCGTCCTGCGGGGTCTGGGGCTGCTCGTTGCCGCCGCCGTAGGGCGGGGCCGGCTGCGGGGCGGCCCCGTACGGCTGCGGCTCCTGGCCGCCCGGGTACCCGTACCCGGCACCCGGCTGCTGCGGCTGGCCGCCGTACGGCGGGACGGGGGCGACGGCGGGCTTCGGGTCCGGGATCAGCTGCCCGGCGAGCGCGGGCACCTTCGGCCCGAAGAGGGTCACGCCGGCCAGCACGGCCGTGGCGAGGAAGCCGATGACGGCGCCCGCGCCCAGGTCGGCCCCGGTCGGGCAGGTGATCAGGGCCCAGAGCGCGGACCAGGCCGCCGCGACGGAGAGCACCGTGCCCCAGGCCTGGAAGGGCAGGCCCAGGAGCTGGCGCCCGGCGGGCTGCAGGCGGGCCGTGACGAGCAGGCCGACGGCGATGAACGCGAGCAGGAAGATGCTCGGCAGCGCCAGGTGGAACACGTCGGTGTCCCATGCGCTCGGTGCGTCGACGCCGGGCGCGGAATAGAAATCGAGGAACGAGGCGATGAACAGCAGCACCGCTGCTCCGATCACCACGCCGTCGCCTCGAGTGAGGGATCGGATGTTCACGTCTTAGGTGTCCTTCTCGGTCTCGTCGTCTCGTGGTGCGTGGGTGCCCGCCGTGACGCAGGGGGGCGGGCGGCACCATGGTACGGAGCTTTGCCGCGGCCGAGAGGATCGGGGCTGCGGGCCGTCCGGAGGGACGGTCCTGGTGGCCCTACCCGCCGAGGAAGCCGACGATGCCGTCCGCGATGCCCTGGGCCGCTTTCTGGCGCCACTCCGGACTCGACAGCTGCGCCGCGTCCTTGGCATCACGCATGTTGCCGCATTCGATGAACACCTTGGGCCTGGTCGAGAGGTTCAGTCCGCCCAGATCGTCGCGGACGACCAATCCGGTACCGCTGCCGAGGTAGTTGGCGGGCGCGGAACCGGTGGTCCGGGCGAAGTTCCCGGCGATCCGCTCGCCGAGCCGCCGGGACGGTTCGATGATCTTCGCGGTGTCGGCGCCGCCGCCCTTGACCTTGGCGGGGAGGATGACGTGGAAACCGCGGCTGCCGGACGAGACCCCGTCCGCGTGGACGGAGACCACGGCGTCGGCGGCGGCCTCGTTGCCGATGCGGGCGCGCTCGTCGATGCACGGGCCGAAGGGGCGTTCCTTGCCGGCCTCGTGGGTGAGGACCACCTTGAGGCCCTTGGCCTCCAGGACGGTGCGCAGGCGCCGGGACACGTCCATGCTGAACTCGGCTTCCATGTAGCCGGAGTTGGTGGTCGTGCCGGTGGTGTCGCACTCCTTGCGGTTGGTGCCGATGTCCACCTGGCGGTTGATCTCGGTGGTGTGCTTGAAGTTGCCCGTGTTGTGGCCGGGGTCGATGACGACGGTGCGGCCGGCGAGGCCCTTGGCGGCGGCGGGGCTCGGGGAGGTGCCCGGGGCCCCGGAGGGGGCGGCGCTCGCGCCCGGTGCGGGGGTCGGCGCGGCCGACGCGGAAGATGCCGCCGCCGACGCCGCCAGCGGCATCACGATCCGGGGCGGCCGCGAGTCGTCGCCCGCGCCCCCGCTCAGCACCTCGGTCAGTACCCACCCGGCCAGAGCGGCCGGGGCGATGGCGGCCACCGCGACGACCAGGGTCGACCGGCGGGCGTACCAGGGCCGGTCCGGACTGATGGACGTCGAGGACTCGGGAAGCGGCGGGGAGCTTTCGTCGTAGCGCACCTGGCGATGCTAGACCGGCGGTCGGTCGGCCGTACGGACCCTGGGCCATCCGGGGGCGCGGTGAGGTTATATGCCGGGGGCGGGGATGCGGCGCGGGGCCGCACCCCCGGGGCCGGGCCCGGTGCCGGGGGTCAGATGCCCTCGCCCGTGCGGCGCAGGACGCGCAGGGAGTCGGTCACCGAGACCTCCTCGAAGGCGCCCGAGGCCAGGGCGCGCAGGTAGATCCGGTACGGGGCCTGGCCGCCGTCGGCCGGGTCGGGGAACACGTCGTGGATCACCAGCGTGCCGCCCTCGGCGACGTGCGGGGCCCAGCCCTCGTAGTCGCCCGTGGCGTGCTCGTCGGTGTGGCCGCCGTCGATGAAGACCAGGCCGAGCTTGCCGCCCCAGGCCGCGGCGACCTTCGGGGAGCGGCCGACGATCGCGATGACGTGGTCCTCCAGGCCGGCCTTGTGCAGGGTCCGGCGGAAGGTGGGCAGGGTGTCCATCAGCCCGACCTCGGGGTCGACGACGCTCGGGTCGTGGTACTCCCAGCCGGGCTGCTGCTCCTCGCTGCCCCGGTGGTGGTCCACGGTGAGCGCGCTCACCCCCGCCTCGCGGGCGGCGTCGGCGAGCAGGATCGTGGAGCGCCCGCAGTAGGTGCCGACCTCCAGCAACGGCAGCCCGAGCCGCGCCGCTTCGGCCGCCGCCGCGTACAGGGCGAGCCCTTCCCCCACGGGCATGAACCCCTTGGCGGCCTCGAAGGCGGCGAGGGTCTCCGGCTTGGGGCTGGCCATGGTGTTCCTCCTGCGGGGTGGTCTGCGTACGGCGTACATCGGCGGCCCATGGTGCCTTACCCGCTGGTAGGACGCCATGCCCGGGGGTCTGGCCCGCTGTGCGGGGGCGGGCCGCGGCGGCGCACGGGTCGACATGAGCTGCCGTCCATCAACATCTCGACAGTTTTACTTGTCGTTCTGGCTGGTGGCAGGTAGACATGTCACATGGATGATTCGGTAGCGATCCCGACCCCCGACAGGAACGACGAGGACTTCTGGGCCGCCGTCATGAACCTCGTGGAGCCCGCCTGGAGCGAGCCCGCCGAGGACGAGGCGTTCGACATGGACGACCAGGTGCTCGACGCGGTCCGCCCACTGGCACGGCGCATCTCGACGCGCGCCCAGGCCTACCGGGCCGCCGGCAAGCCCTTCGACTCCGCCCTCATGGCCGCCCCCGACGTACAACTGGCCCTGCTGCGGGCGCTCTACGAAGCCAAGCGGTCCGTCGAGCGGATGGCGGAGAGCGCCGCGACCGTGGCCGGCCGCAGCGGAGCCAGCTACACGCAGCTCGGCGCGGCCTGGGGCGGCATCAAGCGGCAGTCCGCCCGCCTCAAGTGGCCCCACGCGGTGGCGAAGCGGTCCGCCAGCGAGTCCATCCCGCTGCGCTACGCCGGCGGTACCGCCGTCATCCACCACGACCCGGACGCCGACGCCTGGTGGTACACCGCCGTCGCCGCGGACGGGCGGGAGGAGGAGTCGCAGGCCGTGCACCCCACGTACGCCGAGGCCATCGCCCGGGCGACCGAGTTCCTCCTGGGCCACGGCGGGCCCGACGGGCCGGGGGCCTGAGGGCGCGGGCGCCGCTCGCTCAGTACCCCCTGACGAGGAGGCCGGCACGGCCGTCCGGAGGGAGGCCGCGGAGGCCTTCGGGTACGAGAACTCCTTGCGGGCGGGGCGCGGCGGGGAACGGAGGCAGGCTAGGGCCTGTCGTCACCGATCCCGGGGCCAGACACCAGGCCGGTGGCGGCCAGGATCGCTTCGACCGTCTCCTCGACCGTCTGCCCGGCGTTGTCGATCCACGTTCCCTCCTGCCCGATTTCGGAGCGCATCGCCCCGTCCAGCGGGGACCAGTCCACGGCAAGGGCCTTCTCGCGGGCCTGGTTGCGCTGCCACGCGACCTCCGGGCCCGGGGCCAGTACGACGACGTGCAGCGGCACCGCCGTCAGCGTCGTGCGGTAGAAGTCGAGGTGGGAACGGCGGACGACGACGTCGTCGAGCACCGGGACGAAACCGGCCCGGGCGAAGCTGTCCGCCAGCAGGCAGGCGTTGCGGGCCCGCAGGAAGATCTGCCGGTCGGCCTCCGGGTTCGCGGCCGGGGACGGCCACTGCCCGCCATTGACGATCATGTCCTGGAGTGCGTCCACCTCCACCCGGGCCGACATCCGCAGCCGCGCGGCCAGCGCCCCGGCCACCGTGGACTTCCCGCTCCCGGGGATGCCGGTCAGGAGGACTGCTGCCGCGGCCGGTTCGCGGTCGACGGGTATGAGGGACAGGGTCATGGGAGCTCTCCGGGCGATCACTGGGGGCGAGGTCCGTTTCCCGGCCCCTTCGGCCATTCTCGCAATCCATGATCGGGACGGGCCCGGCCAGGCCTATCCCGCGGCCGTGAGGAGGGCCGCCAGGCGGGCCGCGTGCGGTGTCGGGTCCGCCGGGTGGAGGAGTTCCGTGCGGTGGAGCAGCCGCGGGGCGGCGACCGGGACCGCCCTGGTGCCGGGGAAGGCGGCGGCCAGGGAGAGGGGGAGGGCGGTCAGACCGTGCCCGGCGGCGGCCAGCGCGGCCAGCGCGTGCGGGTCCGTGCCGTGGTGGCGGATCCGCGGGTGGAAGCCGGGGCTGTGGCTGACCTCGCGGAGCCGGGCGAGGGGGACCGCCGTGTCGGGGGCGTCGATCCACTGCGCCTGCGCGAGGTCGGGCAGCCGGACCGAACTGCGCCGCGCCAGGGGGTGGTCGTGGGGGAAGAGCACGGCCAGGGGCTCCTCGGCGACGGCGAGGGTGACCGTGGGGCCGAGGTCCGGCAGCGGGAGGGGGTCGCTGGGCGCGGCCACTCCGTCCACGAGGCCGAGGTCGGCGCGGGCGGTCAGTACCTCCTCGACCACCGCGTCCCGGCCCAGGACGTGCAGGTCGGCCTCCACCGGCCCCGCGGCGCGCAGCCGGGCCAGGGCCCGCGCGAGCGCCGGGCCGAAGGCCGCGGGGGAACAGGCCAGCGTCAGCCGGGCGCCGGGGGCCCGGTGCAGGCGGGCGATGTCGGCGCGGGCCGCGTCCAGGCGCAGGAGGAGCGCGGGGGCGTGTTCCATCAGCCGGACCCCCGCCTCGGTGGGGGCGACGGGCCGGCGCTCGACCAGCCTGGCGCCCAAGTCGGCTTCGAGCGCCGCGATGTGCTGCGAGACGGCCGACTGCGTGTAGCCGAGGACCGAGGCGGCGGTGGAGAAGGAGCGGTGTTCGAGGACCGCGACGAAGGTGCGCAGCAGATGCGGATCCATGCGCATCAGTATCGCTTATGCGGGTAGTGCGGATCATCGTTGGACGTGATGGGCCGGCGGCTCGGAGGATGGCCGTCATGAACGCGAACCACATCTCCGAACCGGCCGCACCCACCGCCCGCATCGCTCTGATCGCTGACCGTTCCGACGCCGTACGCTCCCACGCCCGCGTCCCCGGCCTGCTGGAGGCGCTGCGCCTGCGCGAGGGCCTGGACCTGGACGCCTACTGGATCCCCACCGAGGAAGCCGGTGAGGGCATGGACGGGTTCGACGCCGTCTGGGTCCTGCCCGGCAGCCCCTACCGCAGCGAGAGCGGGGTGCTCACGGCGATCCGGGACGCCCGCGAGAACGGCATCCCCTTCCTCGGCACCTGCGGCGGCTTCCAGCACGCCCTGCTGGAGTTCGCCCGTACGGTCTGCGGCCTCGACCGGGCCGCCCACGCCGAGAACGACCCGGCGACGGCCGAGTCGGACGCGGTGGTCGTCCCGCTGGCCTGCTCGCTCGTGGGCCACGAGGGGACCGTACGGGTCACCCCCGGCTCCCGCGCCGCCCGGCTGCTCGGCGCGGACCGCACGCAGGCCCGGTACCACTGCAACTACGGCCCCAACCCGCTCCACTTGGACCTGCTGCGGGCGCACGGCATGACCTTCACGGGCGCCGACGAATCCGGCGACATCCGCATCGCCGAACTGGCCGAGCACCCCTTCTTCCTGGCCACCCTCTTCCAGCCCGAACTGGACGGCGACGGCACCCGCGCCCACCCGCTCGTCGCAGGCCTGGCGGCGGCCGCCGCCGAACACGCGCGGAGCCGCTAGCCGCCGGCCGCCGGCCGCGGGGGCCGGGGCTCTGGTCGAAGCTCTTGGGCGACTCCTCCGGCAGCGGACCGTCCGGATTCCTCGCAGTCGCCCGACCTCGCCTTCGAGGCTCAGGTGAACTGGCTCTACCCTGAGCCGAGTTCGACGGGACGGGCCGACCGGCCGCCCGCAGTGGATCACCGGGGGACGGGCAGCATGGGCAGCGGGACCGGCAAGGGGCAGGGCGGCGGCAGTGATGACAACGTCGACGGCGGCATAAAGCCGCTCTTGGCGGGGGATCCGAGCCGGATCGGGCCGTACCTGCTGCTCGGGCGCCTCGGCGCCGGCGGGATGGGCCGGGTGTTCCTGGCCCGGTCCGAAGGCGGGCGTACGGTCGCGGTGAAGGTGGTGCACGAGGAGCACGTGGCCGACGCGCAGTTCCGGGCCCGCTTCCGCCGCGAGATCGACGCCGCCCGGAAGGTGGGCGAGCGGTACACCGCACCCGTCCTGGACGCGGACCCCGACGCCGAACGGCCCTGGGTGGCGACCGGATACGTACCGGGACTCTCGCTGGAGCAGATCGTTCGCCGGCACGGTCCCCTGCCCCTGGACTCCGTACACGCCCTCGCGGACGGGCTGCTGCACGCGCTCGAGGACATCCACACCGCCGGGATCGTGCACCGCGACCTCAAGCCGTCGAACGTGATGCTGACCGTCGAGGGCAGCCGGGTCATCGACTTCGGGATCTCGCGGGCCCTGGAGACCTCCGTCGAATCGCTGCTCACCAGCACCGGCATGGTCGTCGGTTCGCCCGGGTTCATGTCGCCCGAGCAGGTGCGCGGGCAGCGGGCCGGGGCGAAGAGCGACGTGTTCACGCTCGGCTGTGTCCTGATGTACGCGGTCACGGGCGAGCTGCCCTTCGGGCACGGGGCCAGCAACCAGCACGCGGTGATGTTCCAGATCGTGGAGGGCGAACCGGCCCTGGAACGGGTGGCGGACGCCTCGCTGCGCGCGCTCATCGGCCGCTGCCTGGTCAAGGGCGTCGAGGAACGGCCGGGCGTGGACGAGCTGCTGGCGGATCCGGATCGGGTCCGCCCGGCGGTGCGCGGCGGTGCGTGGCTGCCGCCCGAGGTGGTGGAGCGGCTGGCCCGGCAGGCGGCGCGGCTGCTCGACGCGGAGGCGGTGCCGGTGGAGGTGCCGGGTCCGGAGTCCGTGTCCGCGCCCCTGGGGGACGGGGGAGCGGGGGGTGCGCAGACCCCCGACCGGGGCACGCTCGGGCTGCGGCCGGGGTCGGGAGGGGCTGGTGGGTCCGGTGGGGCCGGCGAGCAGGTCGTCGGGGTCGTTGAGCCGACGGGCGGGTCGGCGGCCGGTCCGGCCACGGCCGGCGGTACGGCGGACCGCGAGCAGCGCCGGGCGCGGCGGCGGCTGACCGTAGCCGTACCGGCCGTCCTGGTGCTCACCGTCGGCGGGGGCACGGTGGCCCTGCTCCAGCCGTTCGGCGGCGGCGGAGGGTCGCAGGCCGCGCCCCCGGCGAGCAGCGCGCCCCTGACGCCCGGCGCTTCCGCGGGCTCCCCTTCGGCGGCGAGCGGTTCGCCGGCCTCCGGCGCACCGAACTCCGAGAGCCCGCAGGCCCCCCAGAGCCCGCCCGCGCCGGTGCCGGACGGCCAGGCCGTCGCCGGACAGGGCGCGGCGGCGGGCGCGGGGACCCCCGGCGGGGGCTCCGGCACCCCGGGCGGCAGCAGCGCGACCCAGGGCGGCGGCGGGGGTCCGGCCGGCGGCGGCACCGGTACAGGAACCAGCCCGAGCGCCACCCCCGGGGGCTCGGGCTCGCCGAGCGGTGGCGGATCACCCGGCGGCGGCGGCTCCGGCGGCAACGACACGGTCCCCGCGTACTTCGCCGGGACCTGGACCTACAAGGGCGACTTCAACATCGGCCAGCCGGGGACGGTGATCATCACCCGGTCCGGGGCGGTCCGCCTGATCAACGAGTCCCAGACGGGCCACTGCGAGAACATCGCCAAGGTGACCTCGCTGGCCTCCGGCGGGACCCGGATCAACATCGGCGCGGCGGCGGTGGACAAGTCCAAGTCCACCGGCCAGTTCTGCGGGGTCCTGGACCCCTCCTTCTTCACCAAGAGCCTGCCGGTCGGCCTCCAGCACAACGTGGGCCCCTCGCACGGCGAGGGCTACTACTACGAGAAGTCCTGACGTCCGTGCTCGGCACGGCTTGAGATCCGGTCCGGACGGCAGGGCTGCGGCGGTCCGCAAAGCGAGAACACGTTTCAGTTCTGACCTTCCGTCAGAATGCAACGTGTTCTACTCTGCCGCGCATGGGCATCGGAATCACACAGGAACAGCGGGAGTTGGCCGAGGCCGTACGCGGCTGGGTCGCGCGGGCCGTGCCGCCCGAGGAGGTGCGCAAGCTCCTCGACACCCCGCCGCAGACGGGCTCGCGGCCCGCCTACTGGGACGGGCTGCTCGCCTCCGGGCTGCTGGAGCCGCACCTGGAGGGCGGAACCCTGCTCGACCTCGCCGTCGTGGTGGAGGAGGCCGCCCGGGCGGCGCTCCCCGGGGCGTACCTGCCGAGCGTGCTGGCCTCCGTACTCCTGGACCGGGCCGCGGCCGAGCCCCTCGGGGGGCGGGTCGGGGCCGTGGCGCTCGGGCCCGGGGACCTGACCGCCGTCGCTGTGGAGGGCGGCTACCTCCTCGACGGCACCGCGCCGCCGGTGCTGGGAGCGGGCGAGGCCGACCTCGTGCTGCTCGCCGCCGAGACCGCGCACGGGACCCGCTGGTTCGCCGTCGACGCCGCCGCGCTGGACATCCGTACCCAGGACAGCGCCGACCCCACCCGGCCCACCGCCGAGGTCCGCGCCCGCGGGGTCACCGCCGGGCCGGGCGCCCTGCTGGAACTCGACGCCGCCCTCGTACGGGACCTCGCCTGCGTGCTGTTCGCCGCCGACGCCTGCGGCACCGCCGCCTGGGCGCTGCAGACCGCCGCCGAGTACGCGAAGGTGCGCGAGCAGTTCGGGCGGCCCATCGGGCAGTTCCAGGGCATCAAGCACCTGTGCGCCGACATGCTGGTGCGCGTGGAGCAGGCCCGGGCGCTCGCCTGGGACGCCGCTCAGGCCACCGAGGAGCCGGCCGAGGTGCGCTCCCTGGTGGCCGCGCTGGCCGCCGGCACCGCGCTGGACGCCGCGTACTCCTGCGCCAAGGACTGCGTCCAGGTGCTCGGCGGCATCGGCTTCACCTGGGAGCACGACGCCCACATCTACCTCCGCCGGTCCCTCGTCGCCCGCCAGCTCCTCGGCTCCGGCGACGGCCACCGGGTCCGTGCCGTACGGCTCGCCGCCGCCGGCGCGCGGCGCGAACTGCGCCTGGAACTGCCCGCGCACGCCGAGACCCACCGCGCGAAGGCCCGTACCGCCATCGCGGACGCCGCCGGCCTCGACCCCGCCACCGCCCGCCGGGTGCTGGCACCCACCGGGTACGCGGCCCCCTACCTGCCGGCCCCGTACGGGCTCGGCGCCGGACCCGTCGAACAACTCGTCGTGCAGCAGGAACTGGCCGCCGCCGGGGTCAAGGTCGCCGACCTCGGGATCGCCACCTGGGTGGTGCCCTCGCTGCTCGCCTACGGGACCCCCGAACAGCAGGAGCGCCACCTGCTGCCCACGCTGCGCGGGGACGTCACCTGGTGCCAGCTCTTCTCCGAGCCGGGCGCCGGCTCCGACCTCGCCTCGCTGCGGACCAAGGCGGAGCGGGCGCCCGGCGGGGACGGCTGGATCGTCAACGGGCAGAAGGTGTGGACGAGTTCCGCGCACAGCGCCGACTACGGGATCCTGCTGGCCCGCACCGACCCGGACGCCCCCAAGCACAAGGGGCTCGGCTACTTCATCGTGGACATGAAGACCCCCGGGATCGACATCCGGCCGCTCAAGGAGATCACCGGCGAAGCCCTCTTCAACGAGGTCTACTTCGACGACGTGCCGCTGCCGCCGGACGCCCTCGTGGGCGCGGAGGACGGCGGCTGGAAGGTCGCCCGCAACACCCTCGGCAACGAACGCGTCCACATGGCCGACCAGATGACCTTCGACACCGGCCTGGAGGCACTGCTCGCCCGCTCCGCCGAACTCGAAGGCGGGTACCGGGTGCGGATCGGCGCCCTGGCCGCCGAGGCGCACGCGCTGGCCTGCATCGGGCTGCGCACCACGCTCCAGCAGGTCTCCGGACTGGAGCCGGGCGCGGGCGCGTCCGTACGCAAACTCGTCCAGACCCCGCACCAGCAGCGGACCGCCGAGCTCACGCTCGAACTGCTGGGTCCGGCGGGCGCGGTGAGCGAGGGGGCGGGGAAGCGGGCGGTGCACGGCATGCTCATGTCCCGCTGCCTGACCATCGCCGGGGGCACCACACAGGTCCAGCTCAACGTCGTCGCCGAGCGGATTCTCGGCCTTCCCAGGGACTGAAGCGAAGGGCAGTGGGGACACACATGAAGTCGTACATCGTGGGCGTCGGCATGACGAAGTTCGAGAAGCCGGAGTCGAGGGACTGGCAGTACTGGGACATGGTCAAGGAGGCCGGCGACGCGGCGCTCTCCGACGCGGGCATCGACTACGGGCTGGTCGAGCAGGTGCCGGTCGGCTACTGCTTCCAGGCCTCCACGGCCGGCCAGCGGGCCGCGTACGAGCTGGGGCTGAGCGGGGTACCCGTCTACAACGTCAACAACAACTGCGCGACGGGCTCGACCGCGCTGATGATGGCGCGGCAGTTCGTGGAGGGCGGGATCAACGACTGCGTGCTGGCGCTGGGCTTCGAGAAGATGAAGCGCGGGGCGCTGGGCGGGGGCGCGGACGGCGGGGACTTCAAGACCTCGCCGGTGGCCCGGCACTACGGGATCATGGCCGCCGGGCACGGCTTCGAGATGTCGCCGCCGACCGCGCAGATCTTCGGCAACGCGGCGCGGGAGCACATGAAGCTCTACGGGACCACGGCCGCGCAGCTGGCGGCGGTCGGGGCGAAGAACCACCGGCACTCGGCGAACAATCCGAACGCGCAGTTCCAGGACGTCTACACGGTCGAGGAGATCCTCGCCGCGAAGACGATCCACGAGCCGCTGACGAAGCTGCAGTGCTCGCCGACGTCGGATGGCGCGGCGGCCGCGGTCGTCGTGTCGGAGCGGTTCGTGGAGCGGCACGGGCTGGGGGAGCGGGCGGTGGAGATCGTCGCGCAGTCGATGACCACGGATACCGAGGCCTCCTTCGCCTCCGGCTCCTGCATCGACGTGGTCGGCAAGCCGATGACGGCGGCGGCGGGGCGGGCGGTCTTCGCGGCGTCCGGGCTCGGGATCGGGGACGTGGACGTCATCGAGCTGCACGACTGCTTCTCGATCAACGAGCTGCTGACGTACGAGGCGCTGGGCATGTGCGAGGACGGCGGCGCCGGGGAACTGGTGGAGTCGGGCGCGACGACGTACGGCGGGCGGTGGGTGGTCAACCCGTCGGGCGGCCTCATCTCGAAGGGCCACCCGCTGGGTGCGACGGGCCTTGCGCAGGCGGCGGAGCTCGTCTGGCAGCTGCGGGGTGAGGCGGGGGCGCGGCAGGTTCCGGGGGCGAGGGTTGCGCTGGCGCACAACATCGGGCTGGGTGGGGCGGCGGTGGTTACGCTCCTGCGGCGGTAGCTCCGCGGGGTGCGGCGCGGCGCCGTTGCCGGGGACCAGTCCCCGGGCCCCTGCGCCTCAAGCGCCGGCGGGGCTGGGGTTTGCCTGGGTCCGGCCCGGCTGCGGATGGGGGCCGGTGCCGGGGGCGGGGTGGGGTGTCGGCCTGGACTGCATGATTTAGGCGCCCTCTGTTCCGCTTTGACAGGGTTCGGGCTGTACCTGCGCCACAAATCACGCTCTACGTCCAGGCCGACACCCCACCCCGCCCCCGTCCCCGACCCGGGCGGCCAACTTGCGCGACCGGGGGGTCGGCTTGCCAGGCTCGGGTGTCTTCGTGCCCGGCCCGGGTGCCCCGGCCCCGACTGGGGCGCGGATGTCTCCCACCGGGTGTCCCCGTCCCCGACTGGGGCGCGGATGCCTCCGACCGGGTGTCCCCGTCCCCGACTGAGGCGCGGACATCTCCGACCGGGTGTCCCCGTCCCCGTCCCCGAGTGAGGCGAGGACGTCTCCGACCGAGATTCCCGGCCCTGGCTGGGGAGCTGGCGTTCGCGGCTCCTGCCTGGACGGCTTCCGGCTTCGCCGGTGGTGGGGGCTTTCGGCCCTGAGTGGTTGGGGGGTCGAGCCCCTGGGCTCTTCAGCCGCCGGGTGGTTGGGGCCTTTTAGCCGTCCGGCGTTTGAGGACCGGGGTCTGGGGCGGAGCCCCAGAGGGGGTCCGGGCGCAGCCCGGTACCCCTTCCCAGCCCGTCCGGCGTTTGAGGACCGGGTCAGGGCCGGCCCTGGGAACGGTGGAAGGGCGGGTCGGGGACTTCGCTCCGCGCAGCGGCCACGGCGAGGCGCGGCGCCGCTCAGACGGGCGCAGGGCTCAGCGCAGCCAAACTCGGCATCAACCGCAGCGCGTTCTCCCGGTTGATCGCCCGATGGTGCGCCGGCGTCAGGGCGGGGTCACCCGCCAGCGCCGGCAGGGCGATGTCCGTGACCATCTCCGCAGGGCACGCCGGCCAGTCGCTGCCGAAGAGGATGCGGTCGGGGGACGCCATCGCCAGCAGGGTGCCCGCGGGGGACATGGGCCCGGCCGTGTCGTAGTAGAAGCGGAGCAGGTGGTCCCGGACCATCGCCGGGTCGACGGGCGGGGTGAGCGCCCCCGCGAAGGCCTGCACCCGGGTGGCGATGTGCGGGAGGAAGCCGCCCGCGTGCGGCAGGATCACCGACAGGTTCGGGAACCGGTCCAGGGTGCCCTTGTGGATCATGTTCAGCGCGGCCCGCGTCGTGTCCAGGAGGAAGTCGCACAGGAAGTTCGGAATCCCCGGGACGGCCACGGCCCCAGGTCCGCCGCCCGCTCCCGGGCTTCCGCCTGACCCTGGGCCTCCGCCTGACCCTGGGCCTCCGCCTGACCCTGGGCCTCCGCCTGACCCTGGGCCTCCGCCCGGCCCTGGGGCTCCGCCCGGCCCTGGGCCTCGGCCCGTTCCTGGGCCTCCGCCCGCGCCCGGCCCCGCGCCCGGCCCTGCGCCTCGGCCGGTTCCTGGGCCTCCGCCTGGCCCCGGGCCTCCGCCCGCGCCTGGGCCTCCGCCCGTACCGGGTCCTCCGCCCGTGCCCGGCCCCGCCCCCGGGCCTGCGCCCAGCCCCGCCCCGGGGCCTCCGCCTGCGTCCAGCCCTGAGCGCGCGCCCGCGCCCGGCCCTGGTCCTCCGCCCGAGCCTGGGCCTCCGCCCGAGCCCGGACCTCCGCCAGGGAACGACCCCCCGCTCGGCAGCGGCAGGTTGTGCGGGTGTGTGTCCACGATGGCTGAGCGTTCGTTGAGTTCGGCGAAGAGTGGGTCGTAGGAGGGGTCGCCCAGGTAGACGCCCCCGTAGTTCGCCGTGACGTTCACCCCCACCGCCCCCAGCTCGTCGAGTCCGCGCCGCAGCGCCCAGCGGGCGACCTCCGGGGCGTCGAGGAAGAGGGGGGTGTGGAACGCGAAGCGGCCCGGATGGGCGTTCGTGACGTCCGCGGCCGCCCGCAGGGTGATGGCGGTGGCCTCGCGCAGTTGTGCGGACGTCGTGTAGCGCGCCGGCAGCATGGGCTTGAGGACGGCGGTGGCGATTCCCGCCCGGTCCATGAGGTCCAGGGCCGCCGCGGAGTCCCAGCGTGCCCACGGCGGCAGGGCCTTCCGGTTCGCCAGGCCCTGGACCTCGGCCCACTCCAGCCACTCCGGGGCGCAGAAGTGGTGGTGGACGTCGATCCGGTGGCGACTGGCGTCGTCCAGGGGGGAGAGGTCTGCGGTGTCCGGCATGGGGGGACCTTATGGCGGGGCCCCGCGGGTGTTCGCGGGACGGGTCCGGGACCCGGCCGATCCGCTCAGGCGGGCGTAGTTTCGGGCCCGAACGGGGTAACGGATGTTATTCGGGCCGCGGGCCGAGGGAGTGAGGTGGCTGGACAGTCGAGCCCCGAGCCCCACGAGAGGTCTGAGCCGTGACGACCGAACCCGCAGTGGCCGTGAGTGACGGCCTCCCCGTCGACGAGGCCGTCGCGGCCGTGTCCATGGGTACGCCGGAGTACCGTACGTGCCCCTACCCGGTCTACCGGTCGCTGCGCGAGCAGGCCCCCGTCTGCAAGCTGACCACGCGCCACGGGGTGGACACGTATCTCATCACCCGGTACGAGGACGCCCGCCTCGCGCTGTCCGATCCGCGCATCGGCAAGGACATGCACGAGGGCATCGACATCTACCACGCCGTTTTCGGGGACACCTGCGACGCCCTCGACGACAACCTGATCTTCGCCGACCCCCCTCGGCACACCCGGCTGCGGCACATCGCCCACGAGGCCTTCACCCCGCGCCACGTCAAGCTCCTGCGCCCGCGCATCGAGCAGCTCGCCGGCGAACTGCTGGCCAAGTGCCCGACGGACACCCCCGTCGACCTGATGGCCTCCTTCGCCATGCCGCTCCCCGTCATGGTCATCTGCGAGCTGCTCGGCATCGTCGGGGACGAGCGCACCGACGTGTTGAAGTGGTTCGGACAGGTGACCCGCTCCCGGTTCAGCAAGGACATGTCCGGCGAGCTGGCCGCGGCGGAGGACTGGCTGCGGAACTACTTCCTCGATCTGGTCGGCCGTAAGCGCGCCGAGCCCACCGACGACTTCCTCACCGTGCTGATCCAGACGCAGCACGAGGACGGGGCCCTGACCGACGACGAACTCGTCTCGATGATGTGGGTCCTGCTCTTCGCCGGCCACAAGACCACGACCTACCAGATCGGCAACGCGGTCTTCTCCCTGCTCGCCCACCCCGACCAGCTGGCGCTGGTCCGGGAGGACCGCGCGCTCCTGCCCCAGGCGGTCGAGGAGCTGGTCCGGTTCGAGTGTTCCGTGGAGACCTCCACGTTCCGCTACGCCCTGGAGGACCTGGAGATCGGGGGAGTGGCCGTCCCCCGGGGCTCGCTGGTCCAGATCGCGATCTCCTCGGCGAACCGCGACCCGGAGAAGTTCGCGGACCCGGACACCCTGGACATCACGCGCAAGGGGCTGCAGAGCACCCAACTCGGCTTCGGTCACGGACCGCACTACTGCCTCGGCGCCCCGCTCGCCCGCATGGAGCTGGAGATCGCGCTGACGGCCCTGCTCGACCGGTTCCCCGACATGGTCCTGGCCACCCCGGAGGCCGGTCAGGAGGACTGGCTCAAGGGGCCCTTCCCGGCCTTCCGCGGGCTGGAGCGGCTGCCGGTCGCCCTGGACCCCTCGCGGACGGTCGACGACTGGACCGAGGCTACGCCCACCGGCTGAGTCCGCCCAGACACGCGCGCGTACGCCCGCCCCGTCGATCCGGAGGGATCGACGGGGCGGGCGCGTGTGTGCCCGGGCGGACGTCCGTGCGTGTGGTGGGCGTCCGTGCGTGTGGTAGGCCTACGAGGCCTACGAGGCCTGCGGGGTCTCCAGTGCCGGGTCGACCACCGTCTCCCCCCGGGAGGCGCGCCGGACGCAGTCCGCGAGGTCCTCGACCGGGCCGTCCCGCAGGACCAGGCCCGCCGCTCCGGCGGCGAGTGCGGCCTGCGGCAGGCCCGGGTGGGCGGAGCCCGTCAGCACCAGGATCCGGCATTCCGGATCCTCCGCCAGGAGCACCGGTACGCGCTCCACCGACTCCGTCAGCGCCACCGCCGGGCGGGCCAGCGCCGAAGTCACCACCTCGATGTCGGGCTGGAGGCCGAGGAGGACCGCCAGGGCCGGGTTCGGCGGGTCCAGGAGCACCCGCAGGGATCGGGCGGGGCGCAGGGGAACGGGCATCTCATCCACCCGGCCAGGGTAGGGGCGAAGTGTCCCGTACCGGCGTAACGCACCGCGGGAGAAGTGAGTCTGACAGAGAGTCAGGAGTCTTCCCAACTGCTGGGGCGTGCGTTATACATTCCTTCACCGGGCAACCTAGAACGCGTTCTAGAGTGCCGGGTCCCTCATACGACCTCGGTGCGGCCGACGGTGCGGACGGCCGCGCCGAGGTCTTCCAAGGCACCGCGCTTCCACAGCCGGTGCCGTACGGCCGGTACTACGCGACCGGTGCTCCAGAGCCGGTGCCACACGACCGGCGCCAGACAGCCGGTGCCCCGAAGAGGGTGTTTCCAACACAGGGAGCAGCACGCCCATGCCGATCGATGCCGCCAAGGCCCTCGCCGCCGAACCCCGCCAGGGGAACATCGCCTGGGACCACAAGGACATCCAGCTCTACCACCTCGGACTCGGCGCGGGGACCTCCCCGAACAACCCCGGGGCCGCCACCGACCCCGACGAGCTGCGCTACACCCTGGAGTCCAAGCTCCACGTGCTCCCCAGCTTCGCGACCGTCGCCGGCTCCGGCATGGCCATGATGGGCGGCCTCGCCGCCCCCGGCATCGAGGTCAACCTCGCCAACGTGCTGCACGGCAGCCAGTCCATCGAGCTGCACCGGCCCATCCCGGTCAAGGGACAGGCCGCCTCCACCGCCAAGGTGGCCGCCGTCTACGACAAGGGCAAGGCGGCCGTGATCGTCCTGCGCACCGAGGTCGCGGACGCCGACGGGCCGCTGTGGACCTCCGACGCGTCGATCTTCGTCCGCGGCGAGGGCGGCTTCGGCGGAGACCGCGGTCCCTCCGTCAAGGCCGAGCAGCCCGAGCGGGCGCCCGACCGGGTGGAGGAGCGCAAGATCCGCGAGGAGCAGGCGCTGCTCTACCGCCTCTCCGGAGACTGGAACCCGCTCCACGCGGACCCCGAGTTCGCCAAGATGGCCGGCTTCGACCAGCCGATCCTGCACGGCCTGTGCTCGTACGGAATGACCCTGAAGGCCGTGGTCGACACCGTCCTGGACGGCGACGTGTCCCGCGTCCGCGCCTACCGCACCCGCTTCGCCGGGATCGTCTTCCCCGGCGAGACCCTGCGGATCCGGATGTGGCAGGAGCCCGGCCGCGTCCTGGTCACGGTGAGCGCCGCCGACCGGGACGACGCCCCGGTCCTCGCCGACACCGTCGTCGAACACGGCTGAGCCGTACGCAGCTGAGCGGACGCCGCAGCCGAAGCACGCGAGATACCCCGCAGACCCAGAGAAGGAGCCGCACCGTGCGCGCAGCACTCCAGAGCGAGATAGGCCAGGACAAGCTCGAAGTCGTCGAGGACATGCAGGCCGTGGGCTTCGGCCCCGGCAAGGTCAAGATCCGCATCAAGGCCACCGGCCTGTGCCACTCCGACCTCTCCGCGATGAGCGGCGTCCTCCCGCAGCCCGCCCCCTTCATCCCGGGCCACGAGGGCTCCGGCGTGATCACCGACGTCGGTGACGGGGTCACCAGCCACAAGATCGGCGACCGGGTCCTGGTCTGCTGGCTGCCGCCCTGCGGGCACTGTCCCTCCTGCAGGCGCGGCCAGGGCCACCTGTGCCTGGAGGCCTTCGGCAACGTGGCCACCCCCAACTTCCAGCGCGGCGACAGCCCCATCTTCGGCTTCGCGGGCACCGGCACCTTCGCCGAGGAGATGGTGGTCCCGGCGGGCTGCGCCGTACCGATCCCCGACGACGTGCCCTTCGACATCGCCGCCCTGATCGGCTGCGGAGTCACCACCGGACTCGGCGCGGCCATCAACACCGCCAAGGTGGAGGCCGGTTCCTCGGTCGCCGTCATCGGCTGCGGCGGCGTCGGCATCTCCGTCATCCAGGGCGCCAAGGTGCAGGGTGCGGCCCAGATCATCGCCGTCGACCCGGTCGCCTCCCGGCGCGAGGCCGCACTGCGCTTCGGCGCCACCGAGGCGGTCTCCCCGGAGGAGTTCGCCGACGCCAAGAACCGGATCACCGCGGGCGAGGGCTTCGACTACGTCTTCGAGGTCGTCGGCAAGTCCGCGACCACGAAGACCGCCTACGACATGACCCGCCGCGGCGGCTCCGTCGTCGTGGTCGGCGCGGGCGCCCTCGACGACAACTACTCGATCAACATGTTCTCCCTCTTCTTCGACGAGAAGAAGATCCTGCCGTCGATGTACGGCGGCGGCGACGTGCTCCGCTCCTACGAGCGCACCATCGCGCTGTGGCGGGCCGGCCGGGTGGACCTGGCGGGCCTGATCACGCACCGCGTGCAGCTCGCCGAGATCAACGACGCGCTCGACCAGATGCGTACGGGCGTGGCCCTGCGCACCTGCATCGAACTCTGACCCGTTTCGAGAGGAACCGTACGGATGTCACTGCCACTTGAGGGACTCGTCGCCATCGTCACCGGGGCGGGCCGCGGCCTCGGCCGGTCCGAGGCGATCGAACTCGCCCGGCTCGGCGCGAGCGTGGTCGTCAACGACTTCGGGCAGCCAGGCCGCGACGGCTCCGGCGAGGCCTCGGCCGCCCCGGCGGAGGAGGTCGCGGCGGAGATACGCGCCGCGGGCGGACAGGCGGTGGCGCACCTGGGCGACGTGGCCGACTTCGAGCAGGCGCGCGAGCTCGTCGAGCTGGCGGTGAACAGCTTCGGCAAGCTCGACATCCTGGTCAACAACGCGGGCATCCTGCGCGACCGGATGGTCTTCTCGATGTCGGAGCCGGAGTGGGACTCGGTCATCCGGGTCCACCTCAAGGGTCACTTCAACACGACCCACTTCGCCTCCGTGCACTGGCGCGAACGCTCCAAGGCGGCCGGCGGGCCGGTCTACGGCCGGATCATCAACACCTCCTCCGAGGCCTTCCTCGGCGGCTCGGCGGGCCAGCCCAACTACGCGGCGGCCAAGGGCGGCATCGTGGGCCTGACCACGTCCACCGCCCTGGCCCTCGCCAAGTACGGGGTGACGGCCAACGCCATCTGCCCGCGCGCCCGCACCCGGATGACGGAGGACGTCTTCGCGGGCTTCCAGGTACCGGAGGAGGGCAAGCTCGACGCCCTCGCCCCCGAGCACGTCTCCCCGCTGGTCGGCTACCTGGCCTCCCCGGCCTCGGCGAAGGCCAACGGGCAGCTGTTCGTGGTCCACGGCGGCATCGTGGTCGTCATGGAACGCCCCAAGGTGGCGGCGAAGTTCGACACCACCAAGGAGTCCTTCTCCTACGAGGAACTCGACGGGCTCCTCACCCCGCACTACGACTCCCGCCCGGCGAACGAAACCTTCGCGGCGGCGGAAGTCCTCGGCCTCAAGCACGACGGCTGACCGCTGCGGACCACGCCGGTGGGGCGCAGGACCCTCGGGTCCTGTACCCCACCGGCCTGCCCGGACGGCCCTCACCGCGCGAGGGCGAAGGCCAGCGGCTCGTGGAGGTCGGCCGGTTCCCGGTAGTGCACGCCGGTCATGCCCAGCGCGACGGCCGCCTCGATGTTCTCCAGCCGGTCGTCGATGAACAGGCACCGGTCCACCGCGGCCCCCGCGCGCCCGGCCGCGATCTCGTAGATCTCCCGGTCCGGCTTGGCCACGCCCACCCGGGCGCTGCTGACCACGTGATCGGCGAGGTCGGTCAGCCCCAGCGCTTCCAGGTCGTCCTCCAGGTCGAGGGTCGCGTTGGTGACCAGGACCAGCGGCGTGCCCGACGCCCTGACCCGGCGCAGCATCGCCACCACCGTGGCGTCGGCCGAGAACGGCGAGCCGGCGAAGGCCCGGGCCAGTTCGTCCGCGCGGGCCGGGGACAGCCTGCCGTCCTTCGCCAGCTCGGCCGCGACCGCCAGGACCCACTGCTCCGGGGTGGTGAGCCCGAGCAGCAGCGGCCCGTCCAGGGCGGGGGCGAAGGCGACGGCCGAGGTCGTGCCCGGCACGAGGCCGGCCGAGGCCTCCAGTTCGCTCACGCGGGCCGTGTCGTAGAAGCGGATCACGTTGTCGAGGTCGCAGAGGACCGCGTCGTAGGGCTTGGAGTTCGTCGCGGAGTTCGTCACCGCGCCTGGATAGCAGACGCCCGGGAGCGGGCGGCGCTCACCCCAGCGGAGCCTGCTGCAAGGGCACCGGCCGCGCGGGCGCCGGCGGGAGGGGGATCGGGTCCAGGCGGATGGGCGGGGGCGGGGAGACCGGGAGGGTCATCCCCAGGAGGCCGCAGGGGACTTCGGGGGTGGAGTACGGGAGGTGCAGGCGGCCCTCCGGGGTCCAGCGGCCCGTTGCGCCGAGCCAGCCGGCCGGGGCGCCGAGCCGGAACACGTGCCGGTCGGCGGGGCGCCACAGGGCCAGCCCGGCCACGGCCCCGTCGTAGCCGTCGCCGGCCTCGTCCACCCGCAGGGCGACCCCGCAGCTCTCCGGCATCAGCACCTGCCCCGGCTGCACCGCGAACGGCGTCGCCGTGGCCCCGACGGCCCGCAGGCACTCCGGGAACCGCACCGGGCGGGCGCTGCCCAGGACCCCCCAGCCGAGCCGGGGTTCGCCCGGCGCGTCCGAGCGGATCAGCAGCAGCCCGCTGTCGGGGTCGGCGAGCAGCAGCCGGTCGTCGCTGTCCTCCGCGATCTGGAGCAGCGGCGAGATCTCCCCGCCCCGCCGCAGGTCCACGGCCACCGCCTTGGTCACCGGCCCGCCCGGGCCGTCCAGTTCGCGGTCCAGCGCGAGGAGCCGGCCGGTCCGGTCCAGCCAGACCCCGCCCGAACAGCGCCCCGGGATCCCGGCGACCCGCTCCGGCCCGAAGGGGACGCCGGCCACCTGCCACACCGTGGTCGAGGTGGCCCCCACGGCCAGGGCGAAGGCCCCGTGCCCGTCGGGGGACGGGGGCAGCAGGGTGACCCGTACGCCGTCGGCCGCCGGGATCGCGCCGAGCTGCAGCTCCCCGGTCCGGGGCCCGGCGCCCGCTGCGCCGCCGCCCGTGGGGTACAGCAGCGCGAAGCCGTGCCGCTCCGCGACCCGACGGTGGATCAGCACCCGCCCGTCGGCCAGCGGCAGCACCTCGCTGTCGGCCTCCTCGGGCTGCGCGAGGGGCAGGGGCACCGCGTACGGCTCGGGGCCGGTCAGCGTCCAGCGCTCCGGATAGCGGGCTTCGCCGTGCCCGGCGAGCCGGGCGGCGTAGGACCCGTCGGCGGCGATGGTGAACGGGGTCGCGCTGGTCTTCTCGATGGCACAGACAGTCATCTGCGGACACCTCCGCCGAGGAAGGTAGTGATCGCGCTTCCCTCCGGACAACGCGACAATCCCCGCTTCACACATACGGGTGGCGGGTCGGCGATTCCGCTGTGAGGGAGGAGGCGATTGTGCTGTGCGATATCGGGGTGTTTGGGGTGAGGGGCCTGGTTAGGTACACCTAACCCGCTTTTCCGGTCTTTGCCCGCTCCCCCTCCTCGGGAGACGTCCCGGGTCCCTCCGACGACCTGCGCGGCCTCCTGGTCAAGCGGCCCGCCGGCTCACGTGGCCCGCACGGTCCAGACCGGCCCGAGCCCGGGGAGGTCCGCCGACCGCACCTCCTCCGGCTCCGGGACCAGACCCAGCCGCTCCCGGACCCCGCGGGTCAGTTCGTGCCGGCCGCCCAGCGCCCGCGTCAGCTCCGCCAGCAGCTCCCGCCACATCGGCCGCGCCACCGCCTCCCCGTGCAGCGCGGCCACCCCGGCCGCCTGCGCGCAGCGCCCGCGCAGGGTGACCGGCTCGTCCGCCCCGAACAGTTCGCCGCGCCGCGGCAGTACGGCGTTCAGCAGCGCCAGCGCCTCCGCCTGCCGGTCGCGCGCGGACAGGGCCAGCGCGAGCCGGAACCAGGCGTCCACCGTCAGCCGGTCCCCGCTCCCGAGCAGCGCCTCCAGATCCGGTGCCAGCTCCTCCCACTGCGCGAGGTCCGCCGCCGGATCGACGGCCCGCGTGGTCAGCGCCAGCAGGTAGCGGGCCCGTAGCACCAGCTCCCCGGCCGGGCCCTGGTGCGCGTACAGCGCCGGCATCAGTTCCACGAGCAGCGCGCGCGCCTCCGACGGGCGGCCCGCGCCCTCGGTGTGTTCGGCCAGCCGGAACCGCGCCAGCAGCGTCAGCGGGTGCTCCTCCCCGAGCGCCGCCGTGCAGTCGCTGATCAGCACCCGCCAGGTGGGCAGCGTCTCCTGCGCCGTGCCCGCGTCGGCGACCCAGCCGGCCATCACGATCCGGGCCGCGTACGTCTCCTCCCGCCCGTCCTCCAGCAGCCCCACCAGATGGGACACCAGCACCCGCAGCCGGGCGGCGGCCTCCGCGTTGCCCCGCAGCCGCAGGACCGCGTCGCACAGCTCGCGCCGGGCGTCCGCGCCGAGCGCCCCCACCGTGCGCTGCTCGGAGTCCAGCCGCGGGATCAGGGAGAGCCACAGCTGGACCGCCCCCACGTCGTCGCCGGACTTGGCCAGCTGGGTGACGTACTGGTACCGGGTGTGCAGGGTGAGGCTGTCGGTCTCCCCGAGCACCCGGCGCAGATCGCGCACGACGTCCGCGTAGAGCTCGGCGGCCTCGCGCAGGGCGCCGGCACTCGCCAGGTACCAGGGCAGCAGGCAGCGGGCGTAGAGGGTGCGGCGGTCCTCGGGTCCGTGCAGGGCCTCCATGTGCGGCACGATCCGGCCGAGCAGCGCGGAGGCCTCCCCGAAGAGTCCGTCCCGGGCGCAGGCGCAGGCCAGGTCGAAGCCGAACCCCACGGTCAGCGGGTCTTCGGCGCCGAACAGCCGGACGGTGTCGGTGAGCAGTTCGCCCAGCGCCAGCCGCGCGATGCCGGGGTCGTCCTCCGCGCGCGCCACCCGGCCGCGCTCCACCAGTGCGGCGCGGATCCGGGCGCTGAAGACCTCGCCGGGGTCGGGGTCGGCGTACTCGCCCTCCAGCACCTCGTCGTCGTTCGCGTCCTCGTCTTCGTCCTCGGCGGGCTCCTGTACGGACGGCGCCCCGGCCGGCAGGTCCGGCTCGGTCGGTACGTACGCCCCCGCTCCGGCGGACCCGGCCCCCGCGGGCGCGGCCGCCGCGGGGCCCGCAGCGGTGGCGGCGAGCGTACGGCTCAGCGTGCGCAGCCGGTCCACCACCTGCGCGGCGTCGGCCGGCCGGTCCGCCGGATCCTTGGCCAGCAGGTCCATGACCAGCCGGTCCACGGACCCGGGCACCGGCAGTAACGCGCTCGGCGGCGGCGGCACCTCGTGCACCTGCTGGTACATGACCTGCAGCAGGCCCCGCTCCAGCGTGAAGGGCGGCCGCCCGGTGAGCATCGTGTAGAGGAGGCAGCCCAGGGCGTACAGGTCGGTCCGCCCGTCGACCGGCCGGCCGTCGCACTGCTCGGGCGCCATGTAGGCAGGGGTGCCGACCATCCGGGCGCCGGTGAGCTTCGTGTGGTGGGTGTCGTTGTCCTCCAGGAAGCGGGCGATCCCGAAGTCGAGGAGCTTGACCAGCCCGCCGTAGGTGACCATCACGTTGCCGGGCTTGAGGTCCCGGTGGACCACCCCCGCCTCCGGCCCGTGCGCCGACTCCAGGGCCAGCGCGATCTGCTCGGCCCAGGCCAGCGCCTGGGGGAGCGGGGGCAGCCGCTGCGCGAGCTCCTCCGCGAGCGAGCGGCCCCGTACGAGCTCCATCACGATGTAGACGAGCGGTACGTCGTCCTGCGCCACGCTGTTGTAGTCGTACACGGCGACGATGTGGGGGTGCGCGAGCCGTCCCGCCGCCGTCGCCTCCCGGCCGAGCCGGGACACCAGCTCGGGGACCAGCGCCGGATCGGCTTCCTCGCGGATCAGCTTGATCGCGACCTTGCGGCGGATGCGCCGGTCGATGCCCTCCCAGACCTCGCCCATGCCGCCCACGTCCAGGCGCCGGACCAGCTCATATCGGGCGTCGAGCACTTCTCCGGCACGCATGGATCCCCCCGTTTCCCCTGCCGCCGCAGACAGTATCCGCATCGGCCCGCGGATGGGACGGGAAGACCGGGGCCGGTCGCCACGGACGGTAGCCTTGGCCTGTGCCCCGTCTCTCTGAAGTCATCGCCGCGCTGGACGCTCTGTGGCCCCCCTCGCGGGCCGAGGAGTGGGACGCCGTCGGCACCGTCTGCGGCGACCCCGACGCCGAGGTCTCCCGGGTCCTGTTCGCCGTCGACCCCGTCCAGGAGATCGTCGACGAAGCGGTGAAGCTGGGTGCCGACCTGCTCGTCACCCACCACCCCCTCTACCTGCGGGGCACCACCACCGTTTCCGCCGGCACCTTCAAGGGCCGGGCCGTGCACACGCTGATCAAGAACGACATCGCGCTGCACGTCGCCCACACCAACGCCGACACCGCCGACCCGGGCGTCTCCGACGCCCTCGCCGGCGCCCTCGACCTGCGCGTCACCGGCCCGCTGGTGCCCGACCCGACCGACCCCCAGGGCCGCCGGGGCCTGGGCCGGCTCTGCGAGCTGGACCGCCCCGAGACGCTGCGCGAGTTCACGGCGCGCGTCGCCGCCTGGCTCCAGCCGACCGCGCAGGGCATCCGGGTGGCCGGCGACCCCGACGCGATGATCCGCACCGTCGCCGTCAGCGGCGGCTCCGGCGACAGCCTCTTCGCGCAGGTCCGGGCCGCCGGTGTCGACGCGTACGTCACCGCCGACCTGCGCCACCACCCGGTGTCCGAGGCCCGCGAGCAGAGCCCGCTCGCCCTCGTCGACGCCGCCCACTGGGCCACCGAATGGCCCTGGTGCGAGCAGGCCGCGGCCCAGCTCGACGCCATCTCCGAGCGCAACGGCTGGGGTCTGCGGACCCACGTCTCGCGCACGGCCACAGACCCGTGGACGGCGCACGCGCCGTCCGTGACATCCCCTTCTCACCCTGGAGCCCCCAACTGAACGCCGAGCCCGCCGACCAGATCCGACTTCTCGACGTCCAGGCCCTGGACGTCCGGCTGTCTCAGCTGACCCACAAGCGCAAGATGCTCCCCGAGCACGCCGAGGTCGACTCGCTGACCAGCGACCTGGCCCAGCAGCGCGACTTCCTCGTCGCCGCCCAGACGCAGGCCACCGACGCCGCCCGCGAGCAGACCAAGGCCGAGCAGGACGTGGACCAGGTGCGCCAGCGCGCCGCCCGCGACCAGGCCCGTCTGGACACCGGCGTAGGCATCTCCGCCCGCGACCTGGCCAACCTGCAGAGCGAGGTCGTCTCCCTCGCGAAGCGCCAGGGTGACCTGGAGGACGTGGTCCTGGAGGTCATGGAGCGTCTGGAGGGTGCGCAGGAGCGCGTCACCGAGCTCACCGACCGGGTCGCCTCCCTGGAGACCAAGCTCGTCGACGCCACCGCGCGCCGCGACGCCGCCACCGGCGAGATCGACGCCGAGGTCGCCGGCATCGCCAAGGACCGCGAGGTCATCGTCACGGCCATGCCGGCCGCGCTGATCGCCCTCTACGAGAAGATCCGCGTGAAGCAGGGCGGCGTCGGCGCCGCCCGCCTGTCGCAGCGCCGCTGCGAGGGCTGCCGCCTGGAGCTCGACCTCGCCGAGGTCAACGAGATCAAGGCCGCCGCCCGCGACCAGGTCGTCCGGCACGAGAGCTGCGGCCGCATCCTGGTCCGCATGGCCGACTCGGGCATCTGATGCCGCGGTTCGTTGTGGAAGCCGACGGCGGCTCCCGGGGCAACCCGGGGCCCGCCGGGTACGGCTCCGTCGTCCTCGACCCGGTGACGGGCGAGACGCTGGCCGAGCGCGCGGAGTACATCGGCGTCGCGACGAACAACGTGGCCGAGTACAAGGGCCTCATCGCCGGGCTGAAGGCCGCCCGCGAGCTGGACCCGGACGCGGTGGTCCTCGTACGCATGGACTCCAAGCTCGTCGTCGAGCAGATGTCGGGCCGCTGGAAGATCAAGCACCCGGACATGAAGCCGCTCGCGGCGGAGGCGGCGAAGGTCATGCCGCGCGCCCAGGTGACGTACGAGTGGATCCCGCGCGAGAAGAACAAGCACGCGGACCGGCTCGCGAACGAGGCGATGGACGCGGGCAAGCGCGGCAAGCAGTGGGAGCCCGCGAACTCCTCGGCCGCCCTGGACGCCTCGGCGGCCCGCACCCTGGCGACCCCGCCCCCGGCGGGCCCCGTGGGCGACGCCGCAGCGGGCGCCGCGGCGGTCCGCGCGGCCCTCGCCTCCGGCGCTGGTACGCGGACCCGCGCGAGCGCCGCTGCGGGTGCGCGGGCCGGCTCCGCACAGGCAGGGGCCGACACCCTGTTCGCCGACCCGGCGGACCTCGCCGACCCGGCGGCTCCGGCGGGCCTTTCCGACGAGGCGGCCCCGGCGAGCTCGCCGGCCCCTGCTTCCGGTCCGGGCACGGCAGCGCCCACGATCACCGGCGCCGCGCCCGCGGCGGGACAGGGCTGGGGACCCGACATGGGGCCCCCGGCCACCTTCGTGCTGCTGCGCCACGGAGAGACCGCGCTGACCCCGCAGAAGCGGTTCTCCGGAAGCGGCCGGGGCAGCGACCCGGAGCTCTCCGAGGCGGGCCGCCGCCAGGCCGCCGCCGTCGCGGAGTCGCTGGCCGCGCGCGGCACCATCGAGACGGTGATCAGCTCCCCGCTGCGGCGCTGCCGGGAGACCGCGCAGGCCGTCGCCGACCGGCTCGGGCTCACCGTCACCGTCGAAGAGGGCCTGCGCGAGGTCGACTTCGGCGCGTGGGAGGGGCTGACCTTCGCGGAGGCGCGCGAGCGCCACCCCGAGGACCTCCAGGCGTGGCTGGACTCCCCGAAGGCCGCCCCCACGGGCGGCGGCGAAAGCTTCGCCTCGGCCACCCGCCGGATCTCCGCGACCAGGGACCGGCTGCTCGCCGAGCACGCGGGCCGCACGGTCCTGCTGGTCTCGCACGTGACGCCGGTCAAGATCCTGGTCCGGCTGGCACTGGGCGCCCCGCCGGAGGCCCTGTTCCGCATGGAGCTCTCGGCGGCCTCCCTCTCGGCGGTCGCCTACTACGCCGACGGCAACGCCTCGGTCCGCCTCCTGAACGACACGTCCCACCTGCGCTGAGCCACCGCGCCCGGCCGCACGACGAGACCCCCCGCCCCGACCGGGCGGGGGGTCTCGTCGTAATCCCCGAGCCGTGAGGCGCCGCCGGTTGGTAGAAAGGGCGACGTCAGCGTGAGGACCGCAGGAGGGAGCCGCCCGTGCCGCGTTACCCGTCCGGCTTCCGGTAGCACCCCCAGGAAGGCCCTGGGGTGCGGCTGGAGGCTCTCCTTGTCCCGCACCGCCCACCACATTCCCCCCGCGCGCACCCGGTTCGCCGTACAGCGGCGCGAGCAGCGCGACGCCCTCGCCTGGCATCCGTACGGCGGTCCCTGGCGCCGGGTCGACCTGCGCAGCCTGCGGTACTCCGCCGCCGAGCTCCGCACCGCGGCGAAGGAGGGCCGGCGCCCGCAGCCGCGGGAGGTCCGGCGCGCCTTCGACAGCTGGAGGTACTGCTGCGCCTTCGCCGGTTCCCTCTCCGAGGCCGCCCACCTCGCGGAGCGCGCCGCCCGCGCACGGGCCCGTGCCGCCTGCCGCGCCGCGCTCCACGACCCCGACACGGTCATCGAGCCCTACCGGCCCCGCTACGGGGTCCACTGGGAGGCCTGAGCGCAGGCACCGGTACGACGAAGCCCCCGCCCCGAACGAACGGGTGTGCGGGGGCGGTTCGCCGACAGACGAGCCGGCCTGTACGCCGGGTTCTGTCGCCCGGTGACCTCGCGGTCGCCGGGGAGACGGCCATCCATCTAGGACCGGCGTTGCCGCCGGCCTCGTGCGGTCTACCCGCGAACTCGGGCGGGCAGCCCTCGAACGTTCGCGCAGGGTCGTCCGGAGACGACCCCTCTTGACCTTGCTCCGGGTGGGGTTTACCTAGCCGCCTGAGTCGCCTCAGGCGCTGGTGGTCTCTTACACCACCGTTTCACCCTTACCGGGGGCCGAAGCCCCAGGCGGTCTGTTTTCTGTGGCACTGTCCCGCGGGTCACCCCGGGTGGCCGTTAGCCACCACCCTGCCCTGTGGAGCCCGGACGTTCCTCGGCGGGATCCGGAGATCCCGACGCGGCCGCCCGGCCGACTCGTCTGTCGTGCCGACCATGCTACCGGCTGCGTCATCACGGCTTGACCTTGACGCAGCGGCAGGGTTTCTACTGGAACCCATGCGGATCGGAGAGATCGCCGCGCTCGTCGGGGTCACCACCCGGGCGATCCGGCACTACCACCACGTCGGCCTGCTCCCCGAGCCGGACCGGCGCCCCAACGGCTACCGCGCCTACAGCGTGCGCGACGCCGTCCGGCTGGCCCGGGTGCGCCGGCTGACCGAGCTCGGGCTGAGCCTCGACGAGGTGCGCGACGTGCTCGCGGACGACGCGGGGCGCGAGCTCGCCGAGGTACTGGCCGAGCTCGACGCCGACCTCGCCCGCCAGCAGGCCGAACTGGCCGAGCGCAGACGGCGCCTCGCCGTCCTGCTCGCGGCCCCGCCCGGGGAGGTCGAGCCGGTCTCGCCCGCGCTCGCGGAGCTGCTCGCCAAGGCGCCCGCGACGGCCTCGCCGTCCGCCGCGCTCGACCGCGAGCACCTGAGCCTGCTCGACGCCTCGGGCGCCGTGGGGGAGGAGCTCTACGCCGTACTCGGCACGGTCGCCGCCGATCCGGCCGTGCTCGCGCTGTACGAGCGGCTCGACGAGCTCGCCGACGCGGACGGGGACGACGCCCGGATCGGGCCGCTCGCCGCGGAACTGGTGGCCGCGGTGCCGGCCGAGGCGTTCGCCGCGGTGGCAGGACCGGGCGGCGGCGGGCCGCAGGCGGCGCCGGGCTTCCTGGAGGCCCTGCTCGCCGAGTACGCCCCGGCGCAGGCGGAGGTCGTCCGCCGGGTGATGGAAGCCTTCACGGGCACGCGGGCCACACAGACGGACAGGGGACGGGAATGAGCGCGATACGCGCGGCACGGACCGGGGTGGCCGCCGTGCTCCCCGTGGAGCTGGCACTGCTGGTGTGCCTGGCCGCCGGGGTCCGCCCGCCCGGCTGGGCCCTCGCCGTCGTCGAGGTGATGGTGCTCGGGGTCCTCCTCCTGGAGGCCGGCGTCCTGTACTTCCTGTACGCCGCCGCCCGCGCCCGCGGCGCCGACCCCCGCACGGCCCGCCGCGAGGCCGTACGGGCCGTGGTCCCCGTGACCGTACGCCGCCTCGTGCTCCACGAGCTGCGCGCGTCCGCCTCGTTGGCCCGGTGGGTGCTGCGCCGGCCGCCGCACGGGGTGCGGCCCGGGGACCACGCAGCCCCGTACACCGGACCGCAGACGGCCATGATGTACGGGCTGGTGTTCGTGTCGCTGATCGAGACGGTGGCGCTGGCCTTCCTGATCCCCTGGCCGGCCGTCCACCGCGTGGTGCTCGTCCTCGACGTGTACGGGGTGGTGCTGATGCTCGGGCTGCACGCCGCCTGCGTCACCCGGCCGCACGTCGTGAGCCCCGACGGGACCCTGCGGATCCGCTACGGAGCCCTCTTCGACCTGACCGTCCCGCCGGACGCGGTGGCCTCGGTCCGGGTGGACCGCCGCTACCCCGAGGGACGGCTCGTCTCCCTCTCCGAGGACGGGGTGCTCGACCTGATCGTCGGCAGCCAGACCACGGTCACCGTGGAACTGCTCCGCCCGCTCGCCTTCCGCCGTCCGCTCGGCGCTCGCGCCGAAGCCCGCGTCGTCCGCTTCCACGCGGACGAGCCCCGTGCGCTGGTCGACGCACTGCGGCAGCCCGCACCCCCGTGACGGGCTGCCGCAGTGACGGCCGTGTGCGCCGAGCGTGACAAGCCGGTGCGCGCCTGTCTTGTCGAAAACGGCACGGCCGGAAATCGGCACGGTGGGAGAACGGCGCGGTGAGGAAACGGCACGGTGAGGAAACGGCTGCCCCGCCGGGTCCGGCTAGCGCACCAGCGCGAAGGTGGTGGCCGCCACGGCCGCGCCCACCGCGGTGCCCGCGAGGACCTGGGCGAGGGTGTGGTCCTTCAGCTCGACCCGGGACCAGCCGACGAGGGCGACCAGCGGGTAGGCGAGCAGCAGCCAGGGCCCGTAGGTCAGGGCGAGCATGGCGACGCTCCCGGAGGAGACGGCCGCGTGCACGCTGATCTTCCAGACGGGGGTCACGGCGAGCAGGGCCGCGAGGGTGGCCAGCATGGCCGCGATCAGCGCGATCATCGTGCGGGGCGAGCCGAGGAGCGCCATCAGCAGGATGCCGGTGGCGACCGAGCCGATGATGAACACCATCACGACGATGCGCTGTTGGCGCTGGCCGACGTGCCGGTCGGCCCAGCGGCCGCGCCGGATGCCGTACTTGATGAAGGCCAGCGGGATGACGGCGGAGAACAGGCAGCCCAGGAGTCCCCACCCGATCCCGGCGAGGCCGGCGGTGTGCCAGCCGATCAGGAGGGTGTCGGCGATGATCCAGGTCTTGGGATCGAGCCCGTCGGTGATCAGGCGGGCGGATCGGGACCCGGTGGGCTGGGTGAGCGTGGCGGTCACGCCGTGGCCTCCTGGCTGGTCGCGGTGAGGAATTCGTCGGCCACGGCGGAGTGGTAGATCCGCGCGAGCTGGATGAGCCGCAGTACTTCGGCGGAGAAGTCGAGTTCGTCGATGCCGACGGTGGCCGTCGGCTCCTGGGTGCCGTGGAGCGGCAGGACCCCGCGGGCCTTGCCCTCGCGGGCCGCCCGCATCCGCAGGGCCTCGGCCGCCGGGCTCGTCGCCGGGTCGAACCCCGCCTCCAGGGCGGCGCGGTCCGCGCGCTCGCGGACCTCGGGGGCGGTGTACGCGTCCAGGGTCAGGGCGGCGTCGCGGATCTCGATCACCCGCCGGTACAGCCGCAGGCGCGGGCTGCGCAGGAGTCCGGTCTTCAGGACGATGTCGGGGGTGACCGCGGTCAGGTCCTGCCAGAGCGGCTGGAGCCGGCGGTGGTGGCGGCCGTCCTGGACGGTGCGCCAGGCCACGCCGAAGGCGGGGATGCTGCTCCCGATGAGGATGAAGCCGATCGCCAGGTACTTCAGGGCGTCGGTGACGTTGTCGACCGCGATGTCGCTGGTGCCGTCCGTGAGGCCCGCGAGGCGGCTCGCGATGTACCCGGCCCGCAGCAGGGTGTAGAGGACGCCGACGGCGGTTCCGATGCCCATGAGGCGGACGCCGGTCCGCAGCCACAGGGCGCTGGCGTGCCGGGCGCTGCCCCAGAAGAGCCAGGTGGCGGTGGCCATGGCGATGCCGAGGTAGACGATGAACAGGAGGTAGTAGACCGTGGCCCAGCCGTTGCCCGCGGTCTCCTCGAAGAAGTCGGTCATCTCGTGGGCCCGCGGGACGAAGAAGACGAAGAGCACCCCCATCGCCGTCATCGCGGTCAGGGCGGCGTAGTGCCGGGCCCGCAGCCGGCGGCCGGTCTCCGGGCGCGCGATGGCGACGACGAAGTCGACGACCGCGCCGGCCGCGATCATGCCCAGCCAGTGCTTGAAGAGGGTGGAGAGGTTGTTGACCCCCGCCCCGGCGTCCAGGGTGCGCATCACGCCGGGGAGACGGAGCGTCATGGAGACGGTCAGGGCGGCGAACGCCGTCCACAGGGCCCGCTGTTTGACCGACCGGACGGCTGACGGGGCGCGCCAGAGCGTCACCGACCAGAGCATGGCCAGGATGGCGATTTCGAGCTGCTTCACTTCACGACCACGTGTTTCGAACGGGGTGCCCGAGGGCGTCATGGAGGCGTACGAGACGGTCCTCGGCCTCACTGTCACTGGAGGTCGACTGCGTCGTGTTGTAGCGGCCGGCCCGCTCGTGGATGAGCGTGGCCAGGGTCTCGGCCTGCCGCTCCTGCGGGCTGGCGAACTTGCTCCGCCCCATGAGGTGCGCCAGGCGGTCGATGTCGAGGCCGAGTTCCTCGTCGATCGATTCGGTCCTGCGCGCCACGTTCCTGATCCGGGCCGCCTCGGTGCGGATGATCGAGGCGACGGGCAGCTCGGGGCGGTCGAGTCCGGAGACGGCCGTGTGCGTACGGGTCAGCAGGCGCTGGAAGTGTTCGGAGGCCCGGGCGATCTCCCGCTCCGACGCCTGTTCGGGGATGTCGAGTTCGGGGGCGACGTGGCCGAGCAGCATGTGCGAGATCTCGTGGAGGACGATCTGCACCTTGAGGATCTCGGCCGCGACGGCGTCGTAGAAGACGAGGTCGGCGACATCGAGTCCGAGCCAGATCCCGCAGGGCAGCGCCGGGTCGGGCGGTCCGTCGAGGGGCAGCAGGATCAGCGGCCGGCCGCGCTGCGCGGCTATGCCCTCGCAGAAGGCTTCCAGGTCGAACGGCCGGGGGATGACGAGCCGGTCCGCGACGGCGGCGCACTCCGCGTCGGCGCGCTTCCACCAGCGCATGGTCGCCCTCCCCGCCCGTCATCGAACAGTCCGCACACCCGATCGGATCTGAGAGTAACCGGAAGCGCAGCAGGGGCTCGCTGAGGACGTATCGGTGGCCGGAATATGGCTGACCGGGCGAGGCGCGTGGCTGATTCGCGCCTCAGGCGTCCTTGCTGCGCCGGCGCCGGGGCTTCACATCCGGAAGCCCTTCGGCCTTGCGGAGCTGCTTGATCAGGCCGGTGACGGACCGCATGGATCCGGCGGACAGCCCGCTGAGGCGGAAGGCCGCGGCCTTGACTTGCTCGTCCTCCAGGACCTGGGCGAACTCGTCGGCCGCGGCGGCCTTGCCCATCTCCTCGCGCAGCCGCGCGATCCGCTCCTCGATCCGGTGCTCGATCGCCTGGGCGTTCTCGCCGTCGGCCAGGTACCCGACGGTGACGCCGAAGAAGTTGGCGATCGCGCGGATCGAGTCGATGCCCGGGTTCGGGTTGTTGTTCAGGCGGATGGTCTGGACCGTGCCGTGCGAGACGGAGGGCCCGGACAGCTTCTTGGTGCCCTCGGCGATCTCTTGGTACGTGTACGGCCCGCGGCCCGCCGGATGGATCGTCTCGATCAAGAAGCCGAGGCGGTCACCCATGGTGTCCCGCCGGTCGGTGGGGGTCTCCTCACCCATCACCGTCACTGCTCCCGTCTACGGCTGGATCTCAATGGTCCAGTACTAAATCATCACCGACATTATCTACCTGCCTAGATGGCTTTCACCACACAGTGCAATGAACTGCGTCTACCCAGCTAGCGGACCCCGTGGAATGTGACCCACGCCATATTGGCCCCGGGGCGCCCCGCAGGACCTTGACAGGGCATGCGTGCCACGGCGTATCTTCGTCCAGCCGTCTAGCCCACTAGATGGTTCGGCGCTCGATCGCTCGACGCAAAGCGTCTAGCCGACTGAGTATCGGAGCCGGTGGGCGGGGCGGAAGAGGGAGGAGTCGCGATGCCGTCACGGCGGCAGGCTCCAAGCGCAGGACCATGGGTCGGCGCGCTCGCTCACGGGCTGAGGTACGGGGGTCCCCAGCCCGGGGTGGGTGAACCGCCCGTCGACGGGAGCCGACGCCCGTCGGCGGGGTCCGGCGGAATCCAGCGGGGGAGCCGCCGCCGGACGGCGCGGTCCGGCCGCGGCCCGGGGTGCGATCCGAGGCGCGCCCCGGGCTGCGCCCCGGACCGCGATCCGAGGCGCGCCCCGGACCGCGATCCCGACCGCGATCCCGCCTAGCCGGACAGCATCACGCTGCTGACCCGGCCCGCCATCCGGTCCAGCACCGAACCGGGCGCCAGGCCGCCCCGCAGCAGGACGAACCGGGACGGGGGCAGTCCCGTCATCGCCTTCACCTCGCGGCTCAGGTGTGCCTGGTCGTGGTAGCCGCACGCCGCCGCCACCTGTGCGGCCGCCGTTCCCGCCGCCAGCATCCGCAGGGCGTGCTGCAAGCGGAACACCCGGGCCATGGCCTTGGGCGACAGGCCCACCTGCTCGCGGAACCGGGCCCGTACGGTACGGGCGCTCCACCCCGTCGCGGCGCTCACCCGGGTCAGGGAGCGGGTGTTCGCCCAGAGCCCGGAGAGGGCTCCGTCGACCTCGGGCGCGGGGGAGGGGCCGCGGTCGAGGCGGGCGCAGAACAACTGGTCCAGCAGGGCGAAGCGCTCCGTCCACGAGGGAAGCGCCCGCAGCCGTTCGGTGAGGTGGCGGCCCTGCGCTCCGAGCACGTCCACCAGATCCACGTGGGCGTCCTCGAAGTGCCACATCGGGATGCCGAACAGCCGGTAGCAGCCCTGCGGGGTCATGTTCACCTCCAGCCCGTGCACCACCCCCGCGTGCACCCCGACCGCCGGCACCGTGCGCGGGCCGCTGATCATGGCCCGGGCGGCGGGCCGCAGCTGGGTCGCGGCGAGGTCCTCCGTACGGGAGACCCACAGGCCCTCGGAGAAGCTGAAGACCAGCGTCACGCAGCCGGTGGGCAGCTCCAGGCGGCGCCTCGGGGCAGCGAACTCGGTGTGGAACCCCGTGTAGTTGATGATGAGCGGCCGCAGTGCGGCGGCCGGCCGGCGGCGGCGCGCCGACCGGCGGCCCGGGGCGGCGGCAGGCATCGCGCGTACGTCGAAGGTCTCGACCGAGCCCATGTCCGGGCCCTCCCCCCGCTGTTGCGCGGCCGGTGATGCCGCGCGGTCGGCCGATGATGGCAGGTCACGAGGCTCGATGGCCAGAGCGGTCCGGGAGCGGATCCCGGCCGGGGCCGCGGCCCCGGCCCCGGCAGGCGGGCCGGGAGGCGCCGGCGCCGCACCCGGCTAGACCGGTGCGAAGAGCACCTTCGCCCGACCCGGGTCGGCCTCCGTCAGCCGCACCCTGATCCGGTCGCCCAGCGGCAGCTCCGCCGAGGTGGACTCCACGCGGCCGATCACCGCCGGCTCCTCCAGGTGGACCGTGCCGACCAGCGGCTCGTGGTCCTTGACGTCGATGACCGTGGCCTCGAAGGTCTCCCCGACGCGGTCCTTGAGCAGCGCCGCCTCCACCAGGTCCACGGACTCCCGCTCCGCCGAGTTCGCCAGCCGGGTCCCGTCCGACATCTCCTTCGGCAGGGCGTCGAGCGCCTCCAGCGCCCACCCGGGGGGCTCCGTCCCGGCGACGGCCGCCACGCACAGCTCGCCCGTGTACCGGTCGACGAGCCGGCGCAGCGGTGCGGTGCAATGGGCGTACGGGGCCGCGACCGCGGCGTGCAGGACGGGGTCCGGGGTCCGGCCGCCGGTGAAGACCGTGTAGCCGGCGCCGCGCAGCAGGGCCGTGCACTCCTGGAGGAAGGCGGCGTGGGCCGGCCGGTGCGGATCGAGCCCGCGCACGAGCTCCGCGTACGGGACGTGGTGCGGCCAGTCGATCCGCAGGGCCTTCGCCGCCCGGCGCAGCCGCCCGACGGCTCCGTCGGGGGCGGTCGGCAGGGTCCGCAGGATCCCGGCCCCGGCGGCGAGCATCAGCTCGGCGGCGGCCATGCCGGTCATCAGGGAGATCTGCGCGTTCCAGCCGTCGGCCGGGAGCGGAGCCCGGTAGGCCAGGCTGTACGAGCCCTCCTGCTCGACGATCTCCTGCTCGGGCACGTTCAGCGAGATCCCCCCGCGCTCCGCCTCCAAGGCCTCGCGCAGCCGCCCGATGTCCTTCAGCAGGGCCAGCGGCTCCTCGGCGGTGCCGGTGTCGATGGCCTTCTGGACGCCGTCGTAGTCGAGTTTGGCCCGGCTGCGCACGAGCGCACGGCGGACATCGGTGCCCTCCACCCGGCCCTCGGCATCCAGGTCGAGCCGCCACAGCAGGGCCGGGCAGGTCTGGTCGGGGAGCAGGCTGGCGGCGCCCTCCGAGAGCACGGCCGGGTGCAGGGGGACCTTCTCGTCGGGGAAGTAGAGGGTGGTGACCCGGCGGTGGGCCTCGGCGTCGAGGGCGCCGCCGGGGGTGACGTAGGCGGCGACGTCGGCGATGGCGTAGTGGACCCGGTAACCGCCGGAGGCGCGCTTCGCCAGGTGCATGGCCTGGTCCAGATCGCGCGAGGTCGGTGGATCGATCGTGAAGAAGGGGATGTCGGTGGCGTCGAAGTCCGGCAGGAGGGGGCTCTGCACCGCCCGCTCGGCCTCGGCGAGTACGGGCGCCGGGAACTCCTCCGGCACCTCCAGCTTCGTCCGCAGTTCACGCAGCGCGGCCCGCAGGGCAGCCCCGTCTGCGCCGGTCATGATCATATGACGGCGTGGCATGAGCCGAGCCTAGGGGGTGTCCTGCCGATCGGGCCGGATCAGGGAGCGGTGTCTGGTGCCGTACATCGCAAGGCGGAGGCCGGCGGGCCCGGGCGGCACGGCGAGCCGACTACCCTGGTCGGGGGCCGCACCCCCGCCGTTGTGCCGTGCCCGTCGAAGGAGAACCACCGTGCTCGTGCTGCTGCCGCCGTCCGAAGGAAAGGCCGCCGGCGGCTCCGGCGCACCGCTGAAGCCGGAGACGCTCTCGCTGCCGGGGCTGGCCGCGGCCCGCGCCGCGGTGCTGGAGGAGCTGGTCGAGCTGTGCGTGGGCGACGAGCTGAAGGCCCGCGAGGTGCTCGGCCTGAGCGAGGGCCTGCGCGGTGAGGTCGCCAAGAACACGGAGCTGCTGACTGCGGTCGCCCGCCCGGCGGGCGAGATCTACACGGGCGTGCTCTACGACGCTTTGGGCCTGTCGACCCTCGCGCCGGAGGCGGCGGCCCTGGCCGCGGAGTCCCTGCTGGTCTTCTCGGGTCTGTGGGGGGCGGTCTCGGTCGCGGACCGCATTCCCTCCTATCGCTGCTCGATGGGCGTGAAGCTGCCGGGGCTGGGGGCGCTGGGCGCGTTCTGGCGTGAACCGATGGCTTCGGTGATGCCGGAGGCGGCGGGGGAGGGCCTGGTCCTGGACCTGCGGTCCTCGGCGTACGCCTCCGCGTGGAAGCCCAAGGGGGAGGTGGCGGGGCGCACGGCGACGGTGCGGGTCCTGCACTCCCAGATGGTCGACGGGGTGGAGAAGCGGTCGGTGGTGAGCCACTTCAACAAGGCCACCAAGGGCCGCCTGGTCCGCGACCTCCTGTCGGCGGGCGCGGTTCCGGAGTCCCCGGCGGAACTCGTGACGGCCTTGCGCGACCTGGACTTCATGGTGGAGGCCGAGGCGCCTGTGAAGCCGGGCAAGGGCTGGTCCCTTGATGTGGTCGTCACGCAGATCCACTGACCGGGTCTGGTCTGGCTGCGGACGGGGGCCGGTGCCGGGGGCGGGGTGGGGTGTCGGCCTGGACTGCATGATTTAGGCGCCCCCTCCTGAACTCCGACAGGGTGTGGGGTGTACCTGCGCCACAAATCACGCTCTACGTCCAGGCCGACACCCCACCCCGCCCCCGTCACCGGCCTGGGCTGGGCTGGGCTGGGGGTGGGGTGGGCCGGTGTCGTCAGTTCGTTCCGTAGGTCCGGGACGAGGCGTCCACCTGGGCCAGTCTGCGCAGTGCTGCGAACATCGCGTCGCCCAGGACCGTGCCGACCGCGACCGATTCGACCAGGTCCTCCCGCGCCACCGCGTGCGTCGTGTAGGCGAGGTCTGCGCCGGCCGCCAGCTCGGCCGCCTCCGCGTACGCGTCGAGCACCTCCGTGAAGGCTCCGTGACCGGCCCGCTCCAGTGCGGCCAGTGCGGCGGCCAGTGCCTCGCCCGCGGGGGTGTCCGCGTCCGCGTGCCAGCCGCGCCGCTCGATGATCCCGGCCACCTTCGCCCGCGCGAGCTCGGTCTCGGCGTCGGGCGTCCCGCTGTGCTCGGGAACCAGCGCGTCCGCCACCGAGCCGAGCATCTCGTGGACCGACCGCTCCTTGTCGTCGATGGCGCGGATCACTTCCCCGATGGCCGCCACGGGGAGCTTCCCCACCTCCAGGAGGCCGCGGATCAGGCGCAGCCTGCGCTCGTGCGTCTCGTCGTAGCGCGCCTGGTTGGGGCTGCTGAGCAGGCCGGCCGGGAGCAGGCCCTCCCGTAGGTAGTACTTGATCGTCGGTACCGGTACCCCGGTCCGCGCGCTCAGCTCTCCGATGCGCATCTTCGCTTCCGTCCGTCCCTGGGCCCCTTGTGTGTGCCGTGTCCATCATAGATAGTGGCACTACCGGATAGCGGCGAGTGCCATTATCCATTTGGATTTCGGGGGTAGAGAAATGCCGCTCGTGTTTCCGCGTGCCTGGCACCGTCCGCTGATGGTGCTCGCCGCCTCGATGGCCTTATGGGCGGCCGGTTCCGCCATCGGCCTGCTCGTTGACGCCCGGACTCTGGTGGGCGCCCCGATCTGGTCCAAACCCCTCAAGTTCGCCGTCTCGCTCACCGGCTACGCCCTGAGCCTGGCCTGGATGATCTCCCTGCTCGAACGGGCCCGGCCCCGGCTCGCCCGGCCCGCGTGGTGGGCGGGCACGGTGGTGGCGGCGGCCAGCGGTGTGGAGATGGTGCTCATCACCGCACAGGCCTTCCGCGGCAGGCAGAGTCACTTCAACTACGCCACACCCTTCGACGCACGGCTGTACGAGATCATGGCCGGGAGCATCGTGGTGCTGTGGCTGGGGGCGCTGGTGATCGCCGTCCTGCTGTTCCGGGCCCGGATCGCGGACCGGGCCACCACCTGGTCGATCCGGATCGCCGCGACCCTGGCGCTGGCCGGCGCCGGGCTCGGCTTCCTGATGACCCAGCCGACGGCCGCGCAGCGCGCGGTCGGTGACGACGGGGCCCCGATCGTGGGCGGGCACGCCGTGGGAGTGCCGGACGGCGGCCCCGGCATGCCGCTCACCGGCTGGTCCACCACCGGCGGCGACCTGCGCGTCCCGCACTTCGTGGGGATGCACGCACTCCAGCTGCTGCCGCTGTTCGTCCTGGTTCTGGCCGCCCTCGCCGCGCGGTTCGCCGTGCTGAACGAGGAGCGGGTGCGGCTGCGCCTGGTGCTGGTCGCGGGCGCGGTGTACGGGGCGGTACTGGCCCTGCTGACCTGGCAGGCGCTGCGCGGTCAGTCGCTGACCTCCCCGGACGGGACGACGCTGGGCGCGGCCGGGCTGATCCTCGCGGCGGCCGCACTGGGGACCCTGCTCAGCCTCCGCCGGGGCGGCGGGCCCGGCGCGCGCGAGGGCGCCGACCCGGCGGGCCCCGGTTCCGTGCCCCGGTCCTCGGTGCGGAGCTCCGCGTCCTAGGCGCCGGGTAGGCGCCGGGGCGTCAGCGGCCCAGGGGCCAGGCGACCGTGGCGGGGGTCTGGTCGGAGGCGCCGGCGTACGTGGCGCACGCGTCCGTGAGGGTTTCCAGCAGGGTCAGCGGATCGACGAGCGGATGCTCCATGCCGCGGAGCCAGGCCACCGAGAGGTCACCCGGCAGTGCGGCCGGCGGCACCAGTACGTAGCTGCCGCGGCAGTGCCAGCGCAGCCCGGGGTGCTCGTCCATCGTCTCGGGGTGGCAGTCCAGTTCGCAGGGCCACCACTCGTCCTCGTCCTCGGGCGTGCCCCGGGTCGCGGTGAAGAAGAGCATCCGGGCCTGGTCGCCCGTACCGCCCGATTCGGCGACCGGGCCGACCTCGATGCCGGCGGCCAGCAGGCGTTCCAGCGCGCTGTGTCCGGCCTCCAGGGGGACGTCCAGGACGTCGTGGACCATGCCCGTCGCGGTGATGAAGTTGGCTGCGGGCTGGTTGCGGGCCCAGCGTTCGACCTGTGCGCGGTCCGTCGTGGACTGCGTCTGCCAGGCGAAGGAGACGGGGTGGCGTGCGGGCGTCGGACAGCCGATCCGGTCGCACGAACACCGGTAGCCGGCGGGATGCGCGGCGGGCGAGATCGGCAGACCCGCCGCGGCGACGGCCAGCAGCAGGGCTTCGCGTTCTCGTGCGGGGTCCGCGGCGTCGGGTTTGGGCTTGCGGCGCAGCCACTGGGAAATCCTGCTCTGCTCGCCGCGTTTGACGCGGCCCGACTCAGACCCCATCTATCCCCTCACCTACACCGTTGCCCCGGCAGACCCTCACATGTTCCCACCATCCTGTGCGCCGGGTGACCGCACCCCCCGAACAGGACTCCCACATAACCACAGAAACCGACCATATGTTCTCGGCCGTCAGGGGCTCATGACTTATCCCACCCCGGGTCCCGCCCCGGCTCCGCCCAGCACCGAGTCCACCAGCGCGTCCGCGTACGCGTGCGTGAGCGGCGCCGTGCGCATCAGCCAGCGGTACGTCAGCGGTCCGACCAGCATCTCCACGGTCAGCCGCAGATCGGTGTCCGGCGGGAGCTGCCCGGCCTCGCGGGCCGACCGCAACCGCTCCTCGTACAGCGCGAGCTGGGGCTCCAGCAGCCGCTCGGTGAAGCGTGCCCCGAGCTCGGGATCGGTGGCGCCGGCCGCCGTCAGGGCGCGTACGGGGGCCGAGTACCGCTCGTCGGCGAACTCGTCCACCGTCGCCCGCATGACGGACTTCAGGTCGGCGGCCAGGTCCCCGGTGTCGGGGAAGCCCCAAGTCCCCTCCGGCTGTGCGTCCCCGGCGAGCGCGAGCGAGGCGTCCAGCAGGACCGCGGCCTTCGACGGCCACCAGCGGTAGATGGTCTGCTTGCCGACTCCGGCGCGGGCGGCGATGGCCTCGATGGTCAGCTTGTTGTAGCCGACCTCCCCCACCAGGTCGAGCGCCGCGTCCAGGATGGCCCGCCGTGAGCGGTCGCTGCGGCGGGTGGCGTCCGGGGTCCGGGGGGCGGTACCGGGATCGGGGAGGGGGCTGGAGCTCATTTCGGCAACTTATCAACCTCGAACCACTCGTCTTTCAGCCGTTCGGGAAACCACCCAATCAGTTCACTGCGCGGTTCCCGCCGAGGAGGGACGATTCTCTTCTCATCACCGTGAGGAGCCTTCATTGCGCAGAGACGCCACACCCCGGCGTTACCTGATGTGCCCACCCGCGCACTTCAAGGTCACGTACTCCATCAACCCGTGGATGGACCCCACGAAACCGGTGGACCTGCCCCTGGCCATGGCCCAGTGGGAGGACCTCCGCGACCGCTACCTGGCCCTCGGCCACACCGTCGAGACCCTCGTCCCCGACCGCGGTCTGCCGGACATGGTCTTCGCGGCGAACGGCGCCCTCGTCGTCGACGGCAAGGTGCTGGGCGCGCGGTTCGCCTACCCCGAGCGGGCCGCCGAGGCGGAGATCCACCTCGACTGGTTCCGCGGCCACGGCTTCCAGGACGTCCACGAGCCGTCCCACGTCAACGAGGGCGAGGGAGACTTCGCCGTCACCGCCACCTACATCCTGGCCGGCCGGGGCTTCCGCTCCAGCCCGCTCTCGCACGACGAGGCCCAGGAGTTCTTCGGCCGCCCGGTCATCGGTCTCGACCTGGTCGACCCGCGCTACTACCACCTGGACACGGCCCTGTCCGTGCTCGACGGCGACGAGGTCATGTACTACCCGGACGCCTTCTCCGAGGGCAGCCGGGCGGTCCTGCGCCGGCTCTTCCCCGACGCGCTGATCGCCGAGGCCCAGGACGCGGCCGCCCTCGGGCTCAACGCGGTCTCGGACGGCCGGCACGTGCTGCTCCCGCAGGAGGCGACCGGACTCTTCGCACCCCTGCGGGCGCGGGGGTTCGAGCCGGTCCCGATGGATCTGGGGGAGCTGCTCAAGGGCGGCGGCAGCGTGAAGTGCTGCACGCAGGAGCTGAGGCCCTAGCCGGCGGCGGGTCCGACGGGCCTGAGCCCGCAGCGGGCTCAGGCCACCTGCGGTCTCAGGCCCTCTGCGGTCTCAGGCCCCCTGCGGAGGCGGCCATTCCTGGCCCCAGTCGGCGTCGCGCGCCGCCTTGTACAGGTCTCCGTGCCGCTTGGTCACGTTGACCCGGGTCTGCCCCTCGGACTCGGGTCCGCACAGCTCCAGCAGGACCAGCCCCTTGCGGATCTGCGGCCTGCGCGTGATCCGGGAGGCGGCCGGCTCCACCGGGAAGCGGGTGGCGGCCACGTAGCTGAACTTCTCGTCCTCGTAGGGGAGGGAGCCGCCCTTGATCTGCCGGTGCAGGGAGGACCGGCTGACCCGGGCCGAGAAGTGGCACCAGTCCTTGCCGACCTCGATCGGGCAGGTCCCGTCGTGCGGGCACGGGGCCGCGACCCGCAGCCCGGCCTCGATCAGCTGGTCGCGGGCCTCACGGATGCGCAGGTACCCCTCCGGCGTGCCCGGCTCGACCACCACCACGGCCTGACCGGCCCGCGCCGCCTCGGCGACGACCTCGCGGCGGGCCTCCGGGGTCAGTTCGCCCAGGACGTAGGAGACCGTCACCAGGTCCGCCGCGGGGACCGTCAGCCCGGTCCCGATGACGGTCCGCCGCCACTCGGCGGCCCGCAGCGTGGGGGAGGAGGAGGCCGCGGCCAGCTCCTTGCCGAGGACCAGCGCCGGGTCCGCCCAGTCCAGTACGGCCGTCTCGCGGGGCCCGCCCCAGACGGAGTCGGCCGCCCAGGCCGCCGCGCCGGTGCCGCCGCCCACGTCCACGTGCGAGGCCGGGGACCAGCCCGGGGCCGCCTCGGCGAGCCCGTCCAGGGCGGACCGTACGGCCTCGAAGGTGGCGGGCATCCGGTACGCCGCGTACGCGGCCACGTCGGCGCGGTTGCGCAGGACGGGCGTGTCGGTCGGGATCTCGCCGCGGTAGTTGGCGATCAGCCGCTCCACGGAGGCCGTGGCCTGCTTCTGCGGGAGGCCTTCGAGCAGGCCCGCGAGGGCGCTGCGCAGGGTTTCGGCGGTGGTGGTGGCGGAGTCGTTCACCCGCCAAGTTTACGGGGCCGGGCCCGGCCTCGAAGGCCGGGCCCGGCCCCGGACGGTCAGGGCGCCGTGCTGACCGTGGTGCCGGTGCGCCAGGGGCGGCACAGGACGGCGAAGCACAGGACCGCGAGGAGGGAGCAGGCCGCCTGGACCACGGCCATCGGTACCGCCGTGTCCTCGCCCGCGATGCCGACCAGGGGGGAGGCGATGGCTCCGACCAGGAAGGAGGAGGTGCCGAGCAGGGCGGAGGCCGAGCCGGCCGCGTGCGGGGCGCGCATCAGGGCCTGCGCGTTGGTGTTCGGCAGGACCAGGCCCATCGCGGACATCAGGACGAACAGCCCGGCGCAGATCGCGAAGAGCCCGACCTCGCCGAAGACCCCCGCGGTCATGAGGAGCAGGGCGGCCGAGGCGGCCATGATGACCGCGAGCCCGTACCCCAGCACCTTGTCCAGGCTGACCCGGCCGACCAGCAGCTTGCCGTTGATCTGGCCCACCGCGATCAGGCCGAGGGAGTTGACGCCGAACAGGAGGCTGAAGGTCTGGGCCGAAGCGCCGTAGATCTCCTGCACGACGAACGGCGAGGCCGAGATGTACGCGAACAGCGCGGCGAAGGCGAACCCGCCGGCCAGCGTGTACCCGGCGAAGACCCGGTCGGCGAACAGCCCGCGCATGGTCCGCAGCGCGGCGCCGACGCCGCCGGTCTGGCGCCGCTCGGGCGGCAGCGTCTCGTCGAGCTTGCGCCAGACCAGGAGGGTCAGCAGGGTCCCCACGACGGTGAGGACGAAGAACACCCCGCGCCAGTCGGCGAAGCGCAGCACCTGGCCGCCGATGAGCGGGGCGATGATCGGCGCCACGCCGGATATGAGCATCAGGGTGGAGAAGAACCGGGCCATCTCGACCCCGTCGTACAGATCGCGTACGACGGCCCGCGCGATCACGATCGCGGCCGCGCCGGCCAGGCCCTGCAGCAAACGGAATGCGATCAGCAGCTCGACGGTCGGGGCGAAGGCGCAGATGGCGGTGGCGAGGACGTAGACGACCATGCCGATGAGCAGGGGGCGACGGCGGCCCCACTTGTCGCTCATCGGGCCGATCACCAGCTGGCCCAGGGCCATGCCCGCGAGGCAGGCGGTGAGGGTGAGCTGGACGGTGGCGGCCGGGCTGTTCAGGGCGGTGGTCACCGTCGGCAGCGCCGGCAGGTACATGTCCATGGACAGCGGGGGGAGCGCGGTGAGCCCGCCGAGGATGAAGGTGACGAGCAGTCCCGTCCGGCGGGCGGCCGTCAGGGGTGCGGTGAGGGCGGCGGAAGGGGAAGGGGAGGGGGTCGAGAGCGACGCTTCTTTCGAGGGCGCTGTCTTCGAGGGCGCGGTCGCGGGGCCTCTCTCCGGCATACGGAAACTCCAGTCCTATCGTCATATCTCAGCACCCCTGCCGCCCCATGCTCTCAGCAATCGGAACGTTCGGGGACGGGCTGCCCGTGTGACGTAACCTGCGGCCCCATGAACGCACGTGTGAAGCAGATCGCCGTAGTGACCGGAGCCGGATCCGGGATCGGCCGCTCCGTGGCCCTCACGCTGGCCGCCGCCGGATGGGCGGTGGCGCTGGCCGGCCGCAGGACCGGGCCGCTGGAAGAGGCCGCCGAGGCCGCGAGGGCCGCCCACCCGGACGCCGAAGTGCTGTGCGTCCCGGCCGACGTGAGCGATCCGGACGACGTGGCATCGCTGTTCGGGGCCGTTCGCGAGCGCTACGGGCGCCTCGACCTGCTCTTCAACAACGCGGGCACCTTCGGCCCGGCCGGAGTCCCGCTGGAGGACATCTCCTACGAGGCCTGGCGCTCGGTGGTCGACGTCAACCTCACCGGCTCCTTCCTCTGCGCGCAGGCGGCCTTCCGGGTGATGAAGGCCCAGGACCCGCAGGGCGGCCGCATCATCAACAACGGCTCCATCTCCGCGCACGTGCCCCGGCCGAACTCGATCGCCTACACCGCGACCAAGCACGCCATGACCGGCCTGACGAAGTCCCTGTCGCTGGACGGACGGCCGTACGGGATCGCGTGCGGCCAGATCGACATCGGCAACGCGGCCACCGAGATGACCGAGCGGATGCAGACCGGGATCATGCAGGCCAACGGGCAGCTCGCGGTGGAGCCCGTCATGGACGCGGCCGACGTGGCGCGCACGGTGCTGCACATGGCGGAGCTCCCGCTGGGGGCCAACGTGCAGTTCGCGACGGTGATGGCGACCGCGATGCCGTACATCGGGCGCGGCTGATCCCGTACGGGAGCGCGGCCGGTCCCGTACGCCGGGCGCGGCCGCCCTCGTACGCCGGGCGCGGCCGGTCCCGTACCGCCCCGGGGAATGCCCGCCCGGAAGCCGGGGTTGTGGCGATCATGACTATCGAAGTGCTGCACTACACCGCCTTCTCCGACGATCCGCAGGGCGGGAACCCGGCCGGGGTCGTGCTCGACGCGAGCGGTCTGGACGAGGCGGCCATGCTGGCGATCGCCGCCGAGGCGGGCTACAGCGAGACGGCCTTCCTCACCGCCCCGCCCGAGGACCTGGGCGGGGAGCGGGGCAGGGCCTTCTCCGTGCGCTACTTCAGCCCGAAGGTGGAGGTCCCCTTCTGCGGGCACGCCACCGTGGCCACCGCCGTCGCGCTCGGCGAGCGGATCGGCCCCGGCGAGCTGCTGTTCGCGACCCGGGCGGGCACCGTGCCGGTGTCGGTGACCCGGGAGGCCGGCGGCGGGCTGCGCGCCACCCTGACCAGCGTCGAACCGCACACCGAGGACCTGGACCCGGCCGACCTCGCCGAGGCCCTGGCCGCGCTGGACTGGCCGGCCGCCGACCTGGACCCGCTGTTCCCGCCGCGGATCGCCTACGCCGGAGCCCGCCACCTGGTGCTGGGCGCCGCCACCCGGGCCCGGCTCGCGGACCTGGACTACGACTTCGCCCGGCTGGAGGCGCTGATGCGGCGCCTCGACCTGGTCACCGCGCAGCTCGTGTACCGGGCGGGCCCGGCGGAGTTCCACGTGCGCAACCCCTTCCCGGTCGGCGGCGTCGTCGAGGACCCGGCGACCGGCGCGGCCGCGGCCGCCTTCGGGGCGTACGCCCGCGAGGTCGGCCTGGTCCCGGCCGACGCGGTCCTCACCCTCCACCAGGGCGCCGACATGGGCCGCCCGGGCGTCCTCACCGTCGAGCTGCGCTCCGGCGACTCCCGGGTCCGGGTCGGCGGCGCGGGGGCGCTGATCCCGTAGTGCGGATCGAGAGGTACGAGGTCCTGCCCTCCGGGCTCGCCGAGCAGGTGGCGGGTCTGGAGGCGCAGGCGTGGCCCGGGTCTTCCCCCGGGCACGACCAGGCGCTCGCCCCGCTCGCGGTGCTGCTCCTGGACGCCGACGGCCGGGTCGCCGCCTCCCTGGCGCTGCTCCACAAGCCGGTCCGGCTCGCTGACGGGCGTACGTACCGCGCGGCCGGGCTGAGCGCGGTGGTCACCCGGGCCGACGTACGGGGGCGCGGGTACGGGCTGCGGCTGGTGACGGCGGCCCGCGCGGGGCTCGCCGCCGATCCGGCGGTGGACCTGGCGCTGTTCAGCTGCGACCGGGAGCTGGTCCCGTTCTACGAGGCGGCCGGCTTCGAGGTGCTGCCCGGCACGGTCCTGGTCGGCGGCACCCCCGCCGACCCCCTTGCCACGGACGACCCGGGCCTCGGCAAGACGGTGCTCGGGGCGTTCCCCGCGCGCCCCACCGGCGCCGCACACGACGAAGGCCGCGCGGACCAGGTCCGCGCGGCCTTCACCGGCATTCGTGTCCCCCTCTACCCGGGGACCATCGACAGGCTGTGGTGAGTCAGGAGCTGCTCGGCTCCGACTCCGGCTTCGACGCCGGCTTCGGCTCGGACGTGCCGCGCCTGCCCAGCGACGGGGCCAGGAACAGGGCGAGCACCGGGACCAGGTACAGGGCCCACACGACGACCTGGAGCACCGTCGGGTCCGGCTGGAAGTTGAAGGTGCCCTTCAGCAGGGTCCCGTACCAGCTGTCCGGCGGGATGGTCGAGCTGATGTCGAAGGCCTTGACGTTCAGCCCCGGCACGAAGTCGGCCTCCTGGAGGTCGTGGACCCCGTACGCGAGCACGCCCGCGGCGACCACGACCAGCATGCCGCCGGTCCACGTGAAGAACTTCGACAGGTTGATCTTCAGTGCGCCCCGGTAGAACAGCCAGCCCAGGACGATCGACGACCCGATGCCGAGCAGCACGCCGATCAGCGGGCCCGCGCCGTCACCGGCCGCGTGCACCGAACGCCACACGAACAGCGAGGTCTCCAGGCCCTCCCGGCCGACGGCCAGGAACGCCGTCGCCACCAGGGCGCCGGTGCCCATCGCGAGCGCCGCGTCGAGCTTGCCCTGGAGCTCGGCCTTCAGGTGCCGCGCGGTGCGCTTCATCCAGAAGACCATCCAGGTGACCAGGCCGACCGCGACGATCGACAGGGTGCCGCCGATCGCCTCCTGCGCCTTGAAGGTCAGTTCCTGCGTGCCGAATTCGAGGCCCGCGCCGAAGGCCAGGGACAGGGCGGCGGCCAGGCCGACGCCCAGCCACAGGGCTCCCAGCCTGTCCTTGTTCCCGGTCTTCACCAGGTACGCGATGAGGATGCAGACGACGAGGCTGGCTTCGAGCCCCTCGCGCAGTCCGATCAGATAGTTGCTGAACACTTCGGTTCTCCCCGTCCCCTACGCGAACAGCGCCCGGCCCCACCAGTCGTCCTTGTCGCGGACTCCCGGCGGGACGGCGAAGACGGCCGAACCCACGTGCTGGATGTATTCGTTGAGGACGTCGGACTTCGCCAGCCTGCGCTGGATCGGCACGAAGCCCGTGCGCACGTCGCGCTGGTAGGCGAGGAAGAACAGGCCCGCGTCGAGCCGGCCCAGTCCGTCCGTGCCGTCGGTGAAGGAGTAGCCGCGGCGCAGGATCGTCGCACCGTCGTTGGTGTCCGGGTGCGCGAGGCGGACGTGCGCCTCGGGCTTCATCGCCTTCAGGAACGGCTCGTCGCGCTCCTTGGACTTGCCCACGGGGGCGCCCTCGCCCTTGTCGCGGCCGAAGATGTCCTCCTGCTCGCCCAGGGGCGTGCGGTCCCACGTCTCGATGTTCATCCGGATCCGGCGCGCCACGAGGTACGAGCCACCGGTCAGCCAGTCGCTGCCGTCGCCGGCGCCGACCCACACGTGCTTGTCCAGGGCGGCCTTGTCGGTGCCCGAGATGTTCCGGGTGCCGTCCTTGAAGCCCATCATGTTGCGCGGGGTCTGCTCGTCGGGCGTGGTCGAGGAGGTCTTGCCGAAGCCCAGCTGCGACCAGCGCACCGCCGTCTTGCCGAAGCCGATGCGGGCGAGCTGGCGGATGGCGTGCACCGCGACCTGCGGGTCGTCCGCGCAGGCCTGGACGCACAGGTCGCCGCCCGAGCGGGCCGGGTCGAGGTTGTCGCCGGGGAAGAGCTCCAGGTCGATGAGGGCGCCGGGGCGCTTGCCCTCCAGGCCGAAGCGGCCCTTGGCGAACAGGCCCGGCCCGAAACCGATGGTCAGGGTGAGGCGGGAGGCCTTGAGGCCCAGCGCCTCGCCCGTGTCGTCCGGCGGGGCCTCGGGGAGGCCGCCGTAGCCGCCCTCGCCGACCGGCTGACCGGCCGTCATCAGGCGGGCGGCCTCGGTCCAGTCCTTGAGGAGCTGGATCAGCTCGCCGCGGTCCTTCGTCTTCACGTCGAAGGCGGCGAAGTGCAGGCGGTCCTGGACGGCACTGGCGATGCCGGCCTGGTGCTCGCCGTGGAACGGCACGGCCGCGCCGGCCGCGGCCGCCGAGACCATGTCGGGGCCCGAGCCCAGGGCGATGGCCGTACCGCCGGCCGCCGCGGCGCCGAGCGCGAGGCCCGCGCCGCCCCAGCCGAGGACGGCCCGGCGCGAGGGCGCACCCGGCCCCGCCTGCTCCGGGGCGCCGTCGTGCGCACCGTCGGGTGCGCCATCCTGCTCGGACACCGACTCGCTCATGTGAGGATCTCCCGCCTGCTCTGCTGTTCCGGAGTTACTTCGCGACCGCGGCGGCCAGCTTCGAGAGCGGCTCGGCCAGCGCGTTGACGCCGTCGGAGAGCTCCTTGCGCTCGGGCTCGCCGACCTTGTCGTACGAGGTGAACTCGTACGCGGCCTTGTTCGGGCGGTACTTCTCCAGCAGGTTGTTCAGCGCGGCGAACTGCTTGTCCAGCTCGGCGGTGAGCGCGGGGTCGGTCTTCGAGGTGACCGGCTTGAGCAGCTCGTACGCCTTCTCCGCGCCCTCGACGTTGGCCTTGAAGTCGACCAGGTCGGTGTGGCTGTAGCGCTCTTCCTCACCCGTCACCTTGCCGGTGGCGACCTCGTCGAGGAGCTCCTTGGCGCCGTTCGCCATCGAGGTGGGGGTGATCTCCGCCTGGCCGACCTTCTTCTGCCACACGGCCAGGTCGGCCATCAGGGTCTCGGCGAGCTTCTTGTCCGCGTCGTCGATCTTGTTGTCGGCGAAGAGGGACTTCTCCAGCTTGTGCCAGCCGGTCCACTCCTGGTTCGGCTCCAGACCGTCCTCGCGGACGTCGACCTTCGGGTCGATGTCACCGAAGGACTCGGCGACCGGCTCGGTGCGCTCCCAGCCGATGCGCGAGGGGGCGTACGCCTTCTTCGCGGCCTCGACGTCGCCGGCCTTGACCGCGTCCGCGAAGGCCTGCGCCTTGGGGATGGTCTCGTCGGCCTGCTCCTGCACGTACTTGCGGTATGCGGCGACCGCGGCGTCGGCCTCGGGGCTGCGCTTCTCCACGGTGCCCGCGCCGGTGGCCTTGACCGCCTGGCGGATGCCGTCGCCCTTCATGCCGGGCTTGCAGGCGATCTCGTAGTCGCCCGCCTTGAGCTCGGCGGTGATGGTGGCCTTGGTGCCGGGGCCGATGTTCTCGCGCTCGGTGACGATGCGGTCGTCAGGGAACAGCACGTAGAGCTCGGTGACCTTGGAGCCCTTGTTCTCGACCTCGATGGTGACCTTGCCCGCCGGGAACTCCTTCGTGGACACCTCGCAGGCCGAGTCGGAGGCCGCCACCTTGATGGTGCCGTCGCCGGACGCGTCGCTCTTCTCGGAGCAGCCGGTGACCGCGGTGAGGGCGGCCACCACGGCTGCCGCGGTGACGACGGTGAGGCGGGCGGGGCGCATAGGGGGCTCCTGGCAGTCTGGCGTTCGGCAGACGACCGCCCCGATCGGGTGGGGGCGGCCGGTGAGGCGGACCTAACTTAACCGAGGCTTACCTGACCCATACCCGTACGTCCAGTGATTCAGCCCACACCTTCGAGACCCGGACACGGGGCCATTACGGGCGCCCCACGCCGGGCCCATGGCCAGGTCAAGCCGAGGTCAAGCCCGGGTGACCGTTCCGTACGGCGGAACCCGCTCCTCCGGGAGCCCCGCTCCGGCGTCCCGTACGGGGACCACCAGCGGCGCCCCGGTGCGCGGGTGCGGGAGGACCTCCACCGGCTGGCGGTAGACCCGGCTCAGCAGCCCGTCCTCGAACACCTCCGCGGGCGGTCCGTGCACCGCGATCCGGCCTTCGTGCAGGACGGCCACCCGGTCCGCGTACGCCGCCGCCAGGCCCAGATCGTGCAGGACCACCACGACCCCGTCCCCGGCCGCCGCCCGCTCCCGGCAGATCCGCAGCACCAGCTCCTGGTGGCGCAGGTCCAGGGCCGCGGTCGGCTCGTCGAGCAGCAGCAGCGGGGCCCGCTGGGCCAGTACGCGGGCCAGCGCGACCCGGGCCCGCTCGCCGCCCGAGAGCGCCGAGAACGGGCGGGCCGCGAAGCCCGTCACCTCGGTGGCGGCCATGGCGACGGCCACCGCCTCCTCGTCGGCGTCGGCCAGCTCGGTGCCCACCCAGGGGGCGCGGCCCATCCGTACGACGTCCTCCACCGGAAAAGGGAAGGCCAGTGCGGCCGATTGGGGGAGCACCGCCCGGCGCAGGGCCAGCTCGGGGGCCCGCCAGTCGCCCACCGGACGCCCGTCGATCCGGACCTCCCCGCCGTCCGCCGGCAGGTCCGCGGACAGGGCCGCCAGCAGGGTGGACTTGCCCGCGCCGTTCGGTCCGACCAGGGCCAGCACCTCCCCGGCCCGCACGGTCAGCCCGATCCCGGCGAGCACCTCGCGCCCACCGAGCCGTACGCGCAGGTCCGTGACCTCGGCGAGCGGCGCGCCGGGGGCCGGACGGGCGGGGAGGGCCTGCTTGCTCCCGCGCAGCGCGGCGAGGCGGGAAAGCAGCCGGACGCTCATGCCCAGCCTCCTTGCTTGCGGCGGGTGCGGCGCAGCAGCCAGAAGAAGAACGGGCTGCCGAGCAGGGCGGTCAGCACCCCGAGCGGCAGTTCGGCGGGCTGGGCGAGGGTCCGCGCGGCCAGGTCCCCGGCGACGAGCACCACGGCTCCGGCGAGCGCGCTGCCGGGCACCAGGAACCGGTGGCCCGGACCGTTGGCCATGCGCAGCAGGTGCGGCACGAGCAGCCCGACGAAGCTGATGATCCCTGCCACGGCGACGGCCGCCGCGGTGAGCAGCGCGACGAGCAGGATCAGCGCGAGGCGCAGCCGCTCCACGTCGACACCGAGGTGGCGGGCGGGGCGCTCGCCGAGGGCCAGCAGGTCCAGCTTGCGGGAGTAGAAGGGGGCGACGGCCAGGCCGGCCAGCGCGCAGGGCAGGACGGCGAGCACCTTGGGCCAGGTGGCCTGGGCGAGGGAGCCGAGCTGCCAGAAGGTGATCTGGTTCACCTGGCCGCTGTCCGCGAAGAAGATGAACAGGCCGATCAGGGCGCCCGCGAAGGCGTTGACGGCGATGCCGGTGAGGATGAGGGTGACGACCTCCGTCTTCCCGCCGTTGCGGGAGAGCAGGTAGACGGCGCCGACGGTGACCAGCCCCGCGACGAACGCGCAGGCGGTGATGGTCCAGTTGCCGAAGAAGGTCAGGCCCAGCCCGATCGCGGCGACCGCGCCGACGGCCGCGCCCGCCGAGATCCCGATGACCCCGGGCTCGGCCAGGGGATTGCCGAACACCCCCTGCATCAGCGCCCCGGCGCAGCCAAGGCCGGCCCCGACGAGCAGGGCGAGGACCACGCGCGGCAGCCGTACGTTCCACAGCACGCTCTCCCCGACCCGGTCGAGGGCGGCGCCCCCGAGCCCGAGGCGGTGCTGCACCGACCCGACCACGTCCGCGAGCGGGATCTCGTAGGCGCCCACTCCGGCGGAGACCAGCGCGAGCAGGACGAGTGCGGCGGCCAGCGCGCCGGTGAGCCAGGCGGAGCCCCACCGCCGCCGGGGCGGTGCGCCGGCGGCGGTGGGGGCGGCCCGGGACGCCGTCGGCTCGGGAGCGGGAAGGGGATCCGCTCCGGGTGCTCCGGGCGGCGTCCCGGGGGCTTCGTAGGAGAGGGACACGTCAGGAGGCCTTGCCGTAGAGCTGGGTGATGAGGGAGGTCAGGACCTGGTCGGTGCGCGGGCCGTAGTTGAGCAGGACCCCGTCGTCGACGGTGATCACCCGCCGGTCCATGCCGGCCGGGGTCTGGGCCACGCCGGGGATCTTGACCAGCCCGTCCACGCCGCCGACGGACTCCAGGCCCTTGGACATGACGAGGATCGCGTCGGGCGCGGCCGCCGCCAGGGCTTCGCTGGTGATCGGGGTGAAGTCCTTGCCGAGCCCCGACTCCGGGCCCGTGTCGAGCGCCCCGGCCGCTTCCAGCAGGGAACCGGCGCCGGAGTCGGAGCCGCCCATCAGGTACACGGAGGCCGTGCCGCGCAGGTAGAGGAAGGCCACGCGCGGCTTCTTGCCCGAGGCGGGCAGGGCCCCCCGGGCGGCGGCGATGCGGTCGGCGGTGCGCTGGTTCAGCTGCGCGCCGGCCTCCTTGACGCCCAGTGCGGCGGCCACCGCGTCGGTCCGCTTCGCCACGTCCTCCAGGGACTTGGCCGGGGCCACCACCAGCAGCGGGACACCCGCGTCGCGGATCTGCCGGATCGCCTCGGCGGGGCCCGAGGTGGTCTCGGCCAGTACCAGGGTCGGACGCAGCGACAGCACGCTCTCGGCGGAGACCTCGTGGCCCCGCGTCACCACCGGGAGCTCCGCCGCCTGTTCGAAGGTGGCGGTGATGTCCTTGGCGACGACCTTGGGGCCGAGTCCCAGGGTGTACACGATCTCGTTGAGGCCGCCCGTCAGCGGCACCACCCGGTCCGCCGAGGTGACGGTCACCCGGGCGCCGTCCGCCGAGGCCACGGTCGCCGGAAGGACGGGTACGGGCGTCTGGGCGAGCGGTTCCACCCGGTCCGGCACGGCCGGGGCGCCCGCTCCGGTGGCGGGGGAGGGGGCAGCCGTACCTCCGCAGGCGCTCACGCCGAGGGCCAGGACCACGGAGGTCAGGGCGACGGCGAAGCGGGACATGCGGGTTGACGCGGCGGGCGTAGGCACGAAGGCACCGTCCTGATCGTCCGACTGGGGTGGTGGACCCGGTTCGCTGGGGGTGGGGTCCCGGTTCGAGGTTCCGGGGGCCAGGGGGTTTCACACCCGGCCGAACGTAGCTTAGGTTAGCCTAACCTCGCTCGCTAGACCCTGGAGGGGACATTCATGTCCGCTGGATCCATCCGTGCGTCCGCCGTCGCCCTGCTGGCGACCCTGGCGGCTCTGGGAGCCGTCCTGCTCCCGGCGACCGCCGCCCAGGCCGCGGGCCGCACCGTGGACGGGGGCCGGCTCGACTGGGGCATCAAATCCTCCTTCCAGAGTTACGTCACCGGGCCGGTGGCGAAAGGTGGGTTCAAGCTGAAGAACGGAGCCGCCACGGCCGGCGGCAGCCTGTTCCGCTTCCACTCCGCCAGCGGCTCCTACGACCCGGACAGCGGCTCCCTGCAGGCCTCCTTCAGCGGCGGCGTCTCCTTCCAGGGCCACCAGAAGGCGGACGGCACGTACGAGCTGGACATGAGCGTCAGCCGCCCCACCGTCAAGATCAGCGGTGGCAGCGGCACCCTCTACGTGGACGTCTCCAGCAAGGCCAAGGAGGGCGGAGCGGTCACCACCGCCGCCCAAGTGCCCTTCGCCAAGCTGGGCCTGGGCGGGGTGAACATGAAGGGCGGCGGCAGCCCCGTCGCCCTCGCCAACATCCCGGCCACCCTCACCGAGCAGGGTGCCAAGGCCTTCGCCGGCTACTACGCGGCCGGCGCGCAGCTCGACCCGGTCTCGCTGTCCGTGGACGTCAAGGCCGTGGCTCCGGCTGCCGAGCAGCCCGCCTCTTCCTCGCCCTCGTCCTCGCCGGCTGAGGGGGCCGCTTCCCAGTCCCCGCAGGCCGCCGGGCAGTTCGCCGACGCCGCCGTGGACTGGGGGGTGCGGCGCACCTTCCGCGAGTACGTCTCCGGCTCCATCGGCCAGGGCAAGTGGGAGCTGGCCGAAGGCGCCCAGGACGGCGGCGCGCTGTTCCGCTTCCCGCAGGGCAAGGGCGCGTACGACGGCGCGAAGGGCACCCTCGACGCCGCCTTCGCCGGGTCCGTGCACTTCACCGGGGCCCACCTCGACCTGAAGCTCGCGAAGATCACGGCCAAGGTGGAGAACGGCAAGGGCGTGCTGTCCGCCGACGTCACCACCGGCGCGGACACCAAGACCGCGGTCCCGCTCGTGGAGTTCGACGCCAAGGCCCTCAAGACCGAAGGCGGCCTCGCCACCCTCACCGAAGCCCCCGCCACCCTGACCGAGGGCGGAGCCCAGGCCTTCAACTCCATGTACAAGGCCGGCACCGAGATGGACCCCGTCTCCCTCGCGGTCGCCCTCGACGCCACCGCGAAGCTCCCGGCCCTCCCGAACCTCGGCTCGACGGCCACCCCGGCGGCCCCGCCGGCCCCTGCTCCGGCGGCGGCCGTCGCCGCGAAGGAATCCTCGAACACCGGCCTGTACGCCGCCCTTGCGGTGGCCGTGCTCGTCCTCGCGGGCGGAGCGGCCTTCCTGGTCCTCCGCAGCCGCCGCAAGGAGCCGATGCCGACGGCGACGCCGGGCATCGAGACCACGAGCCCCGACTCTCCGGCCTCTCCCGCGTCTTCCGACTCCGGCGACTCCGCCGACCCTTCCGACTCCTCCGGGACCGACGGGGCCGCTCCGCGCGGCTGACCCGCTCCCCGAACCGGAACCGCCCGGCCCGCAAGCCCCGTACCGGCACTCACCCGCAAGCCCCCGTACCGCACTGACCCGCAAGCCCCGCCGGGACCCTCAGGGCCCCGTACCGCCGGGGCTCGGCTTCGCCCTGCCCTCGCAGGGCACCACACCCCCTTACGCCCCTCCTCCACCCCCCCGTTCAGGAGCACCGCCATGTCTTCGATCAGCCGTCCGCTCGCCCTCGCGGCCGCCGTGGCCACCGCCGCGGCGATCGGCGCCACCGCGTTCGTCCTGCCCGCCACCGCGGCGGGCGGCGCACCGGCCGTCTCCGCGGCGCAGGGCGCCCCCGCGACGATCCCGGTCGTCGGCGGCACCCTCGACTGGGGTGTCCTGGAGAGCTACCGCACCTACGTCACCACCATCGCCCAGGGCGAGATCACCGTCGCGGACGGCGCGAAGAAGACCGGCAAGGGCTTCACCTTCGGCTCGGCCACCGGTCAGTACGACCCGGCCACCCACCTCGTGACCGCCGCCTTCAAGGGCAGCGTCACCTTCAAGTCGGCCGCGCACCGCTTCGAGGTGAAGCTCGCGAACCCGCGCATCGACACCGGCACGAAGACGCTGGTCATCGACGTCACCCGGGACGGCGTCCTGACGAAGGACGTCGGCTTCGCCAAGGTCGCCTTCACCGGGCCGTCCATGGCCAACCTGTCCACCACCCTGACCGCGGACGCCGCGAAGCTCCTCGGGTCGGACGGCTACAAGGACAAGGCGGGCGACCCGCTGACGGCCGTACTGGAGTTCCCGCCGCCGCCCAAGCCCAGCCCCTCCCCGTCCGCCTCGGCCTCCGCCTCCGCCTCCGCCTCCGCCTCCGCCTCCGCCTCGCCCTCGCAGAGCGCGTCCCCGTCGGCGTCCGTCCCGGCGTCCCCCTCGCCGTCGAAGCCGGCCTCCCCCTCCGCCTCCACCAGCTCCCCGGCCGCCGAGGGCCCCCGGCAGATCCTCGACGGCAAGCTGGCCTGGGGCGTCAAGGAGTCCTTCCGCAAGTACGTCCAGAGCGCGGGCGGCACCGTCACCCCCGCCGGCGGCGCGGTCGCCAACGGCGACAGCTTCGCCTTCGCCGGCGGCAAGGGCGCCCTCGACACCAAGGCGCGGAAGCTGACCGCCACCTTCGCGGGCAACCTGCGCTTCCAGTACGCGGCCCACGGCATCGACATGACCTTCGGCAACGTCCGCATCACCACCGAGGGCGCCAAGGGCACCCTGGTCCTGGACGTGAAGACGGCCGCCGGGGTCAAGGCGAACGTCCCCTTCGCCACGCTCGACCTCTCGAACGCCGAGTACAAGACCAAGGACGGCGTGCTCACCCTGAACGCGGTGCGCACCGCGCTCACGGCGGAGGGCTCCGCCACCTTCGCCAACGACACCACCGGCTCCATGTACCCGACGGGCACCCGGGCGGACGACGTCAACCTGACCGTCTCCGTGGACAAGGGCGCGGTCCTGCCCACGCCCCCGGCCGGTACCGGTGGTACCGGCACCACGGGCGGCACCGGCACCACCGGAGGCGGCGGCACCGTCGGTGGCAACCTCGCCGCCACCGGCGCCGAGATCCCGGCCGACGCGCTGCTCGGCTCCTCCGCGCTCATCGTCGCCGCGGGCGCGGGTGCGGTCTACGTGGCACGCAGGCGGCGTACGGCCCAGAACTGACCCGTGCTTCAATTCGCGCGTGAACGATCTGGACGTGCTCAAGGTCTTCTGCGCGGGTGACGGCAGCCACGGCAACACGCTGGGCGTCGTACGCGACGGCCGGTCCTGCCCCGACGATGCCTCCCGGCAGGCGCTGGCCGCCGAACTGGGCTACAGCGAGACGGTGTTCGTCGACGATCCCGAGCGCGGGATCGTCGACATCCGCACCCCCGGCACCCGGATGTCCTTCGCCGGGCACCCGTTGGTCGGAGTCGCGTGGCTGCTCGACATCGAGGAGCTCCAGCCCCCGGCGGGAGCCGTATGGGCGCGCGACGACGGGGAGTTCACCTGGATCACCGCCCGCCCCGAGTGGGTCGAGGGCAAGCGCACCGAGCAGTACGCGGACGCCGCCGAGGTGGACGCGCTGCCCAGCCCGCCGCCGGGCGAGGGCTGGCTGTACGCCTGGGCCTGGGAGGACGAGGCCGCGGGCAGGATCCGGGCCCGCGGCTTCCCGCGCCGCCCCGACGGCGTGATCGCGGAGGACGAGGCCACCGGCTCGGCGGCGATCGTGCTGACGGCCGAACTGAACCGCGCCCTGAACATCACCCAGGGCAGGGGCTCCCAGATCCTCACGGCCCCGGCCCCGGACGGCACCGTGGAGATCGGCGGCCGCGTCCGCTTCGCGAGATCCGGCCTCGCCGGCGCTTGAGGCGCGGGGTCCGGGGCTGAGCCCCGGGGAGCGGGAAGCCCGGAAGGGGGGCGGGCCCATCGGGCCCACCCCCCTTCCCCGTTCAGCCCGCCGCAGGCGTCACGCGCTCAGCGGGAACTGCCGGCCCAGCTCGCGGAAGACCGCGCCGTTGTAGTCGAAGGCGCGCTTGCACTCGTCGATGATGCGCTGCTTCTCCAGGTCGTCCGCGGCGATCGTGTCCAGCAGCTCGCGGTAGGTCCGCTTGAAGGCGGCCGGGTTGGAGATGTCCGCGAAGACGTAGAAGCGGACGCCGTCGCCCTTGCGCTCGAAGCCCCAGGTCCGCTCGGCCTTGTCGCGGATGATCTGGCCGCCGGAGAGGTCGCCCAGGTAGCGCGTGTAGTGGTGGGCCACGTACCCGCCCGGCCAGGATTCGGCGCACTCGGCCACGCGGGCCGCATAGGCCTCGGTGGCGGGCAGCGCGACCAGGGTCTCGCGCCATTCGGGACCCCGCAGGTGGGCCAGGTCCCGCTCGATCTCGGCGAGGCGCATCAGCTCGGGCTGGATGAACGGGCCGGCCACCGCGTCGTCCCTGAGGGCCTCGGCGGCGTCCTCCAGGGCCTTGTAGACGAACCACAGCTGCTCGGTGTAGCGCGTGTACGCGTCCACCCCGAGCCGGCCGCCGAGCAGGTCGCTCATGAACGTCGAGGTCTCTGCCTCGGTGTGCTGCTCGTGCGAGGCGACACGGATGACGGTGGAGAAGGCGTCCAAGGCGGACCTCCGAGAGATCGGAAGGAAAAGGGGGAGCCGGGTACGGCGGCCGTGCCGCCACACCCGATCCTCCTGCTTAGGCTTACCTAAGTCAATGCGTTGCCGACGCCTTGTCGGTAAAAACCTCCGCGAGTCGATTTCCTCGGTTCGGGGTCAGGGGAGCGTCAGGATCTCCGCCCCGGTGTCCGTGACCACCAGTGTGTGCTCGAACTGCGCGGTCCGCTTGCGGTCCTTCGTGACCACGGTCCAGCCGTCCTCCCACATGTCGTACTCGTGGGTGCCCAGGGTCAGCATCGGCTCGATGGTGAAGGTCATCCCGGGCTCGATGACGGTGGTGGCGTGCGGGCTGTCGTAGTGCGGGACGATCAGGCCGGAGTGGAAGGACGAGTTGATCCCGTGACCGGTGAAGTCCCGGACGACGCCGTAGCCGAAGCGCTTCGCGTACGACTCGATGACCCGGCCGATGATGTTGATCTGCCGGCCCGGCCTGACGGCCTTGATGGCCCGGTTCAGGGACTCGCGGGTGCGCTCGACGAGCAGCCGCGACTCCTCGTCCACGTCCCCGCAGAGGTACGTGGCGTTGTTGTCGCCGTGCACCCCGCCGATGTAAGCGGTCACGTCGAGGTTGACGATGTCGCCGTCCCGCAGGACGGTCGAGTCGGGGATCCCGTGGCAGATGACCTCGTTGAGCGAGGAACACAGGGACTTGGGGAAACCGCGGTAGCCCAGCGTCGAGGGGTAGGCACCGTGATCGCACATGAACTCGTGGGCGACCCGGTCCAGCTCGTCGGTGGTCACCCCCGGTGCGATCAGCTTGGCGGCCTCTTCCATCGCCTGGGCGGCGATCCGGCCGGCGATGCGCATGGCCTCGATGGTCTCGGGCGTCTGCACCTCCGGTCCGGTGTACGGAGTGGGCGCGGGCTTGCCCACGTACTCGGGCCGGCGGATGTTTCCGGGAACGGAACGGACGGGAGTGAGCTCGCCTGGTACGAGCAGCGACTGGCCAGACATACGAGCGAGTGTATCGAGCGGGTATGGGGCAGCATGGCGACAGAGAGAGGAGCCTGACGATGGCCCTGTTCAAGAAGCGCCAGGTGGGCAAACCCGGCGAGTGGTACTACTGCCTGGTCCACAAGAAGGTCGAGGAAGGCCCCGAGTGCCCGGCGAAGGACCGTTTCGGCCCCTACGCGACACCCGAAGAGGCGAACCACGCCATGGAGACGGCGCAGGAGCGCAATCTCGAATGGCAGAACGACCCCAAATGGAACGACAAGACCCGCGAGACCGAAGAGGGCACCGGAACCCCTTAGGGACTCCGTAGGCCCCCGTAGCCTCCGGCCGGCGCTCCGGCTACCAGCGGCTGGGCGGCGGCGCGGCCAACTGGTCGGCCAGCCGCGCCAGCCGGTCCCGGAACCGCCTCGGCCCGCGCTGCACCGGCAGGCTGTTCTCCCCGGCCGCCGCGCTGACCAGGTGCTGCACGGTGTCCAGGTCCAGCTCGGCGGCCCCGTCCGGTACGGACAGCACCTCGTGCGCGAGCGTCCCGAGATCCGCGTCCCCGCCGTCCATGGACAGTACGGTCGCCCCGGCGCGCCGGGCGTCGTGCACCCGCTCCAGCAGCCCGCCCCCGGGCCGCTCCGGAGCCACCACCAGCAGCGTGTGACCGCGCCGGGCCGCCTCCAGCCGGCTCAGCCCGACCGACAGGTGCGGGGCGTCACCGGGCAGCACCTGGTGGCGTACGAGCGTGGGCGCCAGCTCCGGCAGCCCCGACCAGGCGGCCTCGTCGACCAGGTGCGCCGCCAGGTGCCAGGGCTCGTACTGCTCGGTCCCGACCAGCAGCAGGTTCCCGCCGGCCGGCACCACCGACCGCCGCAGCGTCCCGGCGAACCGGCGCGCGGCACCGGGCCACTGCGTACCGGCGAGCACCTCGCGCAGCAGCGCGACTCTCACGGCGTCCATACCCGGCATCCTGCCGCATGGAAGGGACAAAGAGGAGCGGTTCCCCCCATCTCCCACCCCATCTCCCACCCCGCCCCACCCCCCGTCTCCCCGGGCATCTCACACCGTCCGCGCATTCGCCTCTGACGATCTCGCCGCTACCCTCGCCCCCATGACCTCCACAGACAGCACGCAGCAGCCCGCGAAGGCCCCGGCCAAGGCCCCCGCCAAGGACCCGTGGGACCTTCCCGACGTCTCCGGCCTCGTCGTCGGCGTCCTCGGCGGCACCGGCGACCAGGGCCGTGGCCTCGCCTACCGGCTCGCCCGCGCCGGCCAGAAGGTGATCATCGGCTCCCGCGCCGCCGACCGCGCGCAGACCGCCGCCGACGAGCTCGGCCTCGGCGTGGAGGGCGCGGACAACGCCGAGTGCGCGCGCCGCAGCGACATCGTGATCATCGCGGTGCCGTGGGAGGGCCACGCCAAGACCCTGGAATCGCTGCGAGAGGAGCTCGCCGGCAAGCTCGTGGTCGACTGCGTCAACCCGCTCGGCTTCGACAAGCAGGGCGCGTACGCCCTCCAGGTCGAAGAGGGCAGCGCGGCCCAGCAGGCCGCCGCCCTCCTCCCGGACTCCCGCGTCACCGCCGCCTTCCACCACCTCTCGGCGGTGCTCCTCCAGGACGAGTCGATCGACGAGATCGACACCGACGTGATGGTCCTCGGCGAGGTCCGCGCGGACACGGACATCGTCCAGGCCCTCGCCGGCCGCATCCCCGGCATGCGAGGCGTCTTCGCGGGCCGCCTGCGCAACGCCCACCAGGTCGAATCCCTGGTGGCCAACCTCATCTCCACCAACCGCCGCTACAAGGCCCACGCGGGCCTGCGCATCACGGACGTCTGAGCGGACGGATCCCACCGCCGATCCCGCCACCGGGCCCACCCGTCACCGCAGGACGGGCGGGCCCGTGTCCGGACCCTCAGCCGCGGCGGCCGCCGCGCGGCTCGATCGGCCCCAGGTGCGCCACGACGCCGTGGTAGAAGCGCTCCACGGCATCGTCCACGCTGCGGATGAACCCGGACTCCGTGTTCCCCCGCGTGCTCCCCATTCCCTTGAGCAGCGACAGCCGGAAACCGACGACGGTCGAGCCCTCCGCGGGCAGCAGATCGCCCGGCTCGGGCCGCAGCCGCTCCAGCGTGCCGCGCGGCCCGCTCCCCGGACCCGCCCCGGCGCCCGGCCCGGCATCGAGGAGGCTCTCCACGTGCAGGTCCGCCGGAGCCTCGGCGAGCAGCTTCAGCAGCCGTTTCACCATGACCAGCGGGTACGCGCCCTCCGGGGCCGGCACGTCGACGGTGGTGCGCACCTTGGAGGTCCTGAGGTCGGCGCTCACCGCGATGACACTGGTGGTCCCGTCGACGCGCAGCTCGGCGAAGAGCTTCCCGTCCGCACACAGCCGGTCCGCCGCCGCGACCCGCCGGGCCTGCGGATCGCTGCCCCGCCGGGCCCGCTGCACCGGCAGCGCCTTCTGCCCGAGCTCCCCGCCGAGACGCAGGCAGACCTGACGGATCAGCCGCTCCCAGCTCTCCACCACCTCCACGGTCCGGGCGTCCCCGTGGCCGAGGGTTTCGTCCTCGATGCCCTTGCGTACGGGCACCCAGGCCGCGCCCATGTTCTGGAACCCGTGGCAGCCCGACTGCTCGTGCCGCAGGTACTCCAGGAGTTCCTGGAGGAGCCAGGCGTGTGCGGCGTTGCCCACGCCCTCGTGGCGGATCAGCATCTGCGCCTGGTGGGCGACCTCGGCCCAGGACAGGTGCCAGAGGCTGACCTTGTGCTTGCGCCGGCCGTCCACCTTCACCTCCACCATCGGGCGGCCCTCCAGGGCCACGTCGTTGGAGAGGGTGATCACGGCCTCGTAGCCGCGGCGCGCGGCAATGTCCATGTACGCCTGGACCTGCTCCGCCTTGAGCGGGTTGCCGTTCGTCTTCGTCTCCACGAGCGCCGTCCACAGCTTGCCCGCGCGCTCCACCCGGATCACCCCGTCCGGGCGCCGGGGCGTGTCCCCGTGGGGGAGGGAGACCTCCGTGAAGGTCTGCATCCGGCCGGCGGGCGCGCCGAACCCGGCGGTGAGGCGGCGGCCGAACTCCGGCACCTGCGCCATGACCGACAGCAGCACCGAGGTGGCGCGCACCTCCCGCTCCCTGTCGCTCTTCAGGGAGGGGACGGGGAACAGGCGGGCCGGGCTCCACGAGTCGTTCTCGGCCAGGGACTTCTTGGCCACCTTGGGCAGGGTGACCTTCTTCCTGGTCGTACGGGGACCCCGGCCGCGGGTCTGTGCCGGTACGGCGACGGGAGCGGCCGCCCCGTCGGGCTCGGGCTGGGGCCTGGTCCCGTCGACGGGCTCGGCGGCGGGTTCGGGGACGGGTGGGGCGGCCGGGAAGGCCGCCGCCGCATCGGCCGTTCCGAGGCCCTGCGCGGCCTGCGCCGGGTCAGCGAGCTCCTCCGGCTCCCGCTCACCACCGAGCTTGGCCTCTTCGGCCTCTTCGGCCTCCTCGGGTCCCTCGGATTCCTCCAGCACCGGGATGCCGAAGTCCGTGGCCAGCCCCGCCAGGCCGGTTTCGTACCCCTGGCCGACCGCGCGGAACTTCCACTCCTCGCCCCGCCGGTACAGCTCGCCGAAGATGAAGGCGGTCTCCACGCCCGCGTCGTCGATGGAGTAGCCGACCAGCGGTTCCCCGGAGCGGTCCGCGACCGTCATCCTCAGGTCGTCGAGGTCTCCGAAGCGTGCGCCTGCGTACCGGCTGGCCGCCACGACGATCCGCGCGACACCCTCCGGTACAGCCGTCAGGTCCACGCTGATGCGGTCCTCGTCGCCGTTGTCGGTCGGCACCTTGCCCAGCAGCTGCACGCTTCCGTCGGCGGCCGCCGGGTTGTTGTAGAAGTAGAAGTCGTTCTCGTCGCGGACCTTGCCGTTCTCGTCCAGCAGCAGCACCGAGACGTCGGCGTCGCCCGCCCCCGAAGCGCTGCTCCAGCCCAAGCTCACGACGACGGCCCCGGCGTCCTCGCTGAGGGCGGTCAGGCTGACGTTCGCGCCCTTCGGGATCTCCTGCATGTTTCCCCCAGATCCTTCCGCACCCCCCTGCGCGGTGCGTCTCCGGCGAACCGTAGCGGCGGGCGGAGGAAAAGATCACGGGATGGGGGAAATCAACCGGACGGGAGCACGCCGGGGCATGGGGGACACTGGAGGGGCTTGAACCGCTTCAGTGTCTTCGAGGAGCCCTCGCCATGCCCCGCCTTGCCGTGTTCGCCGTCGTCCTCTGCGTCCTCGCCACTGCCGCCGCGGTGGTCTCCTTCGTCGAGGGCAGTCTGCTCGGGATCGTGTGGGTGCTGATGGCGGGCATCACGTCGAACATGGCGTGGTTCTACGTGCGCAAGGCGAAGGTCGAGAAGGCCGCGGCAGCGGCTCGCGCCGCGGGCTGAGCCGGAGCCCGGCCCGGGTGGGCCCTAGGCGTTCCGTCCCGGGAGGTTGTGGACGGGTGGAACTCGATCTTGGCCTGCCGAGTGCCTGACGGTGTCGGGGATCTCGGCGATGACGGTCGGCCATGCCCTCGACATCCCAGTCTCCAAGATCCCCGACCTCGTCACCCGCGATCAGCTCTGCGTCTCCTCGCGGCGTCCCATAGCGGCCGCATCGAGTACGACGAGCAGCTTGCCGGTGGTACGCCGCGCCTCCAGATCGCTGTGGGCCTGGGCAGCCTCGGACAAGGCGTAGCGGCCCGTCACGGTGACCTCAAGCGCCTTGGAGCGCACCCACTCGAACACATCGGCGGCCCGTCGGAGCAGTTCGGACCGATCGGCGATGAAGTCCCCGAGGCTGGGCCGGATCAGGGTCAGCGAACCGCCGTGGGCGAGCCGAATCGGATCAAACGGCGGCACGGCACCGCTTGCCGCGCCGAAGAGCACGAGATGGCCGCGGGTTCGCAGGCTGGCGAGGCTCGCATCGAAGGTGTGCGCGCCGACGCCGTCGAAGACGACCGGCAGTCCCTGACCGCCGTTGAGCCGCCTCACCTCGGCTGCGAGATCGTCGACTGCGGAGGAAAGGATCACCTCGGCGGCCCCGGCACGCTTCGCCAGCTCGGCCTTAGCCGTGGTCGACGTCGTGCCGATCACCCTGCCGCCGAGATGGGTGATGAGCTGGGTCAAAAGCAGCCCCATGCCACCGGCAGCCGCATGCACGAGCACCGTGTCGCCCCCCTGAACCGGATAGGCGTCCTTGACGAGATAGTGCGCGGTCATGCCTTGGAGGAGCACGGCGGCGGCTGTCTCGAAGCCGATGTCGTCGGGCAGCGGCACCAGCCGGGAGGAGTCCACGACGGCCCGCTCGGCATACGTGCCGGGAATCTCCACCCAACCGACCCGGTCCCCGACTGCGACGTCGGCGACGCCGGGTCCGACTTCGACGACCGTGCCGGCGCCCTCAGAGCCCGGGGTGAAGGGCAGCGGGAGGCTGTACCGGCCTTCGCGGTGGTAGACGTCGAGGAAGTTGACCCCGGATGCGGCGACCTCCACGACCGCCTCGCCCGGACCCGGCCGCGGCTGGTCCACCTTGACCTCCCGCAGCACCTCGGGACCGCCCACTTCGTACACCTGAATCGCTCGCATGGCTCTCCAATAACGGCTCATCCCCACCAACCCCGTTGATGGCGATCAACGGTTCATCCCCCACCAACCCCGTTGACGGCGATCCGATTCCCGGCAAGCAGACCGGCCCGCCGCCCCCGCCGAGAGCTGAGACGCCTGCTCAACGCCAGCGGCAGGGCCAGCTGATCTCCCTCCGCGTCCATCCGCTCCGCCGCCCACGCCGCCTCCTCCCGCGTCGGCGCGAAGACCAGATGCAGCCCATGCGCACTGACCCACCGAAAGGCCCTCGTGCCCCCGCGTCCTGACCCGCTACCAGCTGGCCCGGCCCTACCGGCCCCAGACCAACGGCAAGGTCGAACGCTTCGACCGCACCACCTAGGGCGCCTGGCAGAGGCCGTTGGTGTCCTGCCAGAACTGGTAGAGGTCGCGGCCGCAGTAGGACTCCAGCTCGCCGACGCCCAGGGCCGACAGGACGCCGTACACCGCGTCGAAGAAGTACGCGTTGATCTCCGGGATCCACAGCAGCGCGAAGACGGCCAGCAGGCCGAACGGTGCCAGCGGTGCCACCTCGCGGCGGACCTTGTGGGAGAGCCAGGGCTCGATGATGCCGTAGCCGTCCAGGCCCGGGACCGGCAGGAAGTTCAGGATCGCCGCCGAGACCTGGAGCAGCGCCAGGAAGCCGAGCGCGAAGCGGAACGCCGTCGGGACCCCGTCCAGGGCGTTCAGCCAGAACGGGGCCGTGCAGACGGCCGCGAAGGCGACGTTCGTCAGCGGACCCGCCGCCGAGATGAGGCTGTGCCGCCAGCGGCCCTCGATGCGGTCGCGCTCGATGTACACCGCGCCGCCGGGCAGGCCCACTCCGCCCATGATCACGAAGAGCACCGGCAGGATGATGCTGAGCAGCGCGTGCGTGTACTTGAGGGGGTTCAGCGTCAGGTAGCCCTTCGCGCCGACGCTGAGGTCGCCGCTGTGCAGGGCGGTACGGGCGTGCGCGTACTCGTGCAGGCACAGGGAGACGATCCACGCCGCGGTGACGAAGAGGAAGACGGCCAGCCCGGTGCTGGTCGAGTACCCCGTCCACACGGCCCACCCCGTCACCGCCATCACGGCGAAGATGCCGAGGAACACGGGACTGATCTGCCGGTCGCCGCGATCGTGAGTGCGGTGGTGGTGGCTGCGGTTCGGACTGCCCTGGGGACCCATACGGCGAACCTATCCCGGAGGCGGCGCCCGGGGGAGCTCCGGGCCGGAGACAATGGGCCGGTGCGTTACGCGATGCTCGGCACCACCCAGGCCATCCGCGACGACGGGAGCACCGTGCCCGTCGGCGGAGCGCGGCTGCGCGCGCTCCTGACGGCGCTCGCGCTGCGGCCGGGCCGGGCGGTCCCGGCAGCTTCGCTCATCGAAGAGGTGTGGGACGGCGACCCGCCCGCCGACGGCCCCGCGGCGCTCCAGGCACTGGTGGGCCGGCTGCGCAGGGCGCTGGGCCGCGAGGCGGTGGGGTCCGGGGAGGGCGGCTACTGGCTCGTCGCGGCCCGGGACGACATCGACCTGTACCGCTTCGAGCGGCTCGCGCGGGCGGCGGCACAGACCACCTCGCCGGCGGAGGCGGCCGCCCTGTACGACGAGGCCCTCGCCCTGTGGCGGGGCGAGCCGCTGAGCTCCCTGCCGGGCTCCGGGACCGGGCCGGAGGCCGCCCGCTGGGAGGCGCTACGGCTCGACGCGCGCCGGGGCCGCCTGCACGCGGCGCTGGAGCTGGGGGAGGCGGAGCGGGTCCTGCCAGAGCTGACCGCGCTGTGCGCGGGGCTTCCGCTGGACGAACTCCTGCAGGCCCTGCGGATCCGCGCGCTGCGCGACGCGGGCCGCCCGGCGCAGGCACTGGCCGCCTACGAGGAGGTCCGCCGCGACCTGGCCGGCCGCCTGGGCACCACCCCGGGCCCCGCCCTCCGCGCCCTCCACGCGGCCCTGCTGGCCGACCCGACGGCGGGCCCCCACCGGCCCGGCCCGACGGCGACACCCGGGCGTTCCGCCCCGCTGACCGGACCCGGGTACCCGGCGCCGAGCGGTCCGGACCGGGCGGCGCCGACGGCCGGGACCGGCTGGACCAGCCGTACGGCCCTGACCGACCGGCCCGACCGGACGGGGCAGGTCGGATCCGCTTCCGACCCGGGGCCCGGCCACCCCGCCGAGGCCTCGCGAGGCCGGGCGGGTCAGGCGGGGGCCGACGCGACCGCCGGGACCGCCGGGATCGTGCAGGGCTCCTCTGCCGCTCCGGACGGACCCGGCGGGCCCGGGCTGGGCCCGGGCCATGACGGCCGGCCCGGCACCCCGTCCGAGCCGCACGGGTCCTTCCCGGCTCCGTCCGGGATCGCCGCCGCCCCGGCGCCGTACGGGACCGCCACCGCGATCCCGTCCGGTCCCGACCGGGCGGACTCCGGCTCCATGCCCGGACCTGACGGCTCCGGCCAGGCGACCGGTCCTGCCGGCGCGGGCTCCGCCTACGCGACCGGTCCTGACGGAGCGCGCTCCGCCCACGCGACCGGACCCGACCGACCAGGCTCCGCCCACGCCGACGGGCCGGGCCGGGCCGGTCCCGCCGGGACCGGGAGCGGGGATCCGTACAGCGCCGGTGCCGGGGCCGGTCACGTGCCGCCGCCCGGGCCGGGCGCGGGCAACCTGCGGATGCGGCTGACCACCTTCGTCGGGCGGGAAGAGGACATCCGGGTCATCGGCGACGACCTCGCCCGGTCGCGGCTGGTCACCCTGCTCGGACCCGGCGGCGCCGGCAAGACCCGGCTGTCGCAGGAGGCCGCCGAGGCACACGCCCGCGCAGGCCGCGGCACACCGGACGCACGGCCCGCCGGCCCCGGGCACCCGTCGGCCGGCCACGCCTCCACCCGTGGCGGGCCCGGCTCCGCCCCCGCCTGGGCCGACGGGGTCTGGTTCGTGGAGCTGGCCCCCGTGGACGATCCGGAGGACGTCGCCGAGGCCGTGCTCGCCGCGCTCGGGGCGCGGGAGACCAAGCTGCGCGGCGGCTCCGCCGAGGAGATGCGGGTGCTGACCGAGCGCGGGGACCGGCCCCTCGACCGCCTCGCAGAGCATTGCGCGCGGCGCCGGATGCTCCTGATCCTCGACAACTGCGAGCACGTAGTCGACGCCGCCGCCCGCCTCGCCGAGGAAGTGCTCGCGCGCTGCCCCGGCGTGCAGATCCTGGCCACCAGCCGCGAACCCCTCGGCGTGCCCGGGGAGACCCTGCGCCCGGTGGACCCGCTGCCCGACCCGGTCGCGCTGCGGCTGTTCGACGACCGCGGGGCCGCCGCCCGGGCCGGGTTCACCGTGGACGAGGACCCGGCCGCCGCCGTGGAGATCTGCCGGCGCCTCGACGGGATGCCGCTGGCCATCGAGCTGGCCGCCGCCCGGCTGCGGCTGCTCACCCCCCGCCAGATCGCCGACCGGCTGGACGACCGGTTCAGGCTGCTGACCGGCGGCTCGCGCACCCACCTGCCCCGCCAGCAGACCCTGCGCGCGGTGGTCGACTGGTCCTGGGACCTGCTCGACGAGCCCGAACGGGCCGTACTGCGCCGGCTGTCCGTCTTCGCCGGCGGCTGCGACCTCGCCGCCGCCGAGGCGGTCTGCGCGGACGGTGGATACCTCGATGGCGCCGACGTCGCCGACCTGCTCGGATCCCTCGTGGACAAGTCCCTCGTCGTCGCCGCCCCCGACGGCCCCGCCGGGATGCGCTATCGCCTTCTGGAGACCGTCGCCGAGTACGCGGCCGACCGCCTCGCCGAAGCCGGCGAGGACCGGGCGGAGACCGAGCAGCGCCATCTCACCCACTACCGCGAACTCGCCCGCACCACCGAGCCGCTGCTGCGCGGCCACGGCCAGCGCGCCGCCGCGGACCGGCTGGCCACCGAGTACGAGAACGTGCGCACCGCCCTGCGCCGCGCCGTCGCCGCCAAGGACGTGGGCGAGGTGCTCTGCCTCGTGCACTCCCTCGGCTGGTACTGGCACATGCACGATCTGCGCGCCGAGACCCGCCACTGGGCGGGCGCCGCCGCAGCCCTCGGCCCGGACCCCTTCGCCGCGCCGGTCGTCCCCGCCCCACCCGTCTACGAGCAGATCGTCGACACGCCCCCGCCCTACGAGGGTGAACTGCTCACCGAGGCCTGGCGCGGCATCCAGCTGTTGTGTCTGGTCGCCCGCGACCAGATCAGCTCCACCTGGTCCACCCCCGAGGTCCGCGCCCAGGCCGAGGGCGTGGTCGCCGCCTACCGCCCGGGGCTGCCGCAGACCTGCCGGGCCCCTTCCTTCCTGTGGATCTACGCCGTCATGATCTCCGGGGACGCCGAGCTGCTCCACCGCGCCACCGAGGAGACCGTGGAGACGGCCCGCGCGCTCGGCTACCGCTGGGAGCTGGCCTCCGCCCTCCAGCTCCGGGCCAACGTCCTCGCCAACCGCGCCGACGGGGCCGGCGACGCGTCGCGCGACGCCGAGGAGAGCCTCGCCCTCTACGCGTCCCTCGGCGACGACTGGGGCTGCGCCGAAGCCCTCTCCGCCCGCGCCGAGGCCCGGGAGAAGCGCGGGGAGTACGCCCTGGCCGCCCAGGACTACCGCGCCGCGATCGAGTACGCCGGGCGGCTCGGGGCCAAGGCCCAGGTCACGATGATGCAGGTGCGCATGGCCGGGACCCTCGCCGAGGACGGCCACCTGGAGGAGGCCGAGGAGCTCCTCACCGGCCTGCTCGCCGGCGCCATCCACCAGTTCGGCAACGAGGCGTTGCCCGCCGCCCAGATGTTCCTCGCCTGCATCTACGGCCGCACCGGCCGCCTCCCCGAAGCCCGCGCCCGGCTCCAGTCCCTGCGCGAGGAGTTCGCCGTCGGCGCGTTCGCCATGTTCGACGGCTTCCTGCTCGGCCTGCTGGCCTGGGTCGACAACGAGGAGGGCCGGTACGAGGACGCCATCGCCCGGCTCCGCCAGGCGATCGAAGCCGTCCGGGACCCCCTCTCCATGATGCTCGCCCCGCACCTCCCGGCCGCGTACCTGATCACCGGGGCCCGCTCCCTCGCGCAACTCGGCGGCCGGGTCCGGGCGTACGACGCCGCGCGGCTCATCGGCGCCTACCGCGCGCTGCTGCCGCCCGCCCACTTCCCGGTCACCACCGAGCGCGCGGACGCCGAGCAGGCCGAGCGCCTGGCCCGGGCCGCGCTCGGCGACGCCGCGTACGAGGCGGCGTACGCCGAAGGCGGCGGCCTCACCCTGGAGGAGGCCACCGCCTTGGTGTGACCCGTGCGGGTCCGCCCGGGACGCGATCCGGAACGGACCGGTCCGCGGATCAGGTCTTCTGGCGGAACTTCCGCACAGCGAGCGGCATGGTCACCAGCGTGATGCCGACCGACCAGGCCAGCGTGATCCACACGGAGTTGCCCAGCGGGGTCCCGTTGATCAGGGCGCGGGCCGCGTCGGCCAGGTTGGACAGCGGGTTGACGTCGGTGAAGCTCTGCAGCCAGCCGGGCATCGTCGTCGGCGGGGCGAAGATCGAGCTGCCGAACTGCAGCGGCATCAGGACCAGCATCGCCATGCCCTGGACGGCCTGGGGGGTCTTCATGGCGAGACCCAGCAGGATGAAGATCCACATGAGCGAGGAACCGAAGACCGCCGCCAACCCGATGGACAGGAACAGGTCCAGCACCGAGCCCTTGATCGACAGGCCGAGCAGGAAGCCCATGCCGAGCAGGATCGCGATGGCGACCATCATGCGGCCGAGCTCGACCACGATCTTGGCGATGAGCACCGAGGAGCGGGCGATGGGCATGGACCGGAAGCGGTCCATCACGCCCTTCTTGAAGTCGTCGTTGACACCGGTGCCCACACCCATGGCGATGTTCATGCCCATCATCGCCATCAGGCCCGGGACCACGTAGTTGACGTACTCGTCCTGGTTGCCCTTGCCGGAGATCGCGCCGCCGAAGACGAAGACGAACAGCAGCGTGAAGATGATCGGCATGAACAGGACGTCGAACATCGACTCCGGGTCCTGCTTGATCTGCAGGACGTTGCGCCGTGCCAGGGCGCCGATGTGACGCAGGTTGCCCCGCAGGCCGATCCGGCCCTCGTCCGCCCGGACGGGCCCGCCGGCCGGGGCGGCCGCGGTGGGGCTGGGCTTCGTCGTGGTTACGGTGCTCATGCCGCGACCTCCTCGGTCTGCTGGTTGGGGATGGAGTCCGAGACGGTCGGCTTCTGCCCGGTGATGGACAGGAAGACCTCGTCCAGGCTGGGCAGGTAGGTGCTGATGTCGGAGATCCCGTACCCGCGGGCCGCCAGCAGGCCCACCACGGCGGTCAGCTGCTCGTCGGCCAGGATCGGCACCAGCAGGGCGCCCTCGTCGGGGACGGCCTGGGAACCGGCGACCCCGTCCAGACCGGCTTCCGCGAGGGAGCGGGCCATGCCCGGCAGGTCGGCCGGGTCGGTGGGGCGGATCCGCAGGGTCCGGCCGCCGACGCGGGCCTTCAGCTCGTCGACCTTGCCCTTCGCGATGACCTTGCCCTTGTCGATGACCGTCAGCTCGTTCGCGAGCTGCTCGGCCTCCTCCATGTACTGGGTGGTGAGCAGGACGGTGGCCCCCTCGGCGACCATCCGCTGCACCTCGTCCCAGACCTCGTTGCGGGTACGGGGGTCCAGACCGGTGGTCGGCTCGTCCAGGTACAGCACGGCCGGGCTGCCGATCATCGAGGCGGCCAGGTCGAGCCGGCGCCGCATGCCGCCGGAGTAGGTCATCACGGCCTTCTTGGCGGCGTCCGTGAGGGAGAAGCGCTCCAGCAGCTCGTCGGCGCGGCTGCGGGAGTCCTTGCGGGACAGGTCCAGCAGCCGGCCGATCATGTAGAGGTTCTCCCAGCCGGAGAGCTTCTCGTCGACCGAGGCGTACTGGCCGGTCAGGCCTATGGTCCGGCGCAGCTGCCGCGGCTGGCGGACCACGTCGAAGCCGGCGACCCGGGCGGTGCCGGCGTCGGGGGTGATCAGGGTGGAGAGGATGCGGACCAGGGTGGTCTTGCCCGCGCCGTTGGGGCCGAGGACCCCGAGGACGGTTCCCTCGCGGACATCGAGGTCCACACCGTCGAGGGCTTTGGTCTCGCCGTAGTGCTTGACCAACCCCCGGACCTCTACGGCGTGCGAGCCGTTCAGGGGATTCTTGTCGTTTCGCGTCATGTCCACCATGGGACCAGACGGCACTGACAACCCACCGACAAACAACCGACAGCGCGCGCACAGAGCACCGACAGAACATCAGCGGGGTCCGCGGGCGCGCCGTCGGCCGGCCCTCCGCTCAGTGGAAGGCGTGCTCTTCCTGCGGGAACGTTCCGCCGACCACGTCCTCGGCGAAGGCCTTCGCCGCGTCGCCCATGGTCGCGCGCAGGTTCGCGTACTGCTTGACGAACTTCGGCATCTTTCCGCCGGTCAGCCCCATCATGTCCGTCCACACCAGCACCTGCGCGTCGCACTCCGAGCCCGCGCCGATGCCGACCGTCGGAATGTGCAGGGAGCGGGTGACCTCGGCGGCCAGCTCGGCCGGGACCAGCTCCAGCACCACCGCGAAGGCGCCCGCGTCCTGCGCCGCCTTCGCGTCGCGCAGCAGCCGGTGCGCGGCCTCGTCGCCGCGGCCCTGCACCCGGTAGCCCATGGCGTTCACGGACTGCGGGGTCAGGCCCAGGTGGGACATGACCGGGATGCCCGACTGCACGATCAGCTCGGTCTGGGCCAGCGAGCGCTCGCCGCCCTCCAGCTTCACCGCGCCGACCCCCGCCTCCTTGACGAGCCGGGTGGCACTGCGCAGGGCCTGTACGGGGCCCTCCTGGTAGGAGCCGAAGGGCAGGTCGCCGATGATCAGGGCCCGGCTGGTGCCGCGTACGACGGCCGCCGACAGCAGGGTCATCTCGTCCATCGTCACCGGGACGGTGGTCTCGTAGCCGAGGTGACAGTTGCCCATCGAGTCGCCGACGAGCATGACCGGGATGCCGGCCTCGTCGAACACGGACGCCGTCATGGCGTCGTAGGCGGTGAGCATGGGCCACTTCTCGCCGCGTTCCTTGGCGAGGGTGAGGTCGCGGACGGTGATGCGCCGGGTGCCCGTGCCTCCGTACAGGGTGGGGGAGGCGGCTTCGCGGGCAGGCGAAACGGCATGCGTCATTGCAACTGCTCCTTGATGTTCATCTCGAGGCACCCTTACGGCGTCCCCGGACTCCTCACCATGGTGGCACTCTCCGGGCCGTGGCGGGAAGTGGCACGGGACACGCTTCGCCGCGGCGGCCGCGCCGCGGGGCAATGTGCGCGTTTGGTGACAAGCGGAACCCCGGCCGCAGGGCCGTTCGTCCTCCCGGACGTACGGCCGACGCAATCGGCACGGATCGCTCCGCATATCGCCTAGGGTCAAGAGGCGGGGACGGAGCGCGAGCACGGCAGTGAGGGCAGCGGCATGGCACAGGCGTACATGACGGAGACGGGGAGCGACGGTTCGGAGCCCGAGCCCTCCCGAGAGGGTCTCCGGCGCCGGCTGGCCGAGCTGCGGAGCGATCCGGGCATCTGGCGCCGGGGGATCGTGCTCGCCGCGCTCGCGGTGCTGATCTCGCTCGTCATGATCTTCCACGCCGAGCTGCCCAACGACATCGGCAACCTCGGCAGCCTCACCGAGACCTTCCTGCCCTGGCTGGGCCTGGCCGTCCCGGTGCTGTTCGCCGCCGCGCTCTTCCGCAAGTCCGCGACCGCGCTGATCGCGATACTGCTGACCGCCGCGGTCTGGGTGAACCTCTTCGGCGGCCTGGTCACCGACAAGGCGCACGCCGGCGGCAACCTCACCGTCGCCACCCACAACGTCGACGCCGACAACACCGACCCCGCGGGCACTGCCGCCTCGGTCGCCGGGGCGGGGGCCGACGTACTGGCCCTGACCGAGCTCAAGGGCAGCGCCGTCCCCGTCTACGAGAAGGCCCTCGCGGGGACGTACAAGTACCACTCCGTCGAAGGCACCGTCGGGCTCTGGAGCAAGTACCCGCTGGTCTCCAGCAAGCCCGTCGACATCAAGATGGGCTGGACCCGGGCCATGCGCGCCACCGTCAAGACCCCCCACGGCGAGGTGGCCGCCTTCGTGGCCCACCTCCCCTCGGTCCGCGTCAAGCTCAACGCCGGCTTCACCGCCAACCAGCGCGACAACAGCGCCGACGCCCTCGGCGCCGCGCTCGCCGCCGAACCGCTGCAGCGGGTCATCCTGCTCGGCGACCTCAACGGAACCGTCAACGACCGGGCCCTGTCCGAGGTCACCTCGCAGCTGCGTTCCACCCAGGGCGCGTCCGGCGACGGCTTCGGCTTCAGCTGGCCCGCGCAGTTCCCGATGGCCCGCATCGACCAGATCCTGGTCCGCGGGGTCACCCCCGAAGCCTCCTGGACCCTGCCCCGCACCGGCAGCGACCACCTGCCGATCGCGGCCCGCGTCACCGTGAAGCCGTAGGCCGGGACCGGGACCGGGCCGGGAGTCGTTGTCGGCTCCCGGCCCGGTCCGGCCCCACCCGGCCCGCTCCTACGCCTGCTCGCGCCAGCCGTTCGTGATGGGCAGCCGGCGGTCCTTGCCGAAGCCCTTCGCTGAGATCTTCGTGCCCGGCGGGTACTGGCGCCGCTTGTACTCGGCCGTGTCCACCATCCGCAGGGTCTTCGCGACCAGCTCGGGCTCGTAGCCCGCCGCGACGATCGCCTCCAGGCCCTGGTCGCGGTCCACGTACAGCTCCAGGATCCCGTCCAGCACGGGGTAGTCCGGCAGCGAGTCCGTGTCCACCTGCCCCGGGCGCAGCTCGGCGCTCGGCGGCTTCACGATGGAGTTCTCCGGGATCGGCGGGGTCTCGCCGCGCTCGGCCGCCGCCCGGTTGCGGTACTCGGCCAGGCGGAAGACGTCCGTCTTGTAGACGTCCTTGATGGGGCCGTAGGCGCCCACGGAGTCCCCGTACAGGGTGGAGTAGCCGACGGCCAGCTCCGACTTGTTGCCCGGGGCCAGCACGATGTGGCCCTCCTGGTTGGAGAGCGCCATCAGCAGGGTGCCGCGCAGCCGGGACTGCAGGTTCTCCTCGGCGAGCCCGGTCAGGCCGAGCGCGCCCATGTACGCGTCGAACATCGGCTCGATCGACACGGTCCGGAAGTTCAGGCCGGTCCGTGTCGCCAGCTCGGCCGCGTCGCCGCGGGAGTGCTCCGAGGAGTACTTGGAGGGCATCGAAACGCCGTACACGTTCTGCGCGCCGATCGCGTCGCAGGCGATCGCGGCGACGAGCGCGGAGTCGATCCCGCCGGAGAGGCCGATCAGGACCGACCGGAACCCGTTCTTCCGTACGTACGCGCGCAGACCCACGACCAGGGCGTCGTAGATCTCCTCGTCGTCGTCCAGCCGGTCGGCGTAGCCGCCCGTCACGACGGGTTCGTACGGCTCCACCGGCTCCTCGGTGAGGATCACGCGGTCGATGCGCAGTCCGTCGTCGACGGTGCCCTCGACGGGGGTGGCCGAGGCGGCCGGCAGGTCGAGGTCGACCAGGACGCAGCCCTCGGAGAACTGCGGGGCGCGGGCGATGACCTCGCCGGCGGAGTCGACGACGATCGAGTCCCCGTCGAAGACCAGCTCGTCCTGGCCGCCGATCATCGCCAGGTAGGCGAGGGTGCAGCCGGCCTCCTGGGCGCGCTTGCGCACCAGCTCCAGGCGGAGGTCGTCCTTGTTGCGCTCGTACGGGGAGGCGTTGACCGAGATCAGCAGCCCGGCCCCGGCGGAGCGGGTGGCGGGGACGCGCCCGCCCTCCTGCCAGAGGTCCTCGCAGATCGCCAGGGCCACGTCCACGCCCCGCACCCGGATCACCGGCTGGGTGTCGCCCGGCACGAAGTACCGGAACTCGTCGAAGACGCCGTAGTTGGGGAGGTGGTGCTTGCCGAAGCGCAGGACGACCTGCCCGCCGTACAGCACGGCGGCCGCGTTCTCCGGGGACCCCGCCGGGCGGCCGAGCCGGGGCGCGGCCTTCTCCGTACGGTCGAGGTAGCCGACGACGACCGGGAGGTCCCCGAAGCCCTCGGCCTCCAGGCGCCGTGCGAGTTCCAGCAGGGCCCGGCGGGACGCTTCGACGAAGGAGCCGCGCAGGGCGAGGTCCTCGACGGGGTACCCGGTCAGCACCATTTCCGGAAACGCCACCAGGTGGGCGCCCTGTTCGGCGGAGTGCCGGGTCCAGTGGACGACCGAGTCGGCGTTGGCGGCGATGTTGCCGACCTGCGAGTCGATCTGATTCAGAGCGAGGCGTAGTTGAGGCACGCGGCCCAGTCTAATCGTCTTTCTGACGCGATGTCCTGGGAGTTGCCGGAGTCGCCGTGTCCGCAGGGGGCGCGGCGGCGCCGCCGGAGTCGCCGGTTCAGCCGATCGGGCCGCTCCAGATCGCGTCGTCGTACTCGATGCCGGGCGAGATCTCGAAGTGCAGGTTCTTGGTGCCCTTGGGCACGACGAAGGCGAAGGTGCCGGTCATCGACTCGCCGGCCATCACCGAGCCCTTGAACATCTTCGGCACGGTGCCGTCGAAGGCCATGTCGGCCTCGGTGCCCTGGTCGCCGCGGGCGTGCGGCAGGGCCAGGCTGACGTCGAGCGCGGCGTCACTGTTGTTGACGATCTTCACCGTCACCTTGACCGCGTTGCCGTTGCGGGCCTCGGGCGGGTAGGCGGTGGACGAAGGCTTGTACGGGACCGCGCGCTGCACGGTGACCTGGACGCCGTCCTCGTAGGTGTAGGGCGCGCCCCAGGCCAGGGCCGAGGTGATGCCCGGGATGTCGGAGGGCGAGGGCTTGGGTGTCGGGCTCGCCGGGGCGCTGGGGGTGGCGGAGCCGTAGCCGTCGTAGCCGTCGTAGCCCTCGTCGTTGTAGTCGTAGATGTCGCGCGAGCGGTTGTCGGCGACGGTCTTGTCGATTTTGTCGATGACGGTCCCGGTGATGAACCAGCCACCCAGGGAAGCACCCAGGCCGAGGACGCCGAGGACGGTGCCGATCGCGGCCATCGTGGCGCGGGGGGCGCCGCGGCGGGACTTGACGACGGCTCCGATGCCGAGGCCGGTGCCGGTGAGGGCGAGGAGGGCGCCGGCCCAGAAGAAGAAGGGGACGAGGCCGACGAAGATGCCGAACAGGCCGAGGACCAGGGCCGCGACGGCCAGGCCGTTCGTGTCGGCCGGCGCCGCCGGGAAGCCGTGCCCCTGCGGGCCGCCGGGGTAACCGCCGCCGTATCCGCCGGAGGGCGCGGCCCAGGGGTTGGCGGGTACGGGGGCGCCGGGGGCGCCGGGTGCGCCCGGGGCGCCGTACGGGGCTCCCCACGCGGCCGCCGGGGGAGCGGCGGCGGTCACCGGGGCGGGGGCGACCGGAGCGAAGGAGCCGGGGGCGGCGGGAGCCGGGGCGGCGGGCTGCGGCGCGGCGGCGGCCTCCGGAACCGCTGCCGGTACGCCTGCTCCGGCGCCGGCCGGGGCCGCGTCCGAGGGCTGCGCGGGGACGGCATCCGCGGGCTGCGCCGGGACTGCGTCCGCTGGCTCGGCCCGGGCGGCTTCCGGTGCCGGGTCCGAGGGCTGCGCGGGGATCGCTGCGGGTACGCCCGCTCCGGCGGCGGCCGGGACCGCGTCCGAGGGCTGCGCCGGGACCGCGTCCTCAGGCTGCGCCGGAACCTCATCCTCAGGCTGCGCCGGAACCTCATCCTCAGGCTGCGCCGGCACCGCGACCTCGGGCTGCGCCGGGACCGAGTCCGCTGCCTGCGCCGGGGCCTCGGTCAGGGTCGGGGCGGGGGCCAGGGGCCGGGACGGTGCGAGGGCCGGGGGCTTGTCGAGGGACAGGGGCTGCGCGGGCGCCGGTATGGGAGCCGCCTCGGGTACGGGGGTGCCCGCGGGCTCCGTCGGCGGGCCGGACGGGGTGCTGGGCGGGTTCGGCGGGGTGCTCATACCGGCGGGGAATCCTTCAGGTCGCAATCGGCGCGTGACGATCAACAGCCTGTCATGGAATTCGGCCTCCCGGCCGGGCATTTTGGCCCCCCACGGCGGCCCCGCAAGCCCCCACGCGCCGCCGCGACCGCCCGCGTCCGGCCCGGCGGCGCGCGTGGCAAGGCGCGCCGCCGGGCCCCGTCCGGGGTGGGATCCGGCTAGCGCAGGTAGCCCAGCACCGTCATCATCCCGGCCTCCGCGTGGAAGACGTTGTGGCAATGCACCATCCACAGACCGGGGTTGTCGGCGTCGAAGTCCACCGTCAGCTTCCCGTTCGGAAGGACCACCGCGGTGTCCTTGCGGGCCCCGCCCGGCCGGCCGCCGAGGGCGAAGGTGTGCCCGTGCAGGTGGAGCGGGTGCCACATCGTCGTGGAGTTCTCGAACTCCAGCCGGACCCGTTCCCCCGCCTTCACCGGGTGCCGCTGGTCCGGGGCGTACGGCTTGCCGTCGAAGGCCCAGTCGTACTTCGCCATCCCGCCGGTCAGTTTGATCCGCACCGTGCGGTCCGGTTCGCGCGCCGCCAGTGCCACCGGCTCCGCCGCCTTCAGGACGTCCGCCGTCAGCGGGCGCCCGGTCAGCTCGGCGGGCCGGGTCGCGCCGGTCGGCGCCGCCCCCGAACCGGTGCGCAGCACCGCGAGCGCCGACGCGGAGTCCCCCTTGCCCTCGGCGAGCGCGGTCAGCGGGAACACCCCGTCGCCCGCCGTCACCAGGACGTCGTAGCGCTCGCCCATGCCCAGCAGCAGCGAGCGGGCGGTGGCGTGCTCGACGGGGAAGCCGTCGGTGTGGGTGACCGTCAGCTCGTGGCCGCCCAGGGCGATGCGGAAGGCGGTGTCCCCGCCCGCGTTGATGATCCGGAGCCGGATCCGGTCGCCGGGCCGGGCGGTGAAGACCGAAGGGTCCTCGGCGGTGCGCCCGTTGACCAGGTAGTACGGGTACGCGACATCGCCCGGGTCCTTGCCGAGGACCTCGCTGACTCCGCCCATGAGGACCCGGGAGGGGCCCCCGCCGGCGGCGGGCGCGGGGGTGCCCATGGCTCCGGAGCCGGAGCCGTGGCCCGCGTGGCCGCCGCCGCTCGCGCTCATGTCCATGCCCTTGCGGAGTTCGGCGAGCACGGCTTCGGGGGTGGAGCCGTCCACCCCGTCGAGCCAGTCGTCGAGTACGACCACCCACTCCTTGTCGTAGGAGAGGGGCTCCTCGGGGTCCTCGACGATCAGCGGCGCGTACAGGCCGCGGTCCTGCTGGACGCCGGAGTGCGGGTGGAACCAGTACGTCCCGGGGTGCGGGACGGCGAACTTGTACGTGAACGAGCCGCCCGGGGCGATGTCCCGCTGGGTCAGCCCCGGCACCCCGTCCATGTCGTTGCGCAGGGCCAGGCCGTGCCAGTGCAGGGAGGTGGCCTCGGGGAGGTTGTTGGCCAGGGTCAGGGCGAGGGTGCCGCCCGCGGTGACCCGTACCTCTTGGCCGGGGAGCTCGTCCCCGTACGCCCACGAGCGGACGGAGCGGCCGGCGCCGAGGTCGAGCGGGGTGGCGGTGGCCGTCAGCCGGACCTCGGTGAGCGGGCCGGCTGCCTTGCGGGCGGCCTCGGCGGCCCGCACCTCGGCGCCGGCCGGGTCCACGTAGCCGCCGGCGGCGGGGGAGGCGGACCCCTTGCCCGTGGAGCCGGCGCCGTGGTCCATGCCGGCCATGCCGGAGCCGCCCGAGCAGGCGGCGAGCAGCCCGGAACCGGCGAGGGCGGCGCCGGCGCCGAGGAGCGCGCGGCGGGACGGCTTCGAGGGAGAGGGCGGAGAGGGCGGGGAGGGCGGGGAAGCGGGGGAGGAGGAAGCGGAAGAGCGCATGGTGGAACACCTCGTGATGGTGTGAGGCAGGCAGGTGGGCACCGTCTGCCGCCGCCCCGAAGGCATGCGGGGGCGACGACGGAGCCCGGCCTATACGCGCAGCACCGTCAGCAGGGTGAGGAGTTCGCGGGGTGGCGGCGGGTCCGGCCCGCCGGACCGGCCCGGCGCGCGTGCCGCACCCCCGAGCGGCGCGGCACGGCGCGGGCCGGCCAGTCCGGCTCCGAGGACCAGCAAGGTGAGGGCGCCGAGCACGGCGAGACACACGGACATGGGGTCCATGCCGTGGTGCTGCGGGCGCGGGGCCTCGACGGTGGCCACCTCGACGGTGGTGGCGGCTGCGGCCGCCAGGTCCCGCGCGGCTGCCAGGTCCGACGGGGTCACCGTGTCCGCCGTGTCCGCCGGGGCCGGGTCCGGCGCCCCGACCGGTCGGCCGCCGTGCCCCGCCCCGGACGGCGCATGGCCGCCCCGGGGAACGAAACGGGCCGACGGCACGTCCTCCATGGCGTGGGCCGGAGTCGGATGGCCCAGCGTGTGCATGCCCGCGATGCCCAGCAGCAGCGCGGCGAACAGCAGCAGCCGGGGCCACCGGACTGCTGGTCGCCGAGTGCGCGAGGTGGGGCGGGTCATGCGCGGAACCCTACCCGGGGTGGGTATCCGATCGGAGGACCGGGCCCGGCCGCGTTTAGGATTAGTCGCATTATGTCCACAAAAGACCCGCCGCTTCCGCCGCCCCCTCCGCGCCCGTCGCGGGCTCCCCGGAACCCGGGGGACCCCCTCAAGCACGTGAAGCCCGTCGAGTCCCGGAGATCCTGGAATTCCGTGAACAGCCCCTCCATCGCGACGGGTCCCGCCGCCACGGCCGGGACCGGTGTCCGCTCCGTGGCCCTCCTCATCGGGCTCGGCGCCGCCGCCTACACCGCGTGGGTCCTCGAAGTCGTCCTCTCCACGGGCCTCAATCCCATCGAGACGTACGTCAGCGAGCTCGCGGCCCAGGACCAGCCGCTCGGCGGTCTGTTCCGGGCCACCGACTTCACCGCCGGCCTCCTCGTCTTCCTCGGCGGCCTCCTGGCCCTGGTCCGCCTCGGCAGGCGCGTCGAACCCCGCCGCCTCTGGTCCGTCGCAGGCTGGTCCGGGATCACCCTCTTCGGCGCCGCCACCGCGGCGGACGCCTGGCTGCCGCTCAGCTGCACGCCGACCGTGGACCCCGAATGCGCCGCGCGGGAGACCGCCGGGCTGGTCCCCGCCACCCATCAGGCGCACGCCGTCAGCAGCAGTCTCGCCATGACGGGAGCGCTCGTCGGGATCGTGGCCCTCACGCTTGCCGCCCGCCGCTACCGGCGCCTCGCCCCGCTCGCGCGGTTCGGGCCCGTGCTCGTCGTACTCGAACTGCTCGCCACCGCCTGGACCCTGGTCTCCATCGCCCTGTTCACCGCCGGGCACGGCACCTGGGCGCTCGGCGCCGGGCAGCGGCTCCAGGTGCTGTTCGTGGCGGTCTGGCTGGGCCTGCTCGCGTACTCCGTCCACCGCGAACGCCGCACATGAGCGGGTCCGGGGCCGGGGCCGCTCCCGGGAGGTTCGTCCGACTCTCCGGGGGCCCCGCGGCCGACGGGGTGCCCCTGCACGTCCTCGTGGAGGGCTCCGGGCCCCCGGTCGTCCTCAGCGCCGGGCTCGCCATGGCCTGGTTCGACTGGGACCCCGTGGCGGAGCTGCTCGTCGCCGCAGGCCGTACCGTCGTCCGCTTCGACCGCCCCGGGCACGGGCTGAGCGCCCCCGCCGTGCGTCCGCCGTCCGCGGCGGGGGAGGCACACCGGATCGCCGGGCTGCTGGACGCGCTGGGTCTGGGCGCCGAGCGCGTCACGGTGGCCGGGCACTCCATCGCCGGGTTCCACGCCGAGGCCTTCGCCCGGCTGTACCCCGGGCGCACCGCGGCCCTGGTGCTCGTCGACGGCAGCGTGGAGGAGCGGCCCCGTACGGCCCTGCCCGGGCTGCGCACCGGCGCCGCCCGGCTGCTCGGCCGGGCCGTGACCGCCGCCGGGCTGCCGGCCGCGCTGGGCCCCTGGGCCCGTAGGACGGCCGTACGGGCATCCCGCGCGGGCGGCGCGGACCCGGCCGCCCGGGACCTCGTACGCCGCTGCTACCGGACCGGCCGGGTCTGGCGCGGAGCCCTGCTGGAGAACTCCCGCTACCCCGACACGGCCGCCGAGGTGCGGGCGCTGCGCGCGGAGCTGCCGCTGACCGCGCCCGCCACCGTCCTGGCCGGCCACGACCCCGGCGCGCGCCGCCCCGACCTGGGCTGGCCGGCCCGCCAGGCGGCGCTGGCCGACGCGCTGGGCGCCCGGTTCGAGGTGGTGGAGCCGGCCGGACACCTGGTCATGCTGGACCGCCCGCACCACGTGGCGCGGGCGGTCCTGTACGCGGAGACCTGGACGGTCTAGCCGCGGGCGTAGACCTTCTCCGCCCAGCCGGCTATCTGCTCCTCCGAGAGGTGCCGGGCGAGGTCGGCCTCGCTGATCATGCCGACCAGCCGCTTGTCCTTGATGACGGGGAGCCGCCGGATCTGGTGGCTCTGCATCTCCTCCAGGACCTCGGAGACGTCCGAGCCCGCGTCGATCCAGCGCGGGGTGCCCTGGGCCATGTCGCCGGCCGTGATCTTCGACGGGTCGTGCCCCTTGGCCACACAGCCGATGACGATGTCGCGGTCGGTCAGGATGCCGCAGAGGCGTTCGTTGGAATCGCTGATGGGCAGCGCGCCCACATTGAGCCGGCTCATCAGCTGGGCGGCACGGTCCAGGGTCTCGGTGGCGGGGATCCACTGGGCCCCGGGGTGCATGATCTCTCCGGCGGTGGTCATCGCGTAAACCTCCTGAGCACGCCGTAGCGGCCGGGCGCGGGTGCGCCCGCCTCGGCGTCCTCATCCTCATTCGCCCGTTCGGCCCCCGCGACTCCACACGGGTGAGAGGGGGCCGTACGGGTGACCCCGCGGGTGCGGACCCCTGCGGTGCGGGGGGCCCTGCGGGGCTGGTCCCCTACCCGCCCTTCCACCGTTCCCCGGGCTCCGCCCGGACCCGGTCCTCAAACGCCGGACGGGCTGGAAGATGCCGCGCAGCGGCAAATCCAGCCTCGCCGGCGTTTGAGGCGCGGGGTCTGGGGCGGAGCCCCAGGGTCACCCCGCCGGCGGCTGCGCCCCGCGCTGCTTCAGCATGTCGGCCAGCAGCTGGAGCTCCGCCTGCTGGGCCTCCACCATGCCCTGGGCCAGCGCCCGCTCGGTCGGGTTGCCGCACTGGGTGGCACACCCCTGGGCCATCGCGACGCCACCCTTGTGGTGGTCGGTCATCAGCCGCAGGTAGAGCACCTCGGCGTCCCGGCCCTCGGCGGAGCCGAGCTGTGCCAGCTCCTCCTTGGTGGCCATGCCGGGCATCAGCGCGCCGGGCTTGGTGACGACCCCGGCGTCGCCCATGGCATGGCCCTCCATGCCGTGCGCGGCGCCGTCGGCCCCCATCCAGGACATCGGCGGCTCGTCCGCCACCACCTTCGGCAGGCCCCACATGTCCAGCCAGCCCAGCAGCATGCCGCGCTGGTTGGCCTGGGTGTTGGCGATGTCGTAGGCGAGGGTGCGCACCGGCTCGTCCTGCGTGCGGTCGCGCACGATGAAGGACATCTCCACCGCCTGCTGGTGGTGCACCGCCATGTCCCGGGCGAAGCCCGCGTCGGCGGAGTAGAGCCCCGGTGTACGGGAGGCCGCGGGAGCGGAATCCGATCCCCCCGCGGTGGCGACCGTGGCCCCCACCGCGAAGAGCAGCGCCAGGCCCACGGCCGAGCCCGCGGCCCAGTAGGTACGGGTCACGGAGCCGCGACCGGACGTACGGGTCACTTGTCGGCCAGCCCGTTCGTGCAGGCCGCGCCCGGCTCGGGGGTCTGCTCGCCCTGCACGTACTTGGTGAGGAACGCGGCCACCCGGGCGTCGTCCGCGTTGTCGACGGTCAGCTGCTTGCCCCACGCGCTGAGCATGATCGCGCCGGACTGCTCCTTGACGGGGCTCATCAGCGTGTACGGGCGCTTGGACACCGTGGCGGCGAGCTTCTCCACGTCGGCCGGGGCGGCCTTCTCGTTGTACGTCACCCACACGGCGCCGTGCTCCAGCGAGTGGACGGCGTTGATCTCGGGGATCGGGTTCTTGTAGACGTCGCCGTCGCAGTTCATCCAGCGGGGGTTGTGGTCCCCGCCGACCGGCGGGTTCATCTCGTACTTCACCGGGGTCTCGACGTGCTTGCGGCCGAGCGTCTTGGCGTCCCAGGTCTGCTCACCGGCGACCGGCGCCTTGCGGAGGGCCTCCTTGGCCTCCTTGTCGTTCTGCTGGTCGATCATCACCCACGCGCCGAAGCCGATGAGCGCGGTGACGATGGCGGCCGACGTGGTGATCGCGATGGCCTTGTTGCGCCGGTCGCGCGACCGGTCGGCGCGCCGCATCTCGGCTATTCGCGCCTGGCGGGAGTTGTTGGTTTCGGAGTTCCTGCTGGCCATGGCCCTGAATCCTTTTTGCTGAGGGGGGTGGGGTGGAGAACGCGCTGCCTGAGCGCCGTCGAACCGGGACCGGTCAGGTCCGCAGCACCTGGAGGGCGTACAGGTCGGGGCCGCGCGCGAGCGCCGAGGGGGGCCGGACCCGCCCCGCGGGCGCGGGGCCCACGGCGGGCACGGGCGCCCCGCGGGCCACCAGGGCCGCGGGTGGCGCCGGGGGCAGCAGGCCGGGGAGGACGTGCGAGAGCGGGGAGCAGCCGGGCCGGTCGTGCGGCGCCGCGCAGACGACGCGCTGCGCGCCGGGCCCGTGGGCGGAGTGCCCGGCCCGCGCGACCGTCCCCGCGGCGGCCGGCTGCCCGGCCCCGGCCCCTGCGATCCGGCACAGGAACGCCGCGCCGGCCAGTACCCCGAAGGCCATCAGGAGGACGGCATGGCGGAGCAGCGGACGTGTCCGACGTCCCCGCTCCTCCTGCGCATGGCCCCCCATGGGCGCCGATGGTAATGCTCATGACCGGCCCAAGGTCAGTGCGGGGGTGCCACCGGCTTTCCGGGGTGCGTAATCTGGCGGAAACCACCGCTGGCGATACTGGGCCGGCCCGACTGTGCCCTTGCCCTCGCGGCAGTGGTGCACAGGCCGCCTGAACTGCGAGGATGAAGCCATGGACAAGCAGCAGGAATTCGTCCTCCGGACGCTCGAGGAGCGCGACATCCGCTTCGTGCGCCTGTGGTTCACCGACGTACTGGGCTTCCTGAAGTCCGTCGCGGTCGCGCCGGCGGAGCTGGAACAGGCCTTTGACGAGGGCATCGGATTCGACGGCTCGGCGATCGAGGGGTTCGCGCGGGTCTACGAGTCCGACATGATCGCCAAGCCGGACCCGAGCACCTTCCAGATACTGCCGTGGCGCGCGGAGGCCCCCGGAACGGCGCGGATGTTCTGCGACATCCTGATGCCGGACGGCTCGCCCTCCTACGCGGACCCGCGGTACGTCCTCAAGCGCATCCTGAACAAGACCTCCGACCTGGGCTTCACCTTCTACACCCACCCGGAGATCGAGTTCTTCCTGCTGAAGGACAAGCCGCTGGACGGCACCCGGCCCACCCCGGCCGACAACTCGGGCTATTTCGACCACACCCCGCAGAACGTCGGCATGGACTTCCGCCGCCAGGCGATCACGATGCTCGAATCCATGGGCATCTCGGTCGAGTTCAGCCACCACGAGGGCGCCCCCGGCCAGCAGGAGATCGACCTGCGCTACGCCGACGCCCTCTCGACGGCCGACAACATCATGACCTTCCGCCTGGTCATGAAGCAGGTCGCCCTGGAACAGGGCGTCCAGGCCACCTTCATGCCGAAGCCCTTCTCGGAGTACCCCGGTTCGGGCATGCACACCCACCTCTCCCTCTTCGAGGGCGACCGCAACGCCTTCTACGAGTCGGGCGCCGAGTACCAGCTCTCCAAGGTCGGCCGGTCCTTCATCGCGGGCCTGCTCAAGCACGCGGCGGAAACGGCCGCCGTGACCAACCAGTGGGTCAACTCCTACAAGCGCATCTGGGGCGGCTCCTCCCGCACCGCCGGTTCCGGCGGCGAGGCCCCCTCGTACATCTGCTGGGGTCACAACAACCGCTCGGCCCTGATCCGCGTCCCGATGTACAAGCCGGGCAAGACCGGCTCCTCCCGCGTGGAGGTCCGCTCGATCGACTCCGGCGCCAACCCCTACCTCACGTACGCCGTCCTCCTGGCGGCGGGCCTCAAGGGCATCGAGGAGGGGTACGAACTCCCGGCCGGCGCCGACGACGACGTCTGGGCCCTCTCCGACGCGGAACGCCGCGCGATGGGCATCGAACCCCTCCCGCAGAACCTCGGCGAGGCCATCGCCCTGATGGAACGCAGCGAACTGGTCGCCGAAACCCTCGGCGAGCACGTCTTCGACTTCTTCCTGCGCAACAAGAAGCAGGAGTGGGAGGAGTACCGGAGCGAGGTCACGGCCTTCGAACTCCGCAAGATGATGCCGGTCCTGTAGCGGCAGCAGCACTGATCAGGGCGCACGAACGCCTACGGCCGGCCCCCTCAGTCATGAGGGGGCCGGCCGTGTGGCGTTACGGGGCACGTCAGGCGCGCAGCACGCGGCCCGCCTTGTCGGTGCGGTCGTCCTTGACGAGGAACAGGATGCCGTCGATCAGGGCCCAGAAGCCGAGGCCGCCGCAGGTGAGCAGCTGGGCGATGGCCATGCCGGTGTGGCCGGTGTAGAAGCGGCCGATGCCGAGGCCGCCGAGGAAGATCTGCAGCAGGCCGGCCACCAGCTTGGACTTGTCGGAGTACGGCTGGCCGTTCGGGGCGATGTTCTGGGACATGCAAAAGCTCCTTGCGAACTGCTATCGATGGGGACGAGTGCTGCGACTTGCAGGTCGCAGCGGAACTATGACCGGCGACGGCAGTGCAGGGTTGCCCTGGGGTCTACAACGTGATCACACCGTGATCAACTGGCCGCATTGCGAACGACCGCCCAGGTCAGAGCCACCCCAATGATGGCCGCCTGTCCCCGGATTCCGATCGCCGGGTGGTACTTCCGCCCGCGCAGCCCTTCGGTGGCCCAGCGGGCGTAGAGGAAGAGGGCGAGCGGCAGTCCCAGCAGGAACAGCACCGCGTTGTCGTGGAAGGCCGCGGCGAGGTCGCCGTGCAGGATGTCGTAACACATCCGGGTGGCACCGCAGGCCGGACAGAGCAGGCCCGTCAGCCAGTTGAAGGGGCAGCGGGGAAGCCAGTGGCCGGGCTCGTGCGGATCGGTGCCCCAGAGGTACGCGGCTCCCGCGCCCAGCACCACGAGCGAAGCGAGCGGGGCCGTCGCCGGGCGGCGGAGCAGCGGAGCGTGCGACATGGGTGCTCCCCCTCCTTCTTGACGTACCCGCACCTGGGCGTGCGTGAGCAACCGGAGGGTCATCCTCGCACCGGGGCTCCGCCCGTCGGCCGGCGGCTACTCCTTCGGCACCGCCCGGTGCCAGGTGGTGCGGGTGGGGGTGGGGAGGGACGCGGCCACGTGGAGTTCGGCGTCCAGGCCCAGGACCGCCGCCGTCAGGGCGCCGCCCGGCTCCTGGACGGCCGCCGGGGTGCCCGCGTAGAGCATCCGGGACTCCGTCCACGCCGGCGGGCCGCCGAGGCCCGTCGTGCCGACCGTGCCCGAGGTGGCGCGGCCCGCTATGAGGCGGCCCGCCGCGCCCACCGCGCCGTAGCCCGCCCGGCCGCCGGCCTCCGTGACGCTGGAGACCTGCGGTGGTACGCCGTCGGCCGCGGCCGTGACCACGGCGGTGCGTACGACCCCCGAATCGGGGCGCCGGAAGTACAGACGGACGCCCGCCCCCTCCGGGACCGCGGTGAGGGGGACGGTGGTGGCCGGGAGCCGGGTCGGGAAGGGGCCGGCCAGCGGGGCGCCCGGGGCGGGCTGGATCCAGACCACCACCGACTTCGCCGTGGCGGCGTAGACGTGGCGGCGCCCGGCGGAGTCGGTGACCGCCACCGGGTCGGACTCGAGGTCCGTTCCCCCCAGCTGCTGCCAGCCGCCGAAGGCCCCCGAGGGCTCCTGGGTGCGGGAGTGCAGGGTGCGCCGGGAGTGGCGGACGTACACCGTCAGCCGCCCGTCAGAGTCGGAGACGGCCGAGGGGGCGCTGATCAGGGAGGTGTCGGCATCGTCCCCTCCGGTATCCGGGGAGCCGAGCGAAACCCACGCCCCGAACGGACCGCCGGGCACGGACTGGGCGGTGTACACGATCTCGCGCCGGTAGTCCGCGGGCCGGTCGCCGAAGACGGTGCGGGTGCCGAGGACGGCGACGCGCCCGTCTGGGAACCGGGCGGTGGTCGCGCCCGGATCGATGCCGGTTCCCGGCAGCAGTGCCGGGCCCTGCCAGGCGGCGCCGGGTCCGGTGCCGGCGCCGCGGTTCCAGACGGCCATCTGGCCGTCGAGGACGGAGAAGGCGTACAGCACGCCGGGAGTGCCCTGCACCAGCCAGGAGGAGTGGTCGCCTCGCGCGTACCGCAGCGACTCGGACCAGCCGCCGTTCTTCGGGTTGCCCGCCACGTTGCGGTCTCCGCAGCCCGAGGGCGAGCCGCAGTAGTTCTGCTTGTCGGACCAGGCGTACGTCTTCAGGAAGCCCAGCTTCGTCTCGGCCGTCTGCGGGTCCAGCGAGTGCGGCAGGGCGTTGTTGTGGTAGCCCAGGTAGCTCTGGACGGTGAAGTGCGGCCGCTGCCCGAACGGGACCCGCGCGGCGTACGCAGCGGCCCCGGCCTGCGCGAACCGCGCCGCGTACGTGTGGTCCTGATGGTCGGTGAACTTGCCCCCGGCCTTCCGGCCGGGCGTGGGGTCCAGCATCCGTATCGTCGTCGGCTTGTACTGCGCCAGGACCCCGGATATCGCCGCTATCAGATGGTCCTTGGTGTACGTGGGCGGCTGTGTGACGGGAGTGCCGGCGGTGAGCACCGTCGGGAGCGCCGGTATCCACCCGTTCCACAGGCTGCGCAAGCTGTTCGGGTCCTTCAGGGTCTTCGGGTCCTTCAGGCCCTTCGGGTAGTCGGAGACACGGGCCTCGCGCATCTGCAGCCAGACCAGTTGGACGTGCGGCTTCGCCACCAGGACGTCGAGCTCGGCGTGACCTCCGCCCGCGGTGGGGATGACCGAACGGGTCCACGGGCTGGTGCGGTCGCCGGTGATCATCTGCGCGTAGGCGGCGCGTATGCCGTTCTGGCGGGCTTCCGCGTAGTGGGGCCGGTCCGCGACCTGCACGGGGTCCCTGGCTTCGATGCCGTTGGCCCGGTTGCTGCCGTTGGATTCGCCCGAGGTGAGGTACAGGGTGGTGAGCGGGGTGCCGGCCCTGAGGGAGAGGCTGAGGTCCGGGTTCATGAAGTACAGGTCGTCGTCGGGGTGGGCGACGATCTGGACGATCGAACCGGAGGTGTCGCTCACCGGGGTGGCCGGGGAGCCGGCATCCGGGACTCCCTCGGCCGCGGTCTGCTGGCCGGAGCCGACGGTGAGCACGCCGGCCACCCCGAGGGCCATCATCGGGACCGCGGTCGCGAAGAGGAAACGTCGGCGGGATACGGGCATCGTCTACGCCTTGGAGTCGTTCCGGCAGGAAGAACCGCGTGGTGCTGTCGGTCGGTCAGTGAGAGTCCGATCCGAGCGAGTTGGTTCACCCGGATCGCCGATTCCTTCCGAATTCGTGGAAACCGCCGCCCCGGCACGGCTCGTTCGGGCGTTTCGTACGTGTTTGCGGTCACAGGGAGGCCGAGCCGCGTGGCGCAGCCGCGCGCCGCCACGGGCGGACCCGCCCGCCGGCTCCCGCGCCACACGTCCGCCAAAAATCCGACAATCCGCCCCACCGGCCGTGCGGTGAGTCGAACGCCTGCTCCGGCTAGGCTCTCCCCGGGCCACGAGCGCGGACCCTGCCGACGGCGACACCCGCCGAAGGCGGCGCCCCGCGGATCCGCCCGGCCAGGGCAGAGGCAAGGGCAGGCCGACGTACGCGGGAGGCGGCGGGATGACAGTCCCGGGACGCAGGAGCAGTACCTTCAGCCGGCTGCTGCGCAGCGGGTTCACCGACCCCTCGGCCGCCGCCCGGCTGCTCGACACCGACGCGCTGGCCGCCGTACGCGCCGATCCGGTGCTCCTCGACGCCCTCGGGGCCACCGCCGACCCCGACCTCGCCCTCCTCGGGCTGGTCCGGATCGCAGAGGCGCAGGCCCCCGAGGAACTGCGCGTGCTCCTCGACACCCTCGTCAGTGCCAAGCCCCTGCGCGACCGCCTCCTCGGCGTGCTCGGCGCCTCCGAGGCCCTCGGCGACCACCTCGCCCGCCATCCCCGCGACTGGCAGGCCCTGGTCACCTACGAGGCGGCCGATCTGCACCCGGGGCTGCCCGAGTTCGAGCAGGGCCTGGCCGGCGCCCACGACCCGGTCGACCTGCGCGTCGCCTACCGCCGCTGCCTGCTCTCCATCGCCGCCCGCGACGTGTGCGGGACCATAGACGTAGCCCAGACCGCCGCCGAACTCGCCGACCTGGCCACCGCCACCCTGCGCGCGGCCCTGCGCATCGCGACCGCCGCCGCCCCCGAGGACGCGGCCGTCTGCCGGCTCGCCGTCATCGCCATGGGCAAGTGCGGCGGCAACGAGCTGAACTACGTCTCCGACGTCGACGTCATCTTCGTCGGCGACGCGGCCCCCGGCGCGGACGAGGGCAAGGCCGTGCAGGCCGCCGCCCGGCTCGCCTCCCACCTCATGCGGATCTGCTCCGAGACCACCGTCGAAGGCACCATCTGGCCCGTCGACGCCAACCTCCGCCCCGAGGGCAGAAACGGTCCGCTCGTCCGCACCCTCGCCTCCCACCTCGCCTACTACCAGCGGTGGGCCAAGACCTGGGAGTTCCAGGCCCTCCTCAAGGCCCGCGCCGTCGCGGGCGACGAGGCGCTCGGCGCCGAGTACATCGCCGCCATAAGTCCCCTCGTCTGGCAGGCCGCCGAGCGTGAGAACTTCGTCCCCGACGTCCAGAAGATGCGCCGCCGCGTCGTCGACAACATCCCCGCCGCCCAGGTCGAGCGCGAGCTGAAGCTCGGCCCCGGGGGCCTGCGCGACGTCGAGTTCGCCGTCCAGCTCCTCCAGCTCGTACACGGCCGCTCCGACGCCACCCTGCACTCCGGCACCACGCTCGACGCGCTCACCGCCCTCGCCGCCGGCGGCTACGTCGGGCGCGCCGACGCCGCCCAGCTGCACGACGCGTACCGCTTCCTGCGGGCCATGGAACACCGCATCCAGCTCTACCGGCTGCGCCGCACCCACCTCGTCCCCGAGGACGAAGCCGACCTGCGGCGCCTGGGGCGCTCGCTCGGCCTGCGCACCGAACCGGTCGCCGAGCTCAACAAGGCCTGGCGCCGGCACGCCTCCGTGGTGCGCCGCCTGCACGAGAAGATCTTCTACCGGCCGCTCCTCGACGCCGTGGCCCAGCTCGCCCCCGGCGAGACCCGGCTCTCCCCGCGCGCCGCCGGCCAGCGCCTCGAAGCCCTCGGGTACGCCGACCCGGCCGCGGCCCTGCGCCACCTCGAAGCCCTCGCCTCCGGCGTCACCCGCGCCGCCGCCATCCAGCGCACCCTGCTGCCCGTGCTCCTCGGCTGGTTCGCCGACTCCGCCGACCCGGACGCGGGCCTGCTGAACTTCCGCAAGGTCTCCGACGCCCTCGGCAAGACCCCCTGGTACCTGCGCCTCCTGCGCGACGAGGGCGCCGCCGCGGAGAACCTCGCCCGGGTGCTCTCCGCCGGACGCCTCGCCCCCGACCTCCTCATGCGCGCCCCCGAGGCGGTGGCCCTGCTGGGCGACCCCGAGGGCCTGGTTCCCCGTACCCACGAGGCGCTGGAGCAGGAGGTGCTCGCCGCCGTCGGCCGCGCCGAGAACCCGGAAGCCGCCGTCGCGGCCGCCCGCGGAGTCCGCCGCCGCGAGCTGTTCCGCACCACCGCCGCCGACATCATCGGCTCCTACGGTACGGAGGAGAACCCGGCCGAGGAGGACCACGGAGCCCTGGTCGACAGGGTCGGCCGCGCCGTCTCCGAACTCACCGCCGCCACCGTCGCCGGAGCCCTGCGCGCCGCGGTCCAGGGCCACTGGGGAGACACCCTGCCCACCCGGTTCGCGGTCATCGGCGTCGGCCGCTTCGGCGGCCACGAGCTCGGCTACGGTTCCGACGCCGACGTCCTCTTCGTCCACGAGCCGCGCGAGGGCGTCGACGAACAGGAAGCCGCCAAGGCCGCCCAGCACGTCGTCTCCGAGATGCGCAGGCTCCTCCAACTCCCCACCGCGGACCCGCCGCTGCTCATCGACGCCGACCTGCGCCCCGAAGGCCGCTCCGGCCCCCTGGTCCGCACCCTGCCCTCGTACGCCGCCTACTACCGCCGCTGGTCCCTGACCTGGGAGTCCCAGGCCCTGCTGCGCGCCGAACCGGTGGCCGGCGACCTCGAACTGGGTCAGCGCTTCATCGACCTGATCGACCCGCTGCGCTACCCGGTGGAAGGCCTCGGCGAGGACGCCGTCCGCGAGATCCGGCGCCTGAAGGCCCGGATGGAATCCGAACGCCTGCCCAGGGGCGCCGACCCGACCCTGCACACCAAACTCGGCCGCGGCGGCCTCAGCGACGTGGAGTGGACCGTCCAGCTGATCCAGATGCGGCACGCCTGGGCGGAACCGGGCCTGCGCACCACCCGCACCCGCGAGGCCCTGGCCGCCGCCCACGCGGCCGGCCTGATCCCGACCGAGGAGGCGCAGATCCTGGACGAGGCCTGGGTGCTGGCCACCCGGGTCCGCAACGCCGTGATGCTGGTCCGCGGCCGCGCGGGCGACACCTTCCCCTCGGAAGCCCGCGAACTGGGGGCGGTCGGCCGCTACCTCGGCTACGCGGAGGGCACGGTCGGCGACATGCTGGAGGACTACCGCCGCATCACCCGCCGCGCCCGGGGCGTGGTGGACGAGCTGTTCTACGGGGCGTAGCAGGACGCGGGCGGGCGTGCGCGGCACGCCCGCCGGTGCGGCAACTGCCATGAGTCAAGCGGCTGTTGCTCATGTCACGTTTCGCCGAACTCCGGCCAGGGGACCGATGACCCCCGGAGCGGGCTCAAATCCGAGCAGAACGCCCTGAATGCGATGATTCCAAGCCGTCTCGCATGTCGGGATGTCCGTAGAGCGCGTCAGCGGCGATCCGTAGCGTCCTTGGCAGTAGAGCCCACGCCCAAAGGGGAATCCATCAGCCCGTTTCGTCGCCCTCGGTGCGTCGGCGGCTTCGGGGATCCGTGCACGACCATGGGAAACACGGGGGAGAGTCAAGATGAAGGTACTTGTGGTCAGCCCGCCGAACTCCAACACCGTCCTGGACGGTGTTTCCTGCACGGTCACCCGGCCGGAGGAGCACACCGACTGGTCCGACTTCCCCAACCTGGGGATCCTCACCCTGGCCTCCGCGCTGCAATCAGTCCCCGACGTCGAGCCGGTGTACATCGACGGGACCGTGATGCCCTGGCCGGAGGTGCTCGCCTACGTCGAGGACAACGCGGGCGACATCCTCGCGCTGTGCGTCAGCGCGCTGACCGCCACCTACGAGGCCGGCCTGCACTTATGCATCGCCGCCAAGCGCGTGAACAGCGGGATCGTCACGATATTGGGCAACGACCACGTGACGGCGCTCACCCGCGAGTGCCTGTCCTCGCAGCGCGGCGTGATCGACTACGCGTTCGTCGGGAACGAGGTCGTCGGCGGGCTCGTCGATCTCATAGCGACCCTCGGCAGCGGCGGTGAGGTGGCGGGCGGCGTCTATCCCGGCCTCGCCAGGTTCGACGGCACCGACGTGACGGTGCAGCCGCAGCGCAGCGAACCCCTCCACACCCGGATCGACTACTCCCTGATCGACGCCGTCTTCGCTCACTCGTCCCTGTACGACGGCAATTTCGGCAGCCGGGTCGTACCGACCTTCGAGCACTTGACGGGCCGCAGGGTGACCGCGGGGATGCCCGTCGAGATCGGCCGGGGCTGCATCAAGTTCGCCCGGAACGACGCCTGCTCCTTCTGCTCGATCCAGTTCGGCGGCATGTGGCGCAACTCCGTCCCCGACGCGGAATCCGCCTGGGAAGTGATCCGCGCGGCGCACGCCTCCGGCTACGACTACCTCTACCTGACGGCTGACGAACTGCCCCTGACCTTCGGCAGGCTGCTGCGGGAGATGGTCGCCTCGCCGCCCGGATGGTGGGCGGACCTCCCCGAAGACGACCGCCCGGTGATGGTGGGCTACGCGCGGGCGGACGGCCTGTCCGACGAGCGGCACGCCGCCAACTTACGCGCCCTCGGCGTACGGCAGCTCATGGTCGGGCTCGACGCGGGGACCCCCGTCTCGCTGCAGGCCATGCGCAAGCCCCTGGTGTCGATCCGCGAGAACGACTCCAGGTTCCGCGCCGAGAAGATGTTCGATCACAACGTGAAGGCGCTCCAGTCGGCCAAGAACAACGGCCTCCTCCTCAAAGTCGGCTTCGTCATCGGCCATCTGGGCATGGACGCCGCGCTGATGCGGGAGAACATCGACTCCATGAAGGCGCTGCTGGCCTCGGGGGCCGGCGCCATCGCCTCCCTCGACGTCGAAGTGCTGTCCCCCGAGCCGGGATCCCTGGACTTCAAGATGCTGCTCGACCCGGAGCTGGCCCGCGCGAACGCCGACGAGCTCAAACTGTCGATGCCCAGCCGGCGCGAGCACGAGCTGCGCGCCAGGAAGTGGCGGGGCAAGGACATCATCGACAGGGAGGAGGCGATGGCGGACTACGTGGAGTCCGTGATGCCGGGCCTCACCCTGGACGACCTTGCCGGGGCCAGGGCCGAAGTGCGCGACTACGGAAAACAGCTCGGCGTCACGGTGGGCGGCTGACGGAAAGGGCCTCCCGGCGATGAGTCTCACCCTGCTGACGGGATTCGCAGGACTCTGCCTGCTCCTGGCGATCACGCCGGGGCCGGACACGTTCCTGATCCTCAGGTACAGCCTCTCCGGAGCCCGCTACGGGGTCGCCGCCGCGTTCGGATCGGGCATCGGCTCGCTGTTCTGGGCCGCGATGGTGGCGCTCGGCCTGGGGGCCGTTCTCGAAAGGTCCGCAGCGGCCTTCTTCACGGTCAAGGTGGTGGGCGGCCTGTACCTGCTCTACCTCGGGGTCAGCGGATTCATCGGGTTCATCCGAAGCAACGACGCCTCCGGTACCGCTCCGATGGCCTCGGGCAGCGCTCCGGTACGGGACGGCCCACCGCCTCCACCCAGCACCCGGGCGGCCCTGAACTCCGGACTGTTCTCGTGCATGCTGAACCCCAAGGTGGGCCTGTTCTTCCTCGCGGTCGTACCGCAGTTCCTGCCCGCCGATGCCGTCGGCTTCGGCTCGATCATGGTCCTCGGCGTCATCGACGGCGTGGTCGCGGTGGCCTGGCTGGTGCTCCTCGCGAAGGCGGCCGCCCATGCGGTCGTATGGCTGCAGAGGCCGAAGATCACCCGCACGATGGGGTGGATCAGTTCGGGCATCCTGGCGCTGCTGGGCGTCGGCACCCTGGTGACGGCAGGCATGTAGCAGCCCGGAGGAACGTCACGCGGCTTTGGCGGCTCAGGCGGCTCCGGCGGCTCCGGCTGCTCCGGCTGCTCCGGCGGCGCTGCAGGAGGTGCAGCGGCGCCGCCGGAGCCGCAGAAGGTGACGGCCCGGCGGCCGCCGGGCCCGGGCTCAGCCCGCGCTGCGTGCCGAGGCCACCGCTTCCGCGACCGTCAGGGCCATCGGCGTCGTGGGGCGGCCGATCAGGCGGGACAGGTCGCCGGAGGTGCCGGCCAGGCGGCCGCGCTCGATGGCGAGGTCCACGTCGACCAGGATCTCGGCGAACGGCGCCGGGACTCCCGCGCCGGTGAGGACCGCGTGGTGGGCCTCGGGGGTCACGGCGTTGTACGTGATCTCCCGCCCGGTCGCCTCCGCCACGGCCGCCGCGTACTCCGCGAAGGACCACGCCACGTCGCCGCTCAGCTCGTACGCCCGGCCGAGGTGGCCGTCCCCGGTCACCACGGTCGCGGCGGCCGCCGCGTAGTCGGCCCGCGCGGCCGAGGCCACCCGGCCCTCGCCCGCGTTGGACAGGACCGCCCCGTGCGCGAGCACCGGAGCCAGGTTGCCCGTGTGGTTCTCGGTGTACCAGCCGTTGCGCAGGAAGGTGTACGGCAGGCCCGAGGCGAGGATCAGCTCCTCGGTCGCCCGGTGCTCGGCGGCGAGGTCGAAGTCCGCTTCCGGCCCGC